>JAYTXR010000202.1:0-10677 GCA_043742865.1 Acetobacteraceae bacterium
TCGATTCGCGCGCCCGCACGGCATTGCGGTGCGGAAAGCGCCCGCAGCGTTCGATAATTTATGATTGCCTAAAACTCCACCACACTGCGTATCGACGTACCTGCGTGCATCAAATCAAACCCCGAATTGATGTCCGCCAGCGCCAGTTTGTGGGTAATGAGATCGTCGATATTGATTTTGCCGTCCATGTACCAATCGACGATTTTCGGCACATCGCGCCGGCCTTTTGCGCCGCCGAACGCGGTGCCTTTCCACACGCGGCCTGTGACCAACTGAAATGGCCGAGTTTTGATTTCTTGCCCCGCGCCCGCCACACCGATAATCAGCGACACACCCCACCCCTTGTGGCAACACTCCAGCGCTTGGCGCATCACATCAACGTTGCCGATGCACTCAAAGCTGTAATCCGCGCCGCCCTTTGTGAGATTCACCAAATGCGCCACGAGATCGTTTCCGGCATCTTTCGGATTCACAAAATGCGTCATGCCGAATTTTTTGGCGAGCGGCTCGCGCGCAGGATTCAGATCAACGCCGACGATCATGTTTGCGCCCGCCAGCCGCGCGCCCTGAATCACATTGAGCCCGATGCCGCCCAAGCCGAACACCACCACATTCGCGCCCGGCTCAACCTTGGCGGTATTAATCACCGCACCGATGCCGGTGGTGACGCCGCAGCCGATGTAACACACCTTTTCCAGCGGCGCATCCGGGCGGATTTTCGCCAGGGCGATTTCCGGCACCACGGAAAAATTGGCGAAGGTGGAAGTGCCCATGTAATGGAAGATCGGTTCGCCATTGCAGGAGAACCGGCTGGTGCCGTCCGGCATCACCCCGCGGCCCTGGGTGGCGCGGATGGCGACGCAGAGATTGGTCTTGCGGCTCAGGCAGTATTCGCATTGCCGGCATTCCGGCGTGTACAGCGGAATGACGTGATCGCCCTTTTTCAGGGTGGTGACATTCTTGCCGATATCGACCACCACGCCCGCGCCCTCATGGCCCAGAATGACCGGGAAGATGCCCTCGGGATCGGCGCCCGACAGGGTGAACTCGTCGGTGTGGCAGATGCCGGTGGCCTTGATCTCCACCAGCACCTCGCCCTCGCGCGGGCCGTCGAGATCGACCGTCTCGATGCTGAGTTTTTCCCCGGCCTTGCGGGCGATGGCGGCGCGAGTTTTCATCGTGGGTCCCCTGGGGCGTGGTGTATCATGGTGCGGTTTTCGCCGGCGAGGATCAAGCCGGCAAGGGCGGATTGAAATCCCCTTCGATCAGGATTAGGTTAGTCTGGTCTGGCTAAGGAAAATACCATGACCATTGTGAATATGCTGGAAGCCAAATCGACTTTGTCGCGGCTGGTGGAGGCGGTGGAGAGTGGCCGTGAGCGGGAGATCGTCATCGCCCGCAACGGCAAACCGGCGGCAAGGCTGGTGGCGATCGCGCCGGCTCCGGCGGGGCGGCGGATCGGCGTGGCCCGCGGAAAATTCATCCCCCCCGCGGATATCGATGGCGATGCGGCGGCTATCCTCGCGCTGTTCACCGGCCAGGGCGGCGAATGAACCTGCTGCTCGACACCCATATCGCGCTCTGGGCGATCGCCGATGATCCGAGGCTCTCGTCCCAGGCAAAGGACCTGATCGCGGATCCCGCCAACGAGGTGTTCGTCAGCGCCGCCAGCGTATGGGAAATCGCCATCAAGCACGCCCTGGCGCGCGACCACGTCAATGACATGCCGATCTCCGGGCAGACGGCCCTGGGCTATTTCCGCGAGGCCGGCTTCACTTTGCTGGACATCTCCGCCGCCCATGCCGCCGCGGTTGAGACCCTGCCGCTGCTGCATGCGGACCCGTTCGACCGCATCCTGCTCGGGCAGGCGCGATCCGTGCCGCTGCGGCTATTGACGCAGGATGGCAAGCTTGCCGCCTATAGCGACAGCGTTCTTTTAGCGTGATCCAAAATTTTGTGGGCGGTGATGGGTATCACCACGAACATCGTGTCGCAGGAGAACGTTGCTGATCGTCTCGGGGCTGTTAGGGGGGCAGCCTGATTGCGCGGGCATGGGCCAAGGGACATTGCGCCCAACAGCCCGCGACTAACAAAAGCCGGCGGCCGTATGGCCGCCGGTTCTCGCTTCTGGGATCAGATGGCGCTGCGCCGGCGCAGCGCCACCAGGCCTAGCAGGCCGACGCCCATCAGCAAGAAACTCGTAGGCTCAGGCACCGAGCTGACAGAAACCGTGTCAAAATAATTTCCGCTAAATTCCCGCACCGCCACGCCGCCGGTTGCGCCGTGATCCAGGCCAACCGCAGTCAGGCTGTCCAGCAGCGTGATGCCATCGGCGGCATAGATGGAGCCCACCACCGAACCACTTGTCCCGAACGTGACGGTAGCCAGATACCAGCTGTGGGAAAAGCTGAAGGGGGTTGAGGTCACAGTGGCGAACCCGTAGCCGTTGTTGTTTTGGAACAGCAGCTGCGAGCTGTTCGGCGCGAGATCGAACGAGCTGGCGCCGGAAGCATCCGCACCGAAGCCCAGATAGAAGCGGCCACCGCTCTGGACGTTCACCCAGGCAGACAGCGTATCGCCAACCGCCAGCGCGGCGGCCGCATCCGTGCGGTAGTACCAAGTGCCACCGGTGTTGCCACCGTAGATGCCGTCATGGGCAAAGCTGGTGCTGACGCTGCCGTGGCTGACACCGTGGGCAACCCAGGCCGGATCGAACGCCCCGCTCTCGAAGCTCTCGATCACCGCGGCATTCGCGACTGTGCCGCTAGCAAAACTCGCGATGGCCGCGCTCAAAATGGCCCAGCGTCCAAATTTACCCATGTCCATATGCGTTCATCCTTTTCAAGCCGATAAACAAATCGTGACCGACGACGAAGTGATAGGGCACCATTGCCCAAGATGCAATACGTAAATTTAGCAAGAAAATAATTTCTTGCCTGCAATACAGCGAGAGCATGGACGGCGTCTGGTAAGCTCGACGGTCGCTTACCTACTTTCTGGCGATCCCCTTCTCAGCGCAGAATCAGCGGGCTGATCGGATGTCGGGAAACCCTGGGCACGCATCGGCGCCAGTTAGATTGCCGCCGAGATCGCCAGCCGCACGCATTTGCGCATTACCGACGGCAGGGCGGTTTCCTGCAATTCGGTAACCTGGTGCAGGAAGCCGTCGGCCTGTATTTCGCTCACCGACGCGGCGAATACCGTCAAACGCAGCTCGAAATGGGTGAACACGTGGCGCACCTCGCCGATCCGGTGCCATTTCGCCGGCATCGGCACCTGGTCCAACGCGACGTCCGCGGCCAAGGGTGTGCCCAGCCACTCGGTGCCCGGAAGTTCCGTCATGCCACCCAGCAATCCCTTGGGGTCGCGCCGGCGCAGCAGCACATTTCCCCCCGCATCGGTCAGCCAGAAATGCGCGCCATACCGCATTGGACGCACCGCTTTCGGCGCCTTGCGGGGCAATTCCGCGGCAATGCCCGCCTGCCGGCCAGCGCAGACCTGCATCCAGGGGCAAAGCGCACAGGCCGGCTGCGTGGGGGTGCAAATGCCGGCGCCGAGATCGAACAGCGCCTGGGCGAAATCGGACGGACGAGCCATGGCATCCGGATCGGCCCCAAGCGACGCGGCCGCGTCGCGCAACGCGGGCTTCGCCGCCGGCATCGGCTCGGCGATGGCGAACAACCGCGCCGTGACGCGCTCCACATTGCCGTCCACCGGCACGCCGGGCAGCCCGAACGCGATCGCGGCGATGGCAATGGCGGTGTACGGCCCGATGCCCGGCAAGGCCAGCAGCCCCTGGGCATCGCCGGGAAACCCACCCATTTGCGCCACGATCCGGGCGCAGGCATGCAGGTTGCGGGCGCGGGCGTAGTAGCCAAGCCCGGCCCAGGCCACCAGCACGGCCTCCAGCGGGGCGGCGGCCAGCGCGTTCACATCGGGGAAGCGGCGGACAAATTTCTCATAGTACGGTAGGACGGTCGTCACGTTGGTCTGCTGCAGCATGATCTCGCTCAGCCAGACCCGATACGGATCTGAGTACGGATCTGGCGTCTGTCCCGGCAAGGCCCGCCATGGCAGCGCCCGGCGGTGCCGGTCGTACCAGGCAAGCAGCGCAGAGGCGGAGGGCAGGGGCATGAGCAAGCGGGACACCCAGCCGGGTATGGCGAGCCAGCCTCGCCACGTCTACGGCCCGCGTCCGGTCGGCGCGCTGGTGCCCGCGCTCACGCGCCCGGCGTTCCGCCGGCGGGCGCCGGGTTCGGCCCAGCTGATGGCCGACTGGGCCGTCATCGTCGGCCCGAAGCTGGCGGCGCTGACCGCGCCGCGCCGGCTGTCGGCGGGCCGGCTCACCATCGCCTGCACCGGACCGGTGGCGATGGAACTCCAGCACCTCGCCACCGAGCTGATCGCGCGCATCAACACTCATCTGGGCTCGGCGCTGGTCGAGCGGCTGGGCTTCGTGCAGGCGGCCGATGCCCCCGAGCCGCCCCGAGTCGCGGCCAGCCCCGCCAAGCTGTCGGCGGCCGAGGAGCGCCGGGCGGAGGCGGCCATTGCTGTGCTTGCCCCAGGCGAACTGCGCGATGCGCTGGCCATCCTGGGCCGCGCGGTGCTGACCGCCGAGCGCGCGCGGGGGCAGCGCCGCGCTAAACCCTCGACTCCCTTCCTTCCGAAGCCGTAGAAATACCAGATATAGAGGTTCCGATGCAGTTCTCCCGCCGTTCCCTACTATCCGTTGTTGCCGCCAGCTCGCTGCCCGGGGCGTTCGCGCACGCCGCCGACATCCCCTCGCAGGGGGAGCGCGCGGTCGGCAGTCCCGAGGCCAAGGTTCAGGTGCTGGAATTCTTCTCGCTCACCTGCACCCATTGCGCTGCTTTCGCCAAAACCACCTTCCCCAGGGTGAAGGCCGAACTGATCGATACCGGCAAAATCCGCTTCGTCTATCACGACTTCCCGCTAGATCAGGTGGCGCTGTCCGCGGCGATGGTGGCGCGCACGTTGCCGGCGGAGCGCTACGAGCCCTTCGTCCAGGCGCTGTTCGCCAACCAGGACCGCTGGGCGTTCAACCGCCAGGCCGACCCGATCGAGGAGTTGTGGAAGACCGCCGCCCTGGCCGGCATGAGCCGGACCACCTTCGATGCCGCGCTGGCCGACACTGAATTGAAGACCTGGATCGTCGCCCGGCAGACCGAGGACCAGACCCGCTACAAGATCGACTCGACCCCCAGCTTCGTGATCAACGGCAAGAAATCCGCCGGCGCCATGAGTTTCGAGGATTTCGCCAAGCTGGTCAGCGAAGCCACCTGAACGGAGACCGATTTGCCCGTCCGCTTTTCCCGACTGCGCATCGCCGGCTTCAAAAGCTTCGCCGAGGCCACCAGCGTCGAAATCCTGCCCGGCCTGACCGGGATCGTCGGGCCGAATGGCTGCGGCAAGTCCAACGTGGTCGAGGCGCTGCGCTGGGCGATGGGGGAAAGCAGCGCCAAAAGCCTGCGCGGCGGGGAGATGGACGACGTCATCTTCGCCGGCACCACTTCGCGCGCGTCGCGCAACATCGCCGAAGTCACGCTGACCTTGGAAGAAGCGCAGGGCCTGGCGCCGCATCCGTTCCATGAACAGCCGGAGCTGGAGATCAGCCGGCGGATCGAGCGCGGCAACGGCAGCGCCTATCGGGTGAACGGCCGCGAAGTCCGCGCCCGCGACGTGCAGACCCTTTTTGCCGATCTCGCCTCCGGCGCGCGGTCGTCGGCCATGGTCAGCCAGGGCCGGGTCGGCGCGATCGTCAATGCCCGCCCGGAGGAGCGGCGATCGGTGCTGGAGGAAGCGGCGGGCATCACCGGCCTGCACGCCAGACGCCATGAGGCGGAACTGAAATTGCGCGCGGCGGAAGCCAACATGGCCCGCGCCGAGGATCTGCGCGGCCAGCTGGAAGGCCAGCTCGGCGCGCTGAAGCGTCAGGCGCGCCAGGCCAGCCGCTATCGGAATCTCTCCGGCGCAGTCCGTCAGGCCGAGCAGGAGCTGCTTGCCATCCAACGCGCCCAGGTGCAGGCCGCCAGGGAAGCGGCTCAGGCGGCGTTGCACGCGGCCGGGCTGGCGGTGGCCGCCGCCACCGAAGCCGCCACCGCCGCCACCGCCGTGGCGACCGACAGCGAAGCGGCGCTGCCGGAACTGCGGACCCGCGAAGCCGATGCCCGCACCGCGCTGGAACGCCATCGCGTCGCGCAGGAGCAGATCGCCGCCGAGGAAGCGCGCGCCCGCACTGCCCTGGGGGAAGCCACCCGGCGGCGCGAACAGCTGGATCGGGACCTGTCCCATGCCGGCCAGCTGCGTCACGATGCAGTCGCCGCCGAGCAGCGCCTGATCGCGGAGGATGCCACCATCGCTGCTGCCGATGCCGGGCATGTCGAGCGCGCGCGCCACGCCGGATCGGCCCTGGCCGAAGCCAGCGAAATTTCGCGGGAGGTGGAAGCCACCGCCAACCGCGCCACCGAAGCCGCCGCCGAGGCCTCGGCCCGCGCCCAGGCGGTGGCGCAGGAATACGCCCAGGCCGAACAGCGCGCCCGGCGGCTCGCCGACCAATTTGCCAAATTGCTGGACGAACAGACCCGGATCGCCGCCCAGGCGGTGGACCCCGCCAGGCTGGAATCGGCCAAGGCCGCATCGTTGGCCGCCGAAGCCGCGATCGCGACCGCCAGAACCGCGCTCGACCAGGCGGAAGTGGCCCGTGGCGCCGCCCAGGGGGCGCAGAATGCCGCCCGCGCCGAGGAATCCGCCGCCATTGCGCAATCGGCAAAACTTGCCGCCGAAATGCAGGCGCTGCGCGAAGTGCTGGCGGTGAAGGACGGCGAAAGCTGGCCACCGATGCTGGATGCGCTGAGCGTGCCGGCCGGAATGGAAGTGCCGCTCGGGGCGGCACTCGGCGAGGAACTGTCCTCGGCCGCCAATCCCGGCGCGGCCCGCCACTGGCGCGATCTGCCGGAATTTGACCCGGCGCCGGTCTTGCCGGACGGGGCCACGCCGCTCGCCAGCCTGATCCGCTTTCCCGCGGCACTTGCCCGCGCGGTCAGCCAGGTCGGCCTGATCGAGGACAACCAAGCCGGCGACGCGCTGCAATCGGCTCTCGCCCCCGGGCAGATGCTGGTCTCCCGCCAGGGCGCGGTGTGGCGCTGGGACGGCTACACGATCCTGGCCGGCACCCCGACCGCCGCCACGGTGCGGCTGCAACAGCGTAACCGGCTGACCGGCCTGGCGGCGCGGCTGGCCGACGCGCAAACCGCCGCCGGTGCGGCCCGCGCCGCCCGCACCGGGGCGGATGCAGAAGCGACCGCCGCCACCGCCGCCGAACAGACCGCCCGGACCGCCCGGCGCGACGCCGAGCAGACCGTCGAGCGCGCCCGCGCCGCCGCCGCCACCCTGACCGCCCAGGCCGCCACGAATGCGGCACGGCTGGAGGCGGTGGAACAGCAGATCGCCCGCCTGACCCCGGAGCGCGACGATGCCGATGCGGCATTTTCCCGCGCCCGCGCGGCCCGGGACGGGCTGGCGGACATCGCCGCGCTGCGCGCCGGGGTCGAGCAGGCCCGCGCCGCGCTGGCCGCCGCCCGCAGCAGCGAAAATACCGCTCGCTTCACCCATGACGGCCTGGCGCGCGACCATGCCGGGCGCGTGGCCCGTCGCCAGTCGATCGAGCGCGAGCGCGCCGGCTGGGCCGAACGCGCCGCCGACGCCGCCGGCCGCGTCACCGATCTTGCCGCCCGCGCCGAAGCGGTCCGGGCCGAGCATGCAACGCTGGCCGCCGCACCGGCCGCGATCGCTGCCCGCAAGGGGGCGGCGCTGGATGCGCTGACCGAGGCCGAAGCCCTCCATCGCCGCGCCGCGCAGGCCCTGGGCGCCGCGTCCGATGCCGGGTCCGCCACCGCCCGCGCCGCCCGCGCCGCCGAGGCCGCGCTGGCGTCTGCCCGCGAGAATCTGGTGCGCGCCGAGGGCCGCGCGGCCCAGGCCGATCACGCCTGGGGCACCGTCGCCGAACGCATCCTGGAACGTCTGGGCGCCAACGCCGCCCTGCCTGACCCACCCGCTGAACTGACCGCCGAGACCGAGGAAAAAGCCCGCCGCAAGCTCGATCGCCTGCTGCGCGAGCGCGAGGAGATGGGGCCGGTCAATTTGCGCGCCGAGCTGGAGGCCGACGAGATCGACAAGCAGATCGCCACGATCGTCGCCGAACGCGACGAGCTGGCCACGGCGATCGCCAAGCTGCGCGGGTCCATCGGCCATCTGAACCGCGAGGGCCGCGAGCGGCTGACCGCGGTGTTCCAGGAGGTCGACCGGCATTTTCAGCAATTGTTCACCCGCATGTTCGGCGGCGGGCGGGCGCATCTGGCGCTGGTCGGCTCGGACGACCCGCTGGAGGCGGGGCTGGAGATCTACGCCCAGCCGCCGGGCAAGAAGCTGGCGACGCTGTCGCTGCTGTCGGGCGGCGAGCAGGCGCTGACCGCATTGTCGCTGATTTTCGCGGTGTTCCGCTGCAACCCGGCGCCGATCTGCGTACTCGATGAGGTGGATGCCCCGCTGGACGATGCCAATGTGGAGCGGTTCTGCAACCTGCTGGAAGACATGGTGCGGGAAACCGCGACCCGCTTCCTGGTGGTCACCCACCACCCGCTGACGATGGCCAGGATGGACCGGCTCTATGGCGTGACGATGCAGGAGCGCGGCGTGTCGCGCGTGCTGTCGGTGGATTTGCAGGTGGCCGCCGGGATGATTGAACCCGAACGCATGGCGGCCGAATAAGGATTTTTCTCCGGATTGGCGGCCCCAGGCAAGATTTTTCCTTTGTCGGGCCAGCGTTGGCGGCCGGGAAAGAAACCGGCATGATCGGTGGTCTTGAACGCAGGGAAGCGCCCGATGACCCAGAACTCGATGACCCAGACTTCGATCACTCAGAAAAAGCTTGTTTTCGACCGCCCGCTGCGCGGCCGCATCTATGACAGCATCGCCGAGACCATCGGCAATACCCCGCTGGTGCGCATTCCGAAGATCTGTGCCGAGGAAGGCATCACCGCCGACATCTGCCTGAAGCTGGAATTCTTCAACCCGATCGCCAGCATCAAGGACCGGATCGGCGTCAGCATGATCCTGGCGCTGGAGGACGAGGGCAAGCTGGCGCCCGGTGCGACCATCATCGAACCGACATCGGGCAACACCGGCATCGGCCTGGCGTTCATGTGCGCCGCGCGCGGCTACAGGCTGATCCTGACGATGCCGGAAAGCGTGTCGATCGAACGGCGCAAGATGCTCGGCTTTCTGGGCGCC
Organism: Acetobacteraceae bacterium; assembly: GCA_043742865.1. Taxonomy (GTDB): domain Bacteria; phylum Pseudomonadota; class Alphaproteobacteria; order Acetobacterales; family Acetobacteraceae; genus PALSA-911. The sequence goes on from JAYTXR010000202.1 coordinate 9,307, forward strand.
CAGGTGGAGCTGACGCCGCGCGAGAAGGGCATGACCGGCGCCATCGCCAAGGCCAACGAGCTTCTGGCGGCAACGCCGGGGTCGGTGATGCCGAACCAGTTCGGCAATCCGGCCAACCCCGCCATCCATGAGACGACCACGGCCGAGGAAATCTGGTACGACACCGCAGGCGCGGTGGACGCCATCGTCTCTGGCATCGGCACCGGCGGCACCATCACCGGGCTGTCGCGGGCGCTGAAACCGCGCCGTCCCGGCCTGAAGCTGTTCGCCGTGGAGCCCGAAGCGAGCCATGTGCTGTCCGGCGGGCCGCCAGGGCCGCATCCGATCCAGGGCATTGGCGCCGGCTTCGTGCCGGATATTCTGGACACGCACGGCTATGACGAGGTGCTGCAGGTCAGCAACGCCGAATCCCTGGAGCAGTCCCGCCGCCTGGCGCGCACCGAGGGCATTCCCGCCGGCATTTCGTCGGGGGCGGCGCTGGCGGCGACGCTGCGGCTGGCCAAGCGGCCGGAAATGGCCGGCAAGCTGATCGTGACGATCATTCCGTCGTTCGCCGAGCGCTATATCAGTTCCGTGCTGTTCGAAGGCATCGACTAGAGCCGGATCGGTCAGGGCTGGTCCGGACCGGTCAGGGATTGAACAGTAAATTCTGGGCGTTCTCGTAAAGGATGCGTCGCAGATCGGCATCCGGGAGTGCCAGCGCGCGGGCGGCGGCGGTGGTCTTTGGCAGATCCAGCAGCGGATAATCCGACGCGAAGATGACTTTCTCGCTGCCGCGTGTGCCGTGCCAGCGCCCCCGCATGAACTCCAGCAGCTCTGGCGGATAGGCTTTGGGCGACCAGGCGGACGTGCAGATGTAGACATTCGGATGGCGGGCCGCGAGGCGGATCGAGATGTCGGTCCAGGGATCGCCGATATGATGGGCGATGATCACCAGATCGGGGAACGCGAGTGCCACGTCCTCCAGATGCGCGGGATGGTTCGGACCCATCGGCCAGAGCGGGCCGGGCATGCCGACATAGGTGAACAGCTTCAGGCCCAGTTCCACGCATTTGGCATAGAGCGGGTAGTACCAGCGATCGTTCGGCGCCAGCCCCCAGGGCGAGGGCGTGATGTGCACCCCGACCAGCCCCGCTGCGTCGGCCAGCGCCGCCACGATCCTTGGGTTCTGCATCAAATCCCAATACGAACCCGCACCATGCTCGGGCGGTATGACCGTGGCGATCCAGCGCAGCCTGCCGGCGGAGGCGGCCGATAGCCGGGCGAATTCCTGATGCAGCGAATGCAGCCGGTCGATGGTGGTCGGGTAGTAGACCTTGGCGGCCAGGATGCCGGCTTCGACCGCATTGGCGTCCATGGCGGCGAGCAATT
>JAYTXR010000203.1:0-18845 GCA_043742865.1 Acetobacteraceae bacterium
GGCCATTTGTCGGAAGTCGTGCAAGCCGCATTGCCGGCGATCGCCGCGCTGTTGCCCAGGCAGGCGCGGATCACTGTGTGCCGCGAACCGGTCCCGGCCGGCACCGGCGGCGCGCTGCACCACGCCAGCGATCATCTCGCGGAAAAATTCCTGCTATGTAACGGCGATAGCTGGCTCGACTTCAATCTTTCGCAACTGCTCGCCGCCGCTGCCAGCGACCCCCCTCAAATCGCCGGCCGAATGGTTCTCCGCCGGCTGAAAGATGCCTCGCGCTACGGCGTGGTAGAAATGAAGGGCGACCAGATCACCGCCTTCCGCGAACGCCCCGAACCCGGTCGACCCGGAATGATCAACGCCGGCATCTATTTGCTGAACCGCAGCATCCTGACCGACATCCCGCCGGTCTGCTCGCTGGAACGCGACATCCTCCCGGCCCTGGCGACCCAGGGCGCCCTGCGCGGCACGGTGGGCGACGGCTACTTCATCGATATCGGCATCCCGGCGGACCTTGCTTGCGCGCAAACCGACCTCCCTGCCCGCCTGCACCGCCGCGCCCTGTTCCTGGACCGCGACGGCGTCATCAACCAAGACCACGGCTATGTCGGCACAAAGGATCGTTTCGATTGGATGACCGGTGCCAGGGAAACCATCCGTGCCGCCACCGATGCCGGGTTGCACGTCTTCGTCGTCACCAACCAGGCCGGCATCGCCCGAGGTTTCTACAGCGAAGCCCAGTTGACCGCGCTGCATGACTGGTTGGAAAACGAAATCCGCGCCGCCGGCGGCACCATCGACGATTGGCGTTTCTGCCCCTACCACCCCGACGGCATCATCGAGCCCTATAACCAGCCGCATCCCTGGCGCAAACCCGCGCCCGGCATGCTGCTGGACCTGATGGCCAAATGGGAGCTCGACCCCGGCCGATGCCTGCTGATCGGCGACCAACCCACCGACCTCGCCGCCGCGGCGGCAGCCGGAGTGCCGGCGTATCGCTTCCAGGGCGGCGATCTAGCAAGCTTTGCGTTGCCATTGCTGACCCGGGTAGGTTGACCCCCCTGGCCACGCGGCCACGCCATAACGGGAGGCACCAGTGAAAGTCGGATTGTTCCTCAACACCCAGTTCCCGCCCGGAACCGACATGGCCGCAAGGGTGCCCGAGATGGTCGAGCAGGTGCGCGCTTCACGCGATGCCGGCTTCGCCTCGCTGTGGTTTCCACATCATTATTTGACCGCGCCGTTGCAGATGTTCCAACTTACCGCGCTGCTGCCGTTCCTGCTGGCGGAGGCGAAGGGTATGATGGTCGGCGGCGATATCCTGATCCTCCCGCTGCTGAACCCGGTTTCGGTGGCCGAGGAAGCCGCGACCCTGGATGTGCTGTCGGGCGGCAACTATGTGCTGGGCGTAGGGCTGGGCTACCGCGAGCCGGAATTCGACGCCTTTGCCATCCCGCTTGCCGAGCGCGCGCCGCGTTTCGTGGAAAGCATCGGCCTGATCCGCCGGCTCTGGACCGAAGACCGCGTCACCCACCACGGCAAGTTCTATACTGTCACCGATGCCGGCATCGGCATCAAGCCGGTGCGTCCGGCCGGGCCGCCGATCTGGGTGGCGGCCCAGGTGGACGTGGCGATCCGTCGGGCCGCGCGTATCGGCGATGGCTGGCTGATCGTGCCCTCCACCCAGATCGGTCAGATCGAAAAACAGCTCGGCGTGTATCGCAGCGCGCTGACCGAATACGGCAAGCCCGAGCCCTCCGACTATCCGCTGACCCGCGAATGCTATGTCGGCACGTCCATGGCGAGCGCGATGGAGGAATGTCGCGTGCCGCTGCAATACAAATACGATGCCTACGCCGCCTGGGGCCTGCACGGCCAGGGCAGCGCGCCGCCAATCGAGGAATTCGCCCGCGACCGTTTCATCATCGGCGACAAGGCGTTCGTCAAAGACGAGGTCGCCCGCTACCGCGACCGGCTCGGGATCAATCATTTCATCCTGCGGCTGCAATGGCCCGGCCTGCCACAAGACCGGGTGTTGCACAGCATTCGCGCGCTGGGCGAGATCTTCGCCTGATTTGAGGTGACGCCATTGAACGGGCAGGACAGCACGGCAGAGTGAAGGCCAGGGCTCTGCCCTGGACCCGCCAAAGGGCAGTCGCCCTTTGGAAACCCGATACTTATCAGGACGATGAGGTCCAGTGGCTCGGCCCCTGGCGGGTTTGGGCAGAGCTCAAGCCTCTTTTCCGAAGGCTCCGTGGTTAGGTCGGTTGGTATCAGGAGCCAAAGGACAATTTTAGCCGATTGACGCCGTTCACCCGTTCGTAAACCTGGGCACTGGAAAAATGGCGAATGAGGTGAATGCCCAGCCCGCCGATGTCGGCTGCTTGCAGCGATTGCGGCAGCGTCGTTGCCGGCATGGAAGTCGGATCGAAGGCCGGGCCGCAATCTTCCACCTGAAGCCATAGATGTCCGGGGCCGGCCTGTAGCTGAAGGTTCACCGCCGATGCCGCCGCCTCGGAGCAGTGTTGGGCGATGTTGGACAGCGTCTCCTCCAGGCAAAGCTGCACGGCGAAAACCGTTGACTGGGCCAGGCCGATCTGCGCGCCTATTTGCTCCACCCAGGCATTCGCGCGGGTGATTTCCGCCGGCGTGGGCATGACGCTCAGCGTGAACAACGCCGGGCGGCGGCCAGCCGGGTGCATCAGAAACTCAGCGCGGTCGCCTGCATCACCAGCGGCAGGGTCCGCACCCGCTCCAGCACATCCTCCGGCACGGTGTCGTCGACCGATACCAGACAGATCGCGTCACCGCCCGCCTCGGATCGGCCGAGATGGAATGTGGCGATGTTGATGCCCGCATTTGCCAGCGTGTCGCCGAAGCGGCCGATGAAGCCGGGCTTGTCCTGATTGGTGACATACAGCATGTGGCGGCCGAAATCCGCCTCGACCTTGATCCCCTTGATCTCGACGATGCGCGGCCTGGCGCCGGCGAACAGCGTGCCGGCAACCGTTCGGGTCAGCCGGTCGGTCTCTACCGTCACCCGCACCAGCGTCTGATATTCGCTGGGCCGGTCATGCACGGTTTCCGACACATCGATCCCGCGTTCCCGGGCGGCCACCGGGGCGTTGACCATGTTCACGGCCTCCATCAGCGGCGACAGCAGCCCGGCCAGCACCGCGGCCGATAGCGGGCGGTGGTTCAGGGCGGCCGCCAGGCCCTCGTATTCGATGACCACGCGGCGCAGCACGCCCTCATGCGCGTGCGTCATCTGCCCGGCGAAACCGCCGAGCAGCCGGCATAGCTCGATATATGGTTTCAGTCGCGGCGCATCCTCGGCCGATACCGAGGCCATGTTGATCGCGTTGGACACCGCACCGGTGAGCAGGAAGTCGCTCATCTGTTCGGCCACCTGCAGCGCGACGTTCTCCTGCGCCTCGGCGGTGGCGGCACCCAGATGCGGGGTGCAGACGACATTCTCCAGCCCGAACAAGGGGCTGTCGGTGGCGGGCTCGGTCTCGAACACATCCAGCGCCGCGCCGGCCACGTGACCGGAAATAATCGCCTCGGCCAGCGCCGCCTCGTCCAGCAGGCCGCCACGGGCGCAGTTGACGATGCGCACACCCTTGCGGGTTTTCGCCAGCGCCTCGCGCGACAGGATGTTGCGCGTGGCATCTGTCAGCGGGGTATGCAGGGTGATGAAATCGGCGCGCGCCAGCAGCGCGTCCAGCTCGACTTTTTCCACACCGAGATCGAGCGCCCGCTTTTCCGACAGATATGGATCGTACGAAACCACCTTCATGTGCAGCCCGATCGCCCGATCGGCGACGATGGAGCCGATATTGCCGCAGCCGATCAGGCCGAGCGTCTTGCCGCTCAGCTCCACGCCCATGAAGCGGTTCTTCTCCCATTTGCCGGCCTTGGTGGAGGCGCTGGCTTCGGGGATCTGGCGGGCCAGCGCGAACATCATGGCGATGGCATGCTCGGCGGTGGTGATGGTGTTGCCAAGCGGGGTGTTCATCACGACGACGCCGCGCGCGGTGGCCGATTTCACATCGACATTGTCGACGCCGATCCCGGCGCGGCCGACCACTTTCAGATGGGCCGCCGCCTCCAGCAATTCCTTGGTCACCTTGGTGGCGGAGCGCACCGCCAAGCCGTCGTAGTCGCCGATGATGGCGCGCAATTCGGCCGCGGTCAGGCCGGGTTTCAGATCGACCTCAATGCCCCGCGCACGGAAGATTTCGACCGCAGCCGGGGATAGCTTGTCGCTGATCAGAACTTTTGCCACGGGCCTACTCCGCCGCCTGGGGGATCGCTGTGTGTTCGGCCGCGACGATGGCATGCGCCCATTCGATCCAGGGCAGCATTAGCGCGATGTCGCCGGCCTCGATCGTCGGGCCGCCCCAGATGCGCAAGCCGGCCGGCGCGTCGCGATGACCGGCAATGTCGTAAGCGATCTTTTCCTGTTCCAGCAATGCGGCGATCCGGCGTACCGCCTTGAACGCGGCATCCTCATCGAGGGCGGCGAACCAGGGGGCGGTCAGTTTCAGGCACAGCGCGGTGGTGGAGCGCGTAGCTGGAATTTCGGCCAGGAATTCGACCCAGGGCGTGCGTGCCACCCAACTGGCGACCGCTTGCAGATTTTCCTCGGATCGGGCGATCAGGCCCTTCAGGCCGCCCGATTGTTCCGCCCAGCGCAGGCTGTCCAGCGCATCCTCGACGCAGAGCATCGACGGAGTGTTCAGCGTCTCGCCGCGAAACAGGCCCTCGTTCAATTTGCCGCCCGAAGTCATGCGGAAGATCTTCGGCAGCGGCCAGGCCGGCTTGTAGGTGGTCAGCCGCTCCGCGGCGCGCGGCGAGATCGCCAGCATGCCGTGCGCCGCCTCGCCGCCCAGCCCCTTCTGCCAGGACCAGGTGACGACATCGAGTTTGTCCCACGGCAAATCCATGCAGAATGCCGCCGAAGTGGCATCGCAGATCGTCAGCCCGGCGCGGTCGGACGCGATCCAGTCGCCGTTCGGCACCCGCACGCCCGAGGTGGTGCCGTTCCAGGCGAAGACCACATCGCTGGCGAAATTCACCTGCGACAAATCCGGCAGCCGGCCGTACGGCGCTTTCAGCACGCGGGCATCCGGCAGCTTTAGCTGGCCAACCACATCGGTAGCCCATTGGCCGGAAAAGCTTTCAAACGACAGCACATCCACGCCGCGCGCGCCGAGCATGGACCACATGGCCATTTCCACCGCGCCGGTGTCGGAGGCCGGCACGATGGCGACGCGCCAGTCAGCCGGCACGCCGAGGATGGCGCGGGACCGGTCGATTACCTCGGCGAGCCGGGCTTTTGGCGCGGCGGCCCGGTGGCTGCGGCCGAGCATGGCGTTCCCCAGGGCATCCAGCGAATAGCCGGGACGCTTGGCGCAGGGGCCGGAGGAAAAATTGGAGTTTTCCGGACGCAATGCCGGTGTCGGAATGCTGTGTGCCATGGCTGGCTTCTCCCTTACAGAAGATGAGCGCCCCGGTGGGGGGGCGTGACCCGGGCGGAGGGGTAGCCGGCCGGGCTGCTTGGGTCAAGGGCCGTGCTCGATCCGGTCTGCTGCATTGTAAAAGCGGCGGGCTTCCGTTAATTTGCCGTATGGTCGTCCAGAGCAACAGTCTGAAACTCTCTCTCACGCCTGCACTGGACCGCTCCATCCCCGCCCGGATCGCCCCGGGGCGCGTGTAGGTGGATTTGCCGGCCGGGCCGGGCTTTCTCGCCGGCGGCGGCGAGACCGGCGAGTTGATGCGCGCCCATAATTGGTCGGAAACGGCGATCGGGTCCCCTGAAAGCTGGCCGCAAAGCCTGAAGACGGTAGTGCGGCTGGTGCTTTCCAGCAGCCACCCGATGCTGATCTGGTGGGGGCCGGACCTCGTTCAATTTTACAATGATGCCTATTTCCCAACGCTGATCCCCGATCGGCACCCCAGCGCCCTCGGGCAAAACGGGCAGGCATGCTGGCCGGAGATCTGGGACATGGTCGGGCCGCAGATCGAGCAGGTCATGGCGGGCCTCGGTCCTACCTGGCACGAAAACCAACTCGTGCCGATTATTCGCAACGGCCGGCTCGAGGACGCCTACTGGACCTACAGCTTCAACCCAATCGACGAGCCTGGAGCGCCCAACGGCGTGGGCGGCGTGCTGGTGGTTTCCCAGGAGACGACCGCGTTGGTGCTGGCCAAGCAGCATCGCGCCTCCGATGCCGAGCGGCAGCGATTTCTGTTCGAACGCGCGCCCGGTTTCACCACGATCCTGCACGGGCCTGACCTGGTGTTCGAGTTCGTCAACGAGTCCTATGCCCGATTATTCGGCGACCGCGACTTCATCGGCCGGACCGTGCGCGAGGTATTCCCCGACCTCGCCGGCCAGGGCTTCTACGAATTGCTGGAGAGGACCTATGCAACCGGCGAGCGGTATATCGCCAAGCACATTCCGATCCGCCTGCAGGCCTCGCCCGACGCGGGCGCGGAGCAATTTTTCCTTGATTTCATCTACGAGCCGGTCCGCGACGAAGCGGGAGCGGTCACCGGGTTGTTCATCCAGGGACACGATGTCACCGCCGCCCATGTCGCCCAGCAGGCGATGCACGCCAGGGAGCGCCGGCATGAATTTTGGATCGCGCTCGACGAAGCGTTGCGCCATCTGGCCGATCCGCGCGACATCATGGCGACAGCTGCGGAGCGGCTCGGCCGGCATTTGCGCGCCGGTCGCTGCGGCTACAGCGAAATCGACCCTACCGGCAGGTTCATCACTGTCGAGCGCGACTGGAGCGACGGCACGGTTCCCACCGCGGCCGGGCGCTGGGGTCTGGAGGACTTCCCCTCCACCCTGACCGCCGACTATCGAGCCGGGCGCACGGTTCGCATGGACGACGTACGGAGCGATCCTCGCGTTTCGCCAGAAGCCGCCGCCGCCTATGTCGCGGTCGGCATCGGCGCCCAGCTTACCGTGCCGCTGGTCAAGGACGGGCGGCTGGTCGCCGGGCTGTTCGTCCACCATGCGCGCGCGCATCCCTGGACGGACGAAGACGAGACGCTGGTCCGCGTCGTTGCCGAGCGCACCTGGAGCTCGGTGGAGCGGGCCCGGGCCGAGACCTTGCTGCGCGAGCTGAACGAGACCTTGGAGCAGCGGATAGCGGAACGGATCGAGGCAGCCAGACAATCGGAGGCCCGCTTCCGCGGCATCTTCGATTCCACCTCCCAGCTGATCGGCCTTTTTGGGCTCGACGGCACCATTCTGGAGGCCAATTGCGCGGCCTTGGACGCCGTTGGCACCGAAACTTCCGCCGTGGTCGGGCTGCCGGCATGGGATACAGCGTGGTTCCGCCGCACGCCGGAGGCCGTCGCGGCGCTCAAGGCGGCGTTTCCGACCGTCGCCGCGGGCAAGTTTTTCCACGCCGAATTCAATCTGTTGCTGCCCGATGATTGCGTGCGGTCGTATGATTTCTCGCTCAGCCCGGTGCGCGACGAGGCGGGCCGGGTCGTCTTCATCGTCGCCGAGGGCCGCGACATCACCGGTCTGCGCGCAATAGAGGCGCATTTGCGCCAGTCGCAGAAGATCGAGGCGGTAGGCCAGCTGACGGGCGGGATCGCGCATGATTTCAACAACATGCTCCAGGCGGTCCGCTCGGGCCTGGAGTTGGCGCGGCGGCGTGTCGAGGGGGACCGGGCACGCGATGCGCTGGCGTTCATGGACGACGCCGTCAAAGGGGTGGACCGGGCGGCAGCACTCACCCAGCGCCTGCTGGCCTTCGCGCGGCGCCAGGTGCTGGACGCCAAACCGGTGATGGCGGATGCGTTGATCCTGGGCATGGTGGAGCTGATCCAGCGCGTTGTGGGATCGGCCATCACGGTGCGAACCCGGATGGACGATGGGCAATGGCCGGTGATGTGCGACGCCAATCAGGTGGAGAATGCGATCCTCAACCTCGCCATCAATGCCCGCGACGCCATGCCGGATGGCGGTATCCTTACTCTGGCCACGCGGGATGTGCGCCTGAGTTCGGCCGAAATTGCTGACCAGGACGCTGGCCAGGACGAAGTCGAACCGGGCGATTTCGTGGAGATCAGCGTCACCGACACCGGCACGGGCATGACGCCGGAGGTGCTCACGCGCGCCTTCGAGCCGTTTTACACGACCAAGCCGATCGGCCAGGGCACCGGGCTGGGCCTGTCGCAGATTTACGGCTTTGTGCGCCAGTCCGGCGGGCTGGTGCGGCTGGAGAGCCGCCAGGATCGGGGGACGACGATGCGTCTTTTCCTGCCCCGTCATCTGCAGGACGCAGCGGTGCAGCCAACCCAGGCGCCCGCCCAGGAGGAAAAAAGCGATGGCGCCGGCAAGGTTGTTGTGCTGGTGGAAGACACCGAGGGAGTGCGAGAATTGATTGCCGAAGCGTTGCGAGAGCTGGGCTACATCGTGCTGGACGCAGAAGACGGTCCGGCCGCGCTGCGCCTGTTCGCCGGACAAATGCGGGTCGATATTCTGGTCACCGATGTGGGCCTGCCCGGCATGAACGGGCGTCAGGTCGCGGAGGCCGCGCGCCAGCGCTGGCCGGGCCTGCCGGTTCTGTTCATCACCGGCTATGCCGGATCCATGCTTGACGGGCAGCTCGCGCCGGGGATGGAGGTCATCGGCAAGCCGTTCACGCTCGACGCGCTGGCCGCCCAGTTGGGTCGCATGGTCGAGACTTCGTCAGGCCTGCCTCCAACGTAACTCCGACCGGCCCAATGGCGGCGCGGCCCGGCTGCTATCGGTGGAACTGAAGGCTAGCGAGCAGCAGCAATGCCAGGAGCGCCGCGAGGCACTGCCAGAACCGCAGCGGATGCAGCTGATAGAACGCCAGCCGGTACGGTGTCGCGGGGGCGGCGCGGATGGCGCCGTGCTCCAGCTCGAATACCAGTTCCAGCACATCGGCGAACCGATCCTCCGGATCGATGGCCACCGCGCGCGTCAGGGTCTGATCCAGCCAGGCCGGCAGGTCCGGGCGATGGATCAGCATCGAGGTCGGGCGCCGGAAGCGCGGCCGGGAGAATGGCTCGATTTCCCCGTAAGGATAGGCGCCGGCGAATAGCCGGTACAGCGTGACGCCAAGCGCGAACTGATCCGATTTCGCATCGCCCGCATGCCCGGCGAAAAGTTCGGGGGCCATGTAGCTTGACGTGCCGGGCACGTCGGTCGGCGGAAAATCCTCGATCTGCGGCAGCCTGGCCACGCCAAGATCGATCAGCTTCAGACCGCCGGCCGGCTCCAGGATGACGTTGTCGGGCTTGATGTCACGATGGATGATTTCCGCGCGGTGGAGGGCAACCACGCCCTTGGACAGCTTGATCGCGATGTCCAGCCCGGCGGCCAGGCGGATATGCGGCAGGCGCGACAGAAGCTGCTCCAGGGTCTCGCCCTCGTAGCGCGGCATCACGGTATAGAGCTGGGTCCGCCGATCCGCCGGCGTCTCCAGCACCTCGCCGACCCAAAGGCTGCGTACCCTTGCCGCCACCCAGGTCTCGCGCAGGAAGGCCTGGCGCAGCACCGCGCTGGTGCCCACGGCGGGTTTGGGGAATTTCAAAATTACTTTTTGACCCGTCACCTGATCCACCGCGCGAAACACGCGGCTGTAATTGCCGTCGGCTAGCATGGTCTCCAGCCGGTAGGCGTCGATCGTCGCGCCGCTGCGGGGCGGCGGCGGGATCGGCAACGCCGCGATGGCGGTTTCCAAATCCAGCATGTTCGGCTCGGCCAGTCCCAGCACATCCAGCACCAGGGCCGTCACATTGTCGCCGGTTCGCGCCGCCAGGGCCGCATCGACCACCTGGCGCGCGGTTTCGCCGGGCGAGGCGCGCGCCATCAGGATCGCCTGCAGACGCTGGTCCGACAGCCCGCCATGCACGCCGTCGCTGCACAATAGATAACGGTCATGCACCCGTGTCTCGTCCACATCATAGTCGATGCGCACGGTGTCGGCCGCACCGATGGCGCGGGTCAGCACGTTGCGGGTGTCGACGCTGCCCGGCGTGTGGTCGTTGGTCAGTTGCGCGAGCCGGTCGTCGCGCAGCCGGTAAAGCCTGGTATCGCCGACATGGGCCGCATGCGCCTGACGGCCGCGCAGCACCAGCACGGTCAGCGTGCACGCCATGCCCTGCAGCGCCGGATCGGTTCGCCCGACGCTGTGGATCCAGCTGTTCAAATGGTGGAACGCGGCGGAAAGATTGCGCTTCACGCCGCGCAGCTCGCTCTGGCCGAGATAGGCATCGATGACGCCGCGCACTGCCAGTTCGGCGGCCACGCGCCCGCCCTTGGCCCCACCCACCCCATCGGCGATCGCCGCGATCACGCCGAAGCGCGACCGCTGGGCAGCGGTGCCGTGGAAGACGCCGGCGTAATCCTCATTGCGCTCCCGGCTGCCGGTCGCCGTCGACAGCCCCGACTGGACGATCAGCCGGGGCGTTTGAGTTGGATTTAACAGGTCTACACGCGCGCGGCGGTCAGGCCGATCGCTCCCCAGGTGGTCCTCCAGCGCGTCTTCACGCTGGTCAGGCCGATCAGCGCCAGCACCGCCAGGGCGGCGAAAATCAGCAACCCGGCCTGAAAACTGCCGGTCAGCTGCTTGGCGTAGCCCAGGCTGGAGGCCAGATAAAATCCGCCGATGCCGCCGGTCATGCCGACCAGACCGGTCATCACCCCGATCTCGGCGCGGAAGCGCTGCGGCACCAGCTGGAACACCGCGCCGTTGCCCATGCCCAGCGCCAGCATGCCGCAGATGAACAGCGCCAGCGCCATCCAGGCCTGCGGCATATGAAAGCTCGCCAGCGCCAGGGCCGACGCGGCGATCACATACATCACCGACAGCGCGCGAATGCCGCCGACCCGGTCGGCGATCGCGCCGCCCATCGGGCGCACCATTGAGCCGGCGAACACCGCTGCCGCGGTGAAATAGCCGGCCACGATCGGGCTTAGCCCATACTCGGCGTTGAAATAGATCGTCAGCGAGGAAGCCAGACCGGCGAAGCCGCCGAAACTGACGGCGTAGAAGAACATGAACCACCAGGCATCGCCCATGCGCAGCACCGCGCCATATTCGATCAGCGATTTCGCCGCCGGCGCGGTCGGGCTGTCTTTGGCGAAGATCACATAGACCGCGAGTGCCACCGCGAGCGGGAATACCACCAGCCCTAGCACGTTGGTCCAGCCCAGCCAGACCGCCAGGCTGGGGGCGAACAGCGCGGCGAACACGGTGCCAGAGTTGCCGGCACCGGCGATGCCGAGCGCGATCCCCTGGAATTGCGGCGGATACCAGCGCGATGCCAGCGGCAGCGCGACCGCGAACGAGGCCCCGGCCACGCCCAGCACAACCCCGACCAGCAGGATTTTATTGAAACTGTCCACACCCAGATACCAGGCAGCGGCCAGCCCGACGATCACGATCACCTGGCCGATCAATCCGGCGCGCTTGGGTTTCAGCCGGTCCACCAGCACCCCGTTGACCACCCGCAGCAACGCCCCGGCCAGCAGCGGAATTGCGGTCATCAGGCCCTTTTGGCCGGCATTCAAATGCAGGTCGGCGGCGATCTGCACTCCCAGCGGCCCGAGGATGACCCAGACCATGAAGCTCATGTCGAAGTAGAAAAACGCCGCCAGCAGAGTGGGGAGATGGCCGGCTTTGAGGAATTCTCGGTTGATCATTTTACGCCTGCGGATGATTTTGTGGTGCAGGGTTAGCCTGGAGCATAGAGCGACGCAACACGAATGGAGAAAAATTGCCCGAAAAACGACCAAAATGGCTGATGTTCGTTTGGTGTTCAGTAATTGCCCATTTTTTATACCATAAATTTCTCAAATATGATTAAATAGCAGGCATTTGAATAGACGGCAGATGCCTCGCGACCCGCGAGCGGGTTGGCAACGATTTCGGGTTCAGCGGACCCAACCCTCAGTCCGCATAATATCCGCACCGCGATCGCTGATGAGGAACTCGATGAACCTCTTTGCCTCCGGATCGGCGTCCGGCGCCAGCACCAGGCTGAGGTCGCGCCAGATCCGCCGCTGCTCGGACAGTTCCACGATTTCGGCGACGTCCGGATGGGTGATGGGCCAATCCGGCCAGGTGATCCACGCATCCGCTTCCTTGGCGACGAACATCTGAAAGCTCGGGCCACTCCCGTGGCCGACGCCGACGATGTTGCGGCGGAAGCGCCGGACGTCCTCCAGGCTGCCGGTGCGGCCCGCGACGTCCTCCCACGTACCGGTGCCGGAGGTGTTGGCGACGCCGGCCCCTTCGGTGACGATGATGCGCATGCCTGGCTTCAGCAGGTCCTCAAAACCGTGAATGGCCTTGGGGTTGCCCTTCCGAACCGCGATGATCGCCGGACGCAGGTAGATCGGGGTCACGTCGGCCCAGGCGAACACGGTGTAGGTTTCCAGCAGGGCCGTCATGTCTTCCTCCGCCGTGCCCCAGAGGATGTCGGCGTCCGCCTGCGCCTTCCTGGACCAGGTCGGCTCCGGGCCGCCGATGATTTCGACCTGGATGCCGGTCTCCGCCGTGAACACCGCAGCCACCTTCTTGAACGCCGTATCGGGTCCGCCCGCACCATAAAGCCGCACCACCCCGTCGCGGGCGTCGTGATGGATGGAAGGATCGGGAACCTCATGCGCCGCGGCCGGGAGCATAAGCAGCGCGCCCAGAGCCGCGACGATGATAATCGGGCGAGACGAACCCATGCTTACACTCCCCTGCGTTGCCCCGAAAGCGGCGGGCCGCCTGTTTCTCGTAAGTCCAGTGAATATAGAGGTCTCATAGATGATGGCCTGCATCCCAGCCAGTATCTAGAATCAGAATCCCGGCCGCGCCAGAAGCCGTGAAGTGAGCCAGTCTCAAACGATCATGCTCTAAGTAGGCCTCCGTGCGACGGGCCCTCTCCGTCCGGTTTCCCTCCTCAGTGGACATTCAAACGAAGTCGCTCTCGGGAAATTTTTTGCTCGCCAGTTATATTAAATAACGTGTATATACTAACAATGGACCCTTTGCAGAACACCCCGGCCACCCCCGAACCCGCCCCGGAATCCAACTGGGCGCGCCTGCTGCCCAGGGATGCGTTTCAGGAGATCGCTTTCGTCCTGCGCGGGGCGTTGCCGCCGCCGGGGTTGGACGATCCCGAGGAAATGGCGTGGCAGGACTGGGCGCGGCGGGATCGGGCGGCGATGGCGGCGGTGGCGGCCTTACTGCCGGAAAATGCCGCCGAGGGGCGGTTGGCGGCGCGGTTCGTGGTGACCGATGCCTGGTCGTCCGATTGCCTGCGCCTGGCCAGGGAACGCCGGTCCGAGCCGGATCTCGCGTTCAAATGCACGGCGCAGGCGATGAGCCTGATGCGCGAGGGAAACCGGGCGTTGGGCCTGCTGCTGAAATTGCAGGCGGCGCGCCGGGTGATCGCGGCGGATGCGGCGGCTTCGGACCGCGCCGCCTGGGTCGAGCAGAGAGTTGTCGGGAATATGGGCGAGGCGCTGGGCCTCGACCTGGCCGAACCGGGAGATCCAGCCGAGCCGGGCGCCCGCGAGGGGAATTCGCCGCCATCTCCGGCCAGGGCGGCCCGCGATGACCGGAAGGAAGCGGCGCCCGCTCCTATGCTGGAATTTAGACGGAACTCCCCAGACGGGATTCTACAAGGTGAAATAGGTCTTGAGACGCCGGCGAGACCCTGGGCCTTGCCGGTTCGGGCGGCTTGCTGACGCTGCGTGTGCGGCCGGCCGGTCGGTGGTTGGCTCCGTAATGTCCCCGTCCCTCCGCTGACATTCCAACTGTCCCCGGCGGAAGTATCGGGTTTCCAAAGGGCGACTGCCCATTGGCGGGTCCAGGGTGGAGCCTTGGCCTTTACTATGCTAACGATCCGTATTCATGACGATTGATATCAGTCGACGATCTCGTCGGCGCGGGCCAATAGCATCGTGGTTATCGGGATACCCAGCGCCGTTGCACTGCTCTGATTGACGACAAGTTCCAGGATGGTGGGCTGCTCGATCGGCAGGTCGGCTGGTTTTGCCCCCGCCAAGATACGCTGGACGAAATAGGCGACGCGGCGATACGACTCCGTCAGTCGGGGACCGTAGCTGAAAAGCGCACCGCTTCTGGCCATCACCGCCCAGCCGGAGACCACGGGGATATGCAAACGCATAGAGGTTTCGATTATAACTTTCCGGTTCTCGATGACAAAGCCATCGGACAACGCCAGTAAAGCTTGCGGCGGATCCGACGCGATGACCTCCAGCGCCTGGTGCAATTCCGCAAGATTGGGTGTGGGAAAATAGGAAATATCCATGCCGAACGACCGCGCATCGGCGTCGATTTCGTTCCGCTCAAGCTGGTGGCCGGGATGAAGCGGGTTAAACACCACGGCGACACGGCGTATCCCCGGCAGGATCTCGTGCAGCAACTCGAGCCGTTTGGCATTTAGCTCGGACCGCATGAGCGTGATACCGGTTGCGTTGAACAGCGGTCGCGCGAGGCTTTCGGCAATGCCAGAGGTCACCGGATCTGCGCTGAATTCGTAGACCACGGGCAAGCTGCGCCGGCCTTTGACCACCGCTAAAGTGGCGGCAGCGTGGGTGACGATGATATCAACGTGGCGCCGTTCCAATTCCTCGAGCATTGCCGGAATGCGGTCCAGCGCATAGTCGGCATATAGCGGATCAATCGTCAGCGTGCGGGGCTCGATGAAGCCACTCTCGGCCAGGCCATCGCGGAATGCGCTGATGAAATTTTGGGCCCCGGTCGGATCGCCGCCACTGATGAAGCCGATATGCGCCGACCGCTTTTCCGACGCCGCCAAGCCCGGCTTCGCCCACCCCGAAACCGCGGCGGCCCCGGCAAACCGGACAATCAGCTCGCGCCTTTTCATGTCAACTCCCGCGTTCAGACATCCTTCAGATCGGTTCCGAACCCCATGTGGCCGCTACGCCTTTCGCTCGCTGGGTAGCCCGAGCGCTTGCTTCATCGCACGCAAATTGCCGCGCAGGTTCTTGCTGTAGCGCTCGGTGATCTGCTCCTCGGTGATGTCGCCCGAGGCACTGAGGCGGACGATCAGTTCGATGCGGGAATTCTGGTCGTCCAGCGGGATGACCGCGACGGTGGAGCGGTAATCGGCCATCTCCGGGCGGTCCAGCATCGTGTAGGTGTACGAATACTGGCTGTGAGCGGCGAGGCGTTCGCGGACCACGCGGTCATCGGGCATCACCAGACTGCGCACCTTGCCGGTGGGGGTTTCCTCGACGCTCTCGCTTTTCACCAGCACGGCCCATTTGCGGATGCCGGCAAAATCGCCGATCACGTTCCAGATCTTGCCGGCGGGCAGTGCGACGTCCTCAAAGGTCGATACGACGGCCATGTTGTTTCCTTGTTACTTGTTCTGCCAGTTCGGAGGGCGCTTATCGGCAAATGCCTTCGGGCCTTCGATGTAATCCTGGCTCACCATGTTCTCCTGCTGCGCCGGATAGATCTTGCGCAACGCCGTTTCCAGCGTCGGCTCCATCATGCCTTCATAGACCGCCTGTTTGGAGGCGCGAACCGCTTTGGGGGAGCATTCCAGGATCAGCGCCGCCCATCTTTTGGCCCCCGCCAGCGCCTGGCCAACCGGGACCACTTCGTTGACGAAGCCAAGTTCCTTGCCCTCGGCGGCCGGCACCCGCCGCCCGGTCAGGATCATGCCGAGCGCCTGTTTCTGCCCGATCATGCGCGGCAGCCGGTGCACGCCGCCAGCCCCCGCGAGCAGGCCGACGCGGGGTTCGGGCAAGGCGAAGATCGCATTTTCGGCGGCGATGATGATATCGCAGGCCAGCGCGATCTCGAACCCGCCACCCATGGCGACGCCGTTCACCGCAGCGATCAGCGGCTTGCTGAGGTCAAAACGATGAGTCAGCCCGGCGAATCCGGTGCGCGCCGGTGGGCCGCGTTTGCCGGCGGCCTGCACCTTCAGATCGTTGCCGGCCGAGAACGCGCGCTCGCCGGCACCGGTGATGATGCCGATCCACAGATCGTCGCGGGCGGCGAATTCGTCCCAAACCTGCTCGAACTCCTGATGCGCCTCGCTGTGCAGCGCGTTCATCACCTCCGGACGGTTGATGGTGACCACCCGAATGCGGCCCTCGTCGTGAACCTGGCAGAATTTGTAGTCGGTCATTGGTTTTCCCTTCAGATAGCCGGTTCAGCCGATTACGCCGGCCGCGCGCAGGGCGGCAATATCGGCGCCGGTGTAGCCAAGCTCGGTCAGCACCGCTTCGTTATGCTGACCGACCGCGGGGGCGCGTTTGGGCGTCACCTTCTGCTGGCCGGCCAGCCAGAACGGGCTGCTCACGGTCATCAGTTCCTCGCCCTCGAACGCCACCAGCGCACCGGAGGCGATCGCCTGCGGGTCGCGGGCCACGTCCTCGATCCGCGCAACGATGCCGAAGATCAGGCCATTGGCCTCCAGCAGCGTCTGCCACTCGGCGTAGTCCTTCTGGGCGAAGATCGCATCGATCTGCGCGGTCATTGCCTCGGCGTTGGCTTCGCGGTCGGCATGGGTGGCGTAGCGCGGATCGCCGGCCAGCACGCCGTCGCCGACCAGTTGGGAAAACCGCCGCCAGCGATCCTCGGTCGGCACGATGGACAGAATGATCCAGTGCCCGTCCCGGCATTGATAATGGTTGCCGGTGGGCCGCGGCGCCTGGTGGCGGGAAGGCTGGATCGCCACCGGCTCGCCGCAAAGCTGCTGCTGCACCGAATTGGCGTTCGCCCACAGCCCGTTCGCCAGCAGCGACGATCCGACATGGGTCCCGCGCCCGGTCTTCTCGCGCTGATACAGCGCGGTCACGATCGCGCCGTACACCGCCATCGAGGACGGATGATCGCCCATGCCGCTGAGCGAACGGGCCGGAATGGCGTCGGGGCCGGAGCGCACAAGATCCATCAGCCCCGAACGGGCCCACCAGGCGGTGACATCGAACCCCGGCTTATCCGCCTCCGGCCCGGTCTCGCCGTAGCCGGTGAACGAGACATAGATCAGCCGGTCATTCAGCGGCGCCAAATCATCAAGCTGAATTCGCAATTTCCGCCGAACCGGCGGCGGATAGTTGGTAATGAACACATCCGCCCCGGCGACCAGGCGGCGCAGAACCTGTCGGCCTGGGTCGGAGGCAAGATCGATCGCCAGGCTTTTCTTGTTGCGCCCATCCATCAGCCAGTTCGGCGACATCGGCGCGCCCGGCGGTCGCAGCGCGATGCTGCGATAGGGATCGCCGAGTCCTGGCGGCTCGATCTTGATCACCTCGGCGCCGAAATCGGACATCACCGTCGCCGCCGCGGGGCCGGCGATGTAGCTGGCGCAGTCGATGACCCTCAAACCCTCGAAGATGCGTGCCGCCATCGTCTATTCCGCCGCGACCGGCATGGATCGGCCCGGTTGCACGCGGGTCTGGCGCTCGCCGAACAGCGCGATCGCGACGGTCGCCAGCATGAACGCCGCGGAGACGCCAAAAATCCAGCGCGGCTCGCCGCGGTCCAGGATCCAGCCGAACAGCAGCGGCCCGATCGTGCCGCCGATGTTAAAGCCGGTGGTGACGATACCGAACACCCGCCCCGCCGCACCGGGGGGGGCGGCCCGGCGCACCAGCATGTCGCGCGAGGGCGAGATCATGCCGGCGAGGAACCCCGCCAGCCCCATGATCCCCGCGATCACTGCCACACCCGGGCTGAACAGCGCCAGGGCCAAGGTCAGCACGGCGCAAACGGCATAGCTGACCGCGGCGACATCGCCGTGCCGGCGCGTCATGTCGGCAACATAGCCGCCCGCCAGCACCCCGAACGCACTGAGCAGCAGGAACGCGGTCAGCGCCACATTCGCCGCCGACAGGCTGACGCCATAGCCGGCCGTAAGCGCGGCGGCGGTGTAGGACTGGATGCCGCCGGTGGACAGGCTCAGCAGCGTGAAGAACAGGGTCAGATTCAGGATCGCCGGCGTCAGCAGTTTCTGCCGTGGCCCCGCCGTGGCGGAAGTTGCGACACGCTCGGCCTGGCCGGCGGTGTCGAGGTCGGGCGACAGCAGCAGCGGCACGGCCGCCAGCAGGCCGAGCGCGCCGGCAGCGATGAGGGCGGCCTCGATCCCCGCCGTTGCCGCGATCAGCAGCATCGCCCCTGGCGCGACGGCGCTGCCCAGGAAGCCGGCGAAGGTATGGACCGAGAACGCCCGGCCAACGCGCACATCGGCGATGCGTGCGGACAGAATGGCATAATCGGCCGGGTGGTAGACGCTGTTGGCGATGCCGGCCAGCACGCCGGCCACCAGCATCCAATTATAGGTCGGCAGGAAACCAAGCGAGATCCAGGCGCAGCCGCCCAGGCACAGGCCAGCGATCAGCACGCGCCGGGAACCGATCCGGTCGACCAGAAACCCCATCGGCGCCTGGGTGAACGCGGACACGATGTTGAACAGGGTCAGCGCCAGTCCAAGCTCGACATAGCCGACGCCGAATCGCGCCTTCAGCAAGGGAAACAGCGGCGGCAGCACCAGGTAATAGAAATGGCTGACCAGATGTGCCGCCGAGATCAGCACGATCGCCTTGCGCTCGCCCCGCCTTTCATCCGGGCGGGTTTCGCGCTCGCCTGCCGATCGACCGATTATCATGGTACTTCGTTCCTGGACGCCATCCGCGGATCATGCCGGTGAAACCGGTGTGTCGACAAGTTTCGCCGCCCGACGCCGGCCCCAGTTCCGGTCTGCGTTTGGCGCATGACGCGCAAATATCTTGCAAGGCCCCGAAGGGCGGTTAACGTAGCGTCAACAAATGCATAAAAACGGGG
>JAYTXR010000204.1:0-11381 GCA_043742865.1 Acetobacteraceae bacterium
GGGATGGGGCAGATCATCTCCTGGTCGGTGCGCGACGAGAGCCTGCATTGCCTGTCGATCATCAAGCTGTTCCGCACCTTCGTGCAGGAAAACCCGGAAATCTGGACCGAGGAGCTAAAGCGCGACATCTATATCAGCTGCGCCACCATCATCGACCATGAGGACGCGTTCATCGACCTCGCCTTCGAGGGCGGTGCGGTGGAAGGACTGACCTCGCGCGAGGTCAAGGAATACATCCGCTACATCGCCGATCGCCGGCTTACCCAGCTCGGGCTGAACGAATTGTTCCATGTCAACAAGAACCCGCTGCCCTGGCTGGACGACATGCTGAATGCTGTGGAGCACGCGAATTTCTTCGAGAATCGCGCCACCGAATACAGCAAGGCCTCCACCATCGGCACCTGGGAGGAAGCGTTCGGCGAGGCGGTGTTCGCGCCGGCAGCATCTCCGGCCGCGCTGCCGGCCGAATGAAGCGAAACCCAGGCGCCGCGTTCTTTCTCATTTGTTAGGCTTATGTAAGGTTTTGGGAATAATTTGCTTGCGGGCCGCCTGGGCGCGTATAAGCTGATAGTTGTGATTGGACGGGAAAAAGTCCGCTAGTTGTGCCAGCCGGCCGTTAATCAGCCGTTAACCAATCGACTAAATCTAAGTCGCCGACCGGTAGCGCTACAGGATGAGAGACCATGAATATCTTGGCGGACGATACGACAAAGCAGGTGGAACCCGAATCGGAGCCGGATGGCGCGTCGATGGCCGCGATGCCGCGCTATACGCGCCGGTTATCCGACAAGATCGTGATCGCGTTCCACCATGCCTGCGACCAGGCTGATTTCGAGGTTGCCGAACAATTGCTCTCGGTGCTGGAGATGATGCTGACCCGCCGCACGCTGGCGCCGGACGGAACGCGCCGGCGCAACATGGAAAGCCTGGTGGCGGCGCATGAGCGCCTTTGGCATCTGCGCCATCCGAACCTGGAACACACCTGACCCGCTGGCGACGCTAAAATTCCAGCCCGGCCCCGTCGCGTAGAATGGCGTCCGCGGAAGCTGTGAAGCCGCCTGACGCCGTGTGTAGCAGCAGGCCGGCGTGCAGCTTCAGACCGCTCCGTCCGTCTTTGACGCCCCGCAGCAAAACCAGCTTTGCCGCCCGCTCCGGCTTTGGCCATAGCGGCAACAGCACCGCCGCCGGACAGCCGGCAGCGTCCATTGCGATCAGGCAATCTGGCACCGCGCTGGCGGGCACGATCAAGGTCAAGGTGCCGCGCCGGCGCAGCATGGCGCCCAGGCTGGCGGCCCAGACGGCGAATAATCCGGCGGGGGCGAACTTCGCCATCGCCCTGGCCGCAATCGGCGAGGGCGTGCCGGCCGGCGGGTGATAGGGCGGATTGGCGAACCCATGGTCGAAGACACCCGAGGCCGGACAGGCGCCGATATCGGCGGTCAGAAACGCCAGCTGGTCGAAGCCGTTCCGCGTCGCGTTGGCCCGCGCCAGGGCGGCCATCGCCGGATCGCGTTCCACCCCAACGCCGGCGATGCCGGGTACCCGCGCCGTCAGGCACAGCAGCGCCGCGCCGGCGCCGGTGCCGGCTTCGATCACGCGCTGGCCGGGCCGGGCGGCGATGGCGGCGGCCAGCAGCACCGGCTCTATGCCGCTGCGAAACCCGTCGCGCGGCTGTGCGTAGCTCACCCGCCCGCCCAGCAGAAATCCACTGGTGCTGACGCCTGACGCCGCAGCTGGATCTGGATCGGTCAATGGCTGCGCTTCAAAGCTCGCCGGCCTCGGAAAGCAGCCGGCGCGCCTGAGGCTCATCCTCGGCTGCCACCGCCAGCCGGCGCTGGATGGCACCGATGCTGCCTTCCACCATGCTGGCATGGGTATCCAGCAGCACCGAGCCGATCCCGGCATCGGCCAGCAACGCGGTCAAAAAACTCAGCCGAACCGGGTCGTTGGAGCGGAGCAGAATACGCATGCATTCTCCTGCGGAAAGCGCCGCCCCTCATAACGCGAATGCGCGGGCGATTCGTGGACAAACGCCGTATACCGAACTGGCGCGCCTTGACCCTGTTTCCGCCCGCCCGATATGTTCGTTTGCGTATCTGGTCTAGACTGGTCGGGAAGCTATCCGATCCTCGAGCCGGGAGAGAAATTTGGGCGCCGCCGCCAGCCTGTTGCAGCCGATCCCCGAGCCCCGCCATTCCGGGCCGGGCGACGCTTGTGTGGCTCCAGAACTCGGTGGCGAGGACGCGCTGACCACCCTGATCGGCCTGGTCCAGCACGATATGCAGGCTTGCAACCGCACCATCGTTGCGCAGATGAACAGCGAGGTGGCGCTGATCCCTCAGTTGGCGGCGCATATTGTCGCCGCCGGCGGCAAACGGCTGCGTCCGCTGCTGACGCTCGCCTCGGCGCGGATGTGCGGCTATGAGAACGGCAGCCGGCATGTGAAGCTCGCTGCCTGCGTGGAGTTCATCCACACGGCAACCCTGCTGCATGACGACGTCGTCGATGAAAGCGTGCTGCGCCGCGGCCTCGCCTCGGCCAATGCGGTGTTCGGCAACAAGGCGTCGGTGCTGGTCGGCGATTTCCTGTTCGCCCGCGCATTCCAGCTGATGGTGGAGGATGGCTGCCTGCGGGTGCTGGCCATCCTGTCCAAGGCGGCGGCCACCATCGCCGAGGGCGAGGTGCTGCAACTGGCCACCCAGCACGATCTTACCACCACCGAGGACCGCTATCTGGACGTGGTGCGCGGCAAGACCGCCGCATTGTTCGCCGCCGCCTGCCAGGTCGGCGCGGTCGTCGCCGGCCGCGGCGACGGCGAGGAGGACGCGCTGTCGGCCTATGGCGCCAGCCTCGGTATCGCCTTTCAGCTGGTGGACGACGCGCTGGACTATGCCGCCGATCAGGCAACGCTCGGCAAGACCGTCGGCGATGATTTCCGCGAGGGCAAGATCACCTTGCCGGTGCTGATCGCATTCCAGGCCGGCGGCGCCGCCGAGCGCGAGTTCTGGTCCCGCACGATCGAGGCCTCCGACCAGACCGAGGCGGATTTCCCGCATGCGATGCGCCTGATGGCCGGGTGCGGCGCCATCCAGGCGACGCTGGATCGCGCCGCCGGGTTCGCCGCCGCCGCCAAGGCCGCGCTGATGCGCTTTGCCGACACGCCAATGCGGGCCGCGCTGCTGGGCGTGGCGGATTACACGATCAGCCGGGTGCGGTGAGCGCACGGCGGATCCGGGTGTATCGCCGGGCGGGCCGGTGCCCGGCGATCTGATCGGCCAGGCGGCTGCCGGCGCGCGCAACCTGGTGCGCGGCACCACCGCCGCCCTCGATGACCGGGTCAACGAGACGGTCATCCGCCTGGCGGTGACCGGCCTCAGCCGTGCCGGCAAGACCGTGTTCATCACCTCGCTGATCCAGAACCTGCTGGCGCTGGGGCAGGGGCGGGACACGCTGCCGCTGATCCGCCGCCGGCTGGGCGCGGGCGGCGCCACGCGTATTGAGGCCAGCCGGCTGCGTTCAGTCCGCGTGGTGCCTGCCGGGGTGCAGACCGTTCCGCGTTTCGATTTTGCCGAAAAACTTGCCGAGCTTTCGGCCGATCAGCCGTCCTGGCCGCCGCGGACCGAGGATATGGCGGAGATCTCGGTCGAGCTGGAGATCGAGCGCCCGGGTCTGCGCAAGCGGCTCGGCAACCGCCGCGTCCGGCTGGATATCCTGGACTATCCCGGCGAGTGGCTGCTGGATCTGCCGCTGCTGGAACAGTCTTTTTCCGAATGGTCGCGCCAGACGATCCAGCTTCTGCGCGAGCCGCCACGGCGGGCGCTGGCGCAGGATTTCCTGGATTTTCACGACCACTCGGTGCATCCGGACGATCCGGCCGACGACGCGACGATCCGTCGTGGGCACCGGCTGTATCGGGACGCGATCCAGGCCTGCCGCGCCAAACTCGGTCTGCGCTACTTGCAGCCTGGCCGGTTCCTGTGTCCCGGCCCGCGCGGCGACGCGCCGTTTCTGTGGTTCTTTCCGCAATTCCCGGGACCCGCAAGGGTCCGCGCCGGCAGCGGACCCGGTGCGATCCGCGCCGGAAGTGCCGCGGCGCTGCTGCGCGACCGCTTCGCGGCCTATAAGCGCGAAGTCCGGGAGTCGTTCTTCGACAGCTATTTCCGCCGCTTCAGCCGCCAGATCGTGCTGGTGGACGTGCTCGGCGGCCTGCATGCGGGGCAGGCCTCATTCGAGGATACCGGCCACGCCATCGCCGACATCGCGCGCGGCCTGCGCGACGGCTGGGGTTTCTGGAGCCGCCAGCGCCGGCAATCGCTGTCGGTGCAGATGGGGCAGGGCGCCCAGCTGGCAGGCGCGCAGCTGATCCGGCGCGGCTCGCCGGCATTCGCCGTTCCGCTGAAGCTGGCGGCGTCATTGCTGTCGGAAGTC
This sequence comes from Acetobacteraceae bacterium, assembly GCA_043742865.1. Taxonomy (GTDB): domain Bacteria; phylum Pseudomonadota; class Alphaproteobacteria; order Acetobacterales; family Acetobacteraceae; genus PALSA-911. The sequence goes on from JAYTXR010000204.1 coordinate 4,429, forward strand.
GTGGCGCCCCGCGCCATCGAGCGGATCGCCTTCGTCGCCACCAAGGCTGATCACGTGCCGGCGATGAGCCGGGATAATCTGCGCAACCTGCTGCAGGCGCTGGCGAAGCCGGCCAGCGCCGTGGCCGGGGATACGAACACCGCGGTCAGCTTCCATGTCGCGGCCGCCGTCCTGTCGACCGTGGACGGCACCGCCCCGCTGGGTGGGCGCAACGTGGAGGTCGTGCTCGGCGTGGTGTTGGGGGAGGAAAAACGCCGGCCGTTCTATGCCGGCAGCGTGCCGTCCAATTTCCCCCCGGCCTCGTTCTGGTCGGACCGGTATTTCGAGATGCCGGTGTTTCGTCCGCCCCGGATCGACCCGTCGGGCACACTCGGTGTCCCCCAGCTCGGGCTGGACGAAGTGCTGGACAGCGTGATCGGCGATCTGCTGTGAGCGGTGAGGGGCCACGGTTTCTGGATCAAACCGGCACCGCCGCGCCCGAGATGCTGCCCGGCGATCCGCCGGTTCTGCTGGAACCGAGGCCAGATGCCGGCGGCGTCATCGATACCGGATGGAACCCGGCAGAGCTGATCCGGCCACCCAGCGGGATAGGCTCGCTTGGCTTCGTGCTGCTGGGTGGCGGCGTGCTGTTTCTGACCTGGCTGGTGGTGTCCACGCTGGCGCTGGTCCGCGCCCAGTTCGACCTGTCCCCGGTGCTCGGCGTGGCGGTTCTGGCGGCGGAGGCGATCGGGCTGGGCCTGGTCGGGTATGCCGGCTTGCGGGAGCTGCGCGGGCTGCGCGCGCTGCGCCAGGTCGACCGCCTGCGGCTGCTGCTGGCGGGGACGGATTTGGAGCCGGCGCGGGCGCAAAGCCGGGCCTGGCTTACCCGGGTCGCGCCGCATCTGTCAGACGCGGCGGCGACCGATCGGGCATTGCAGGGGGCGGCTGGCATGGCGGAACTGCGCGCCATCCTGCGCAACCGGGTGGTCGGGACCTTGCTGGAGCGTTCCAGACGGATCGGCCGTAATGGCGCGATCCAGGCGGCCTCCATCGTCGCGCTGACGCCGCACGCTTCCTGGGACGGTGTGGTCGTCGGCTGGCGTGGCATCGCCGCGATCCGGGAAGTGGCCGAATTGTTCGGCTTGCGGCCGGGGCCGGCGGTGTGCTGGGTGCTGCTGCGCCACATCTCGCGCGCGGCGCTGGAGACGATGGCCTCCGACCTGCTGGCGCAGACGGTCACCGACCAATTGCTGTCCACCGCCCCCGGCCTGCGGCATCTGGCCGCTTCGGTGCCGGGAATGGGGATCGCGGCGGCACGGCTCTACCGGCTGGCGGTCATCACCGCCAGGGAATGCAGTCCGATTACAATTTGAAACTGGTAGATCTGGCGCAAGCTGCAAAAATATCGACCGCCGCCCGATCAAGGCCAGGATAGGGCTGGCAGAGCGACTTGTGTATGCTTATCTGAAGAACTCTTTGTGATGGAGTTCAAAATGTTCATTTCCGACGTGCTGCGGATCAAGGGGCACATGGTTGCCACGATCCTGCCGTCCGACAGCATTCAGGTCGCGGTGCGCAAATTGGCGGAACTGCGGATCGGCGCGGTCGTGGTCCAGGACCAGTGGCAGAAGCTGGCGGGAATTTTCAGCGAGCGGGATCTGGTGCAGCTGCTGGCGCGCAACTGGAGCCAGGGCCTGGATGGCCCGGTCAAGGAGGCGATGAACCATCTGGTCGTCACCTGCAAATCCACCGACCGAATCGACGCGGTGCTTACGGTGATGACGTTGAACAAGGTTCGCCATGTGCCGGTCGTGGACGACGGTGTGCTGGTCGGGATCGTCAGTATCGGCGACCTGGTCAAACACCGGATGGACGAGAAAGAGTTGGAGACCGGCGTCCTGCTCGAAATCGCCCGCATGCGGGTTTGACCCCGGCCTGCGGCCAGCAGACTGATTTTGGCTGGCAATTGGCCAGGCCGGTCGCTTACGGCACTTCACGATTGCGTTATTGATGGGGAATCGATCGGAAATTTAGGGCGATTTCACCGTTTTGCCATTATTTTTCTCGTTGATTAGTACGCTGTCGGTTCAAAGTGTTTTCGTTCCGAGTGTCGATGGTCCAAGTTGATGTGAGTTCAGCACGATATCCATGAGGAGGGGCTTCAATTCGATGGATTGTTCATCCGAAGCAGCGCGCGATACCCCCTCGACGATCTCGCCTCGCCATCATCGGCGGCTTTTCGACGCAATCGTGCAGAACTTCCACCAGGCTTGCGACCAGGGTGATGAGGAAATGGCGGAGTCCTTGCTTGGCATACTCGATGCGCTCCTGACCCGCCGGCCACGTACCCCTACCGGAGCTGACTTTCGCAGGGTGGACACCACCGCCGGCTTGCACAAGCGGCTGTGGCATTTGAGGAATGATCCAGAGGCAAAACCGACGCCCGAATAGCGACGGCCGAGTGGCCGCCCGCTCCTGCTTCAAACGATATGGTTCTAGCTCACAAGAGTGAGTTTCTCGCGCCGCAGCTGTACCGTCAGTTCCTCCACTGATCGCTGCACCCGGTCCAGCATGTCGTCGATCTCGTCCGTCGAGATGATCAGCGGCGGGCTGAACACCAGCGAGTCGCCGGGGCAGACGCGGCCCATGACGCCGTTCGCCTGCATCAGCGCCACCAGCCGCGGGCCGATCTTGGCGGTGGGTGGGAAATTCTCATGGCTCGCCCGGTCCGCCACCAGTTCCACCGCCGCCATCAGACCGACGCCGCGGACCTCGCCGACCAGCTCATGCCCGGCGAAGCGGCGCTGCAATTCCCGCTGCAAATGCGGTCCGACGCTTTGCACATGCGCGCCGATTTGGGTCTCGTCGTAGATTTTCAGCGTCTCGATCGCGACCGCGGCCGGCACCGGGTGGCCGGAATAGGTGAAACCGTGCCCGAAGGTGCCGATTTCGTGGCTCTGTTTGGCCAGGCCCTGAAACACGATGTCGTTCACCATCACCGCGGAGATCGGCAGGAAGGACGCTGACAATGCCTTGGCGCAGACCACGATGTCCGGCGTCATGCCCATCGTCTGGCTGCCCCAGTAATTGCCGGTGCGGTGAAAGCCGCAGATCACCTCGTCGGCGACCAACAGCACGTCATATTTGCGCAGCACCGCCTGGATTTTCTCGTAATAGCCGCGCGGTGGAACGATCACGCCGCCGGCCCCCATCACCGGCTCGGCCCACATCGCCGCGACGGTGTCGGGGCCTTCGGCCAGGATCAGCTTTTCCAGTTCATCGGCGCAGCGTGTGGCGAAGGCCTCCTCGGTCTCGCCCTCGGCGCCGCCATGGTAGAAATGCGGCGTCATCGTGTGGACAAAACCCGGCAGCGGCAGATCGAAGGCGCGGTGGTTGGCCGGCAGCCCGGTGACCGAGGCCGCCGCGATGGTGATCCCGTGATAGCCCTTCAGCCGGCCGATGATCTTCTTTTTGGCCGGCCGCCCGAGGGCATTGTTGAAATACCAGACCATCTTGATTGCGCTGTCATTGGCTTCGGAGCCGGAATTGGCGAAGAACACCTTGCTCATCGGGACCGGCGCGCGGGCGATCAGCATCTCCGCCAGGTCGATCATCGGCTCGTGCGATTTGGCGGTGAAGCCGTGGTAGAAGGGCAGCTTTCGCATCTGCGCGACCGCGGCCTGCACCAGGCGCTCGTTGTCGAACCCGAGCGAGGCGCACCACAGCCCGGCGACGCTCTCGATGTAATCTTTGCCGGCTTCGTCGAATACGCGCACGCCCTTGCCGTGGCTGATGATCATCGGCCCGACCTGCTGGTGCATCTGCAAATCGGTGTACGGATGCAGCACATTGGCGATGTCGCGTGCGGCGGCCGAGTTGGCGCCGAACGAGGCGGGGGGCGGTGGGGTCATGGCGGATCCTCCGGTAAGGACAGCGTTCCGGAGAACTGTAGAAGCGTTGGCCGGTCGGGGGAACCTCAATCCCCGCTCAGGTTGCGGAACCCAGCCACCCCGCGCTCGATCTGCGTCACGTGATGCGGCTGAAACCCCGAGGCGTCGGTCAGTCCGCAGGCATGCGCGATGATCTCCACTTCCTCGGCCACCCGCAGCGCATAGTTGCCGGCACGCACAGCCTTGTCGGTGGGATCGAGCCCGCGGATCAACTTGGGGTCGGATGCCGTGACCCCCGTGGGGCATTTGCCGGAGCCGCATTTCATCGCCTGGATGCAGCCGATGCTGAACATGAAGCCGCGCGCGGAGGAGACGAAATCGGCCCCCATGCACAGCGCCCAGGCCACCTTGTCCGGGGTGATCAGCTTGCCTGCGGCGACCAGCCGGATCCGCTGTTCCAGGCCATGGCGCGCCCGGGCGGCCGCGACCAGCGGCAGCGCCTGGGTGATCGGCAGGCCGACATAGTCGGCCAGCGCCGCCGGAGCCGCCCCGGTGCCGCCTTCGCCGCCATCGACATGGATGTAGTCCGGGCAGCCCTCCGGGTGGGCCAGGCAATCGGTGAACCAATCGTCGAAGAAGGCGGGGTCGCCGACCACCACTTTCACCCCGACCGGCTTGCCGGTCAGGGTCCGCACCCGGTTCACGAACAGGCCGAGTTCGCGGATGTTGCCGATATCGGTGTGCCGGTTCGGGCTGATGCTGTCCTGGCCGGCGGGGATGCCGCGCACCGCGGCGATCTCGGCGGTGACCTTGGCGGCCGGCAGGATGCCGCCCTTGCCGGGTTTGGCACCCTGCGCCAGCTTGACCTCGAACATCCGCACCTGCTCATGCGCGGCGACGGCGCGCAGCTTGTCTTCCGACAGATTGCCGTGCTCGTCGCGCACGCCGTATTTGGCGGTGCCCATCTGCATGACGATGTCCGCCCCGCCGGCCAGATGCTGGGGTGCCAGCCCGCCCTCGCCGGTGGCCATCCATACCCCGGCCATCTTGGCGCCGCCCGACAGCGCCCGGACCGCCGCGTGGCTCAGCGCGCCGTAGCTCATGCCGCTGATATTGAAGTATGTTTTAGAAAAATAGGGCGTGGCGCAGGCGCCCGGACCCTGGTCGATGCCGATCTGCTTGCCGGGATAGGGGCGCTTTTCGATCTCCAGCACCGGGAAGGCGGCGTTGCGGAACACGAAGCTCGGGATGTTCGCGCTGCCGAAGCTGACCAGGTTGGAAACGCCCTTGGCCGAGCGGTAGACCCAGGAGCGGTCCAGCCGGTTGAACGGCCGTTCCTCCCAGTCCGGAAGGTAATGGTACTGGCGCATGTACTCGCCCCAGGTCTCGGCGAAATAGCGAAAACGGCCGATAACCGGGAAATTGCGCAAAATCGTGTGGGTGGTCTGGTGCTTGTCGTGAATATAGACGACGACCGCGAGCACCGCGAGCACGGCCACCACCAGCAGGATGAAATCTTGGATCAGCACGGCGTTTCCCCCCAGGTAGACGCCGCCCGACTTTGGCGCGGCGGTATCATCGCGTCCTGATGGGACGCAATATACCCAAGGAAAGTTACGGGGCGAAAATTAAGTTTTTGGTTTACGCCTCCGCCGCGATCCGCCGCGCCGCCGCTTCCTCGGCGCTGGCCACCCCGCCATGGGCGGCCGACCAGGCGACCGGATTTTCCAGGAATTTGCGGACTTCGGTCAGGTCCTGATCGGAGAAATACGGCCGGTCGCGGCAGGCCTCCAGCACGTCCCACCAGGTACAGAGATGGTGCAGCTGGATGTCCATGTTCGCCAGTTTCTCGAAGCTGCCGGGAAACACGCCGTAGAAGAACACCACGAAAGTGTGGTTGACGATGGCGCCGGCGTCGCGCAGCGATTGGGCGAACTTGATTTTCGATCCGCCATCGGTGGTCAGATCCTCCACCAGCAAAGTGCGCTTGCCGAGCGGCACATCGCCCTCGATCAGCGCGTTGGCGCCGAACCCCTTGGGCTTCTTGCGGACATACGACATCGGTGCCGACAGCCGGTCGGCGATCCAGGCGGCGAACGGAATGCCCGCCGTTTCGCCGCCGCACACGGTTTCGATGGTCTCAAAGCCGATATGGCGCTGGATCTTTTCCACGCTGAGGTCGCAGATTTTCTTGCGCGCCTGGGGGAAGTAGATGATGCGGCGGCAATCGATATAGACCGGCGACTTCCAGCCGGCGGTGAAGGTGTAGGGCTCGCTGGGGCGGAAATTCACCGCCTCGATCTCCAGCAAAATCCGCGCGGTGGTCAGCGCGGCGTCGCGGTCCCATTCGGTCATGTGCGATGCGGTGGGTTGCTTGGCCATTTTTTATCCTTTGCTCGGTCCCAGGTGTCCTAGCCGTCGCGGTCAAATGGAGCCAGCTGTCTCATTGCTTCGCCGCCGCCTTGCTGGTTATCGCAGCCCTACGCTCTGGAGTCATGGCTTAGGCTCCGCCGCCCTTAGCTTCCCGAGCTTGACTGGGCGTTTCCCGCCTAGGGTCCTTTGGGCATCAAAACCGCCGCCAGCCGGCTGAGGCGACTGCCTGACGCGAGCCATCCGGCGTCACGATATCGCCCTCCGGGTCAAGAATTGTTAGATCGCATTCACCGCATGCCCAGCAGCCATACTCTGCTAACACCTCCTTTGGCGTTAGGCGAGCTATCTCCTTGTCAGCTTTCAGCAATGCGTATCCTGGTTTGTAAGTCATCGACTTCGCTCCTGCTTATCGCTTAAGCATATTTCTAACGTGTGACTAAGGGGAAGCGCAATGTCTAAAGCCGAAAAGACCTGGGTAGTCCTGTTTATTGTTGCATTATTGACTGCGACTTTTCTTGCACGAATCGGGGTCAGTCCGTCATCAAATGCCGCTATTTTCTACGTAACTGACCGGTGGACCGGATCGGTTTTTTTCTGCACGGCAGGAACCGAGAACTACTGTCAACATGTTTATCCAGTGTCAAATTCAAAATGAGAAACTACCTGAAGGCAAGGCGCTTTGATTTGCGTTGCTGTTTCGGAGGCCAGAAT
>JAYTXR010000205.1:0-10297 GCA_043742865.1 Acetobacteraceae bacterium
CATAACCGCCCCCCAATCTGTGGGGGACGATGTAGTACGCCAGCCCGCCAGTTGCCAGAGCATAGGCTGGGTCCGAACCCCCAGCAGACAACGCGCTTGCCAGGAAGCCCCCATCCATCCAATCCTATCCCCAAGCGGCTCCCCAAAAACCCGCTCACCACGGAGGAACAGACATGCTGAAAAATATTCGCCGGCGCGAGGCACTGATGCTGTCCGCCGGTGCCGCACTGGCCGGCCGCGGCGCGCGGGCGGAAGGGAAATACAGCCCCGGCGCCAGCGATACCGAGATCAAGATCGGCCAGACCATGCCGTATTCCGGCAACGCGTCGGCCTATGGCGTCAACGGGCGGGCGCATGCGGCGTATTTCCGCATGATCAACGAACAGGGCGGGGTGAATGGGCGCAAGATCACGCTGATTTCGCTCGATGACGGGTATTCGCCGCCCAAAACCGTGGAACTGGCACGCCAGCTGGTCGAGCGCGATCAGGTGCTGCTGCTGTTCTCCCCTTTGGGCAGCGCCTGCAACACCGCCATCCATAAATACATGAACCAGAAGAAGGTGCCGCAGCTGTTTGTCGCCAGCGGCGCCTCCAAATGGGGCAATCCGAAACAGTTTCCCTGGACCATGGGCTGGCAGCCGGATTACCACACCGAGGGCGTGATCTACGCCAAGCATGCGCTGCAAACCGTCAAGAACCCGAAATTCGCCATCCTGCGCCAGAACGACGACATGGGCGTGGATTATTTCGATGGCTTTATGGAGGGGCTGAAACAAGGTCTGGGCAAGGATTACGAGAATTCCGTGGCACTGGCCGCGACCTATGAGGTGACCGATGCCACGGTCGACAGCCAGGTGCTGCAACTGAAGAACTCCGGCGCCAATGTGTTCTACAACATCACGACGCCGAAATTCGCGGCCCAGGCGATCAAGAAATCGGCCGAGATCGGCTGGAAGCCGACGCAGTATCTCGTCAACGTCGCCGCCTCCATCGGGTCGGTGATCCGCCCGGCCGGGTTCGAGAACGCGCAGGGCATCATCACCGCGCAATACATCAAGGACATCACCGACCCGATCTGGGCCGCCGAGCCGGATTTCGTTGCCTGGAAGGCGTGGATGGACAAATACAATCCCAATGCCAGCCCGATGGAAAGTGCCACCGCCACCGGCTACGCGTCCGCTTTCACCATGACGCAGGTGCTGCGCCAGTGCGGCGATGACCTGACGCGGGAGAACGTGATGCGCCAGGCAGCGAATTTGCACGATCTGCACGTGCCGATGCTGCTGCCGGGGATCACGCTGAATACCGGCCCGACCGATTTCTACCCGCTCAAATCCGTCCGCCTGTCGCATATCGAGGGCGAGCACTGGAAGCTGTTCGGCGATCTGATGACGCGCACGGTAACCTGAGCCGATCGGTGTTGAATGCCACCGCCCGGCTGAACAGCCTGGCGCGGCTGCTGGCGCATGCGCGCGAGCGGCTGGGTCTGGACAGGCTGGGCGTGGATGTGGGCTTCGTGCTGTGGGACGGGTCCAGCGTGCCGGCGGAGCTGGCGGCGGACGCGCTGGCGATCCGGCTGGCCGATGAGGGGGTGATCGCGGCCCTGCTGCGCCGTCCCAACATCGATACGCTGGCCAATCTGTGGGTGTCGGGCAGGATCGATATCCAGGGCGGCACGATTTTCGACCTGGTGGCGCGCCGGCCCAAAATCCGCTCGCGCGCGCTGCTGAAAACCCTGGACAAGGGAAAGCTGCTGGGCACGCTGACGCGCTTCCTGGCGGTGCCGCGCGGCGGGCCGTGGCCGCTGGAGGGTATCCGCGGCGACATCGCGCTGGCGGATGGCAGCGAAGCCGCGAACCGCACCAACGTGTCGTATCATTACGATGCATCCAATGCATTCTATGCGTTGTTCCTGGACCCGTCGATGATCTACACCTGCGGCTATTTCACCGCCTGGGACAACTCCCTGGCGCAGGCCCAGCACGACAAGCTGGACATGATCTGCCGCAAATTGCGGTTGCGTCCGGATGAAACCTTCCTCGACATCGGCTGCGGCTGGGGCGCGCTGGTCTGTCACGCCGCGCAGCATTACGGCGTGCGGGCACGCGGGGTGACCTTGTCGAAGGAGCAGTTCGCCTATGCCAAGGATCGCATCGCCCGCGCCGGGCTGGCCGATCGGGTGACGCTGGAATTGCGCGACTACGCGTTGATGGAAGGCAGTTTCGACAAGATCTCATCGATCGGCATGTTCGAGCAGGTGGGGCTGGCCAACCACGCGACCTATTTCCGCACCGTGCACCGGCTGCTGAACCCGGGCGGGCTGTATCTGCATCACTCGATCGCCCGGCCGGCCAAGCGCGACGACCGGCGTTTCAAGCGCCGGCCGAAGGAGTATGCCGCGCTGGTGCGCTATATCTTTCCCGGCGGCGAACTCGATCACGTCGGGATGTCGATCGCCAACCTGCAACGCCATGGCTTCGAAGTGCATGACATGGAGGCCTGGCGCGAGCATTACGCGCGGACCTGCCGGCTGTGGCACGACCGGCTGCTGGCAGGCTACGCCGCAGCGGTCACCGAGGTCGGCAGCGTGAAGGTCCGGCTTTGGCTGGCGTATCTGGCCGGATGTTCGCTGGCATTCGAGCGCAACACGGTGGGGATCTACCAGACCCTGGCGTCCAAACGGGTGCGCGGACCGTCGGGGTTGCCGCCCACCCGGGCGGATCTGTATGCGTAACGGCGTTTCGGTGCCTTATTGCGCCACGATCTCGATCGGCCAGACCGCCTGACCGGCGCCGAACCCATCGCGCGCCGTCACCGTCCAGAGGCCGGGCTTGTCGTCCGGCGCCAGTTTCAGCTGCCAGCTGGCGGTTCTCCCGGTCAGACTGACATTGGCGCCGTCGGCATCGACGATCCGCCCGGTGGGATCGCGCGCCTCCAGATGCAGCACGGTCACCGCCGCCGGGGTCGGCCCGGACAGGCGCAGCTGGAAGGTGACGATGTCGCCCGGCCGCGCGCGGCGGGGACCGCTGACAACCGGTTGGGGCAGCCGCGCCGGCGACAGCGCCAGAACGGTGGGCGCGGCGGGGTCGAGCTGAACCGCGAAACGAGCCGCCCGTGCAGCCGGCACCGCGGCGCGCAGATCGGTCCGCCAGGCCGGCTGGCTTAACTGCAAGACCGCGGGTCCGGACGGTGCAAGATCGCCCTTTTCCGGCAGGTCGCGCAGCAATCCGATAACCGTGACGGCGCCGTTGCGGAACTGCCGCACATCCACGTCGCGCCGTACTGTGCCATCGGGCGCTTGCACGCTGAACATCGGCGCCACGCTTGCGTCACCCAGCGCCTTCAGCAACGGTGCCGCCGGCGCGTCGTCGCGCCGCAAGGCCTCCACCAGCCGGATTTTACCGCCCAGCGCCGCCAGCGCCGGCTGCTGGCGCTGGCGGCCATGGCCGTCGAATTCGCCCGGCACGACATCCGCCACGACCACCCCGCCGCGGCGCACGAAGCGATCGATCGCGGCGGTCTCGCGGTCCGACAGCGCCAGCACATGCGCCAGCACCAGCAGCCGGATGCCGCGCGCCTCCAGCGCCCCCTCGGCCAGCAATTGCGGGCTCAGCCAGTTCGGCTGCAAGCCGGCATGCTGCAACAGCGCGGCCGCCCGGCGCATCGCCGCGCGCAGGACGCTGTCGAACGATTCCCGTTCGGAATCGCGCAAGGTCCATGGCTTGCCCTCCGCCTTGACCTCCGCCAGCCAGGTCAGCCGGTAGCTTTCCGGCGAATACAGGATCGCCACCGGATCGCGCGCCAGCCGGCTGGCGATCAGCTGGGCGCCAATGCCGCCGCGCAGTTCGGTGAACAGCCCGCGCATCTGCTCCCCGCGCGGACCCGGCACGCCATCGGTGCCGATAATCGCATTCACCTCGTCCCAGATCGCCACCCCACGCTGGCCCAGCAGCGCCTCGTGCCAGATGCGGTGAATTTCCCGAGCGCCGGAGCCGAACGAGGTCGTCAGGGCGATCAGCGCCGGGTTCAGCGCCAGCGCGATCTCCACGTTGTTGTGCATGTCGTACATTTCGAGCACGTCCAACGCGCCCGCCAGCCGGGTGAAATCATAGCCGCCCCAGCCGGGCGCCTGGGTGCCCTCGATGCCGGCCCGCGCCTGCGGATCGCCTGCATGCAGCGCCCGGGCGCCCTGGCGCAAGGCGCGGGCGAACGCCTCGTCCATCCAGTCCTTGAAATCCGACCAGGCCGAATAATTGCCGTCGGTGCGCGCCAGCGTCGCCTCCGTGGTCGGTGGCGTCACGGCGTCCCAGCTGGCGAACGCCGTGCCCCATTGGCGGTTCAATGCCGCCAGCGAGGGATAGCGTGTGCGCAGCCAGCCGCGCAGGCCGGCCAGGGATGGCGGCGAAAAATCGAAATCCCAGTTCGCCGCCAGATCGGCGATGCCGGTCTCGTCGCCCAAATTGTAGAAAAGCGGCCGGTAGCGGCCATAGATCCGCGCATGGCTCGCCAGCCTGGCATCGATCCGCGCCTGCCATGCCGGATCCGACAGGCTGGGCTCGCGCAGCCGCACCGCCGGATCGTCCGGGTTCTCCCGGTAGCGGCGCCGGGCTTCGTCGAACAGCCAGGTCACCGGCTTACCCGGCAGCCACCGGTGATACGGCGCGTAGAAATCGGTCGCGATGTTCTCGATATACGGCGCGATCCTCGCGGCCAGCAGCGGCGCCATCGCCTTCGCCGCCGCCGCTTGCGTCAGCTCCGTCTCGCGCGTTCCGACCACCTTGTTGGCGGTGATGCCAAGCGGACGAAGCCCCGCCAGCTGCGCCGCATTCACGCCCGGCCAAAGGATGGTCTGCCAATCCTGCCAAGCATCGCCAGCCGCTCCATCGGCGGCGCTTGACGCCGGCATGTCGGCGGCGGCCAGCATTCCGTACAACGCGCCGGCGCGGCAAAAAAGGCGGAGCAACCATGGGAGCCGACGAAAGCTGTGCATCCAGGCAGGATAGAACGCCCCGAGCCCAACATGAAGCGCGCCAGCCGGTCAAAATTGCGCCATGTTGCCAGCGCCCTGTTGCCGGCTCCCTGTCGGCGCCACCCACCGGAGATCCCGCCAATGTCCGAGACGATTGAACACGCCAAGGAAGGTCTGGAACACGCCCATCATGCCGCCGAGCATGGCGGCGATAATTCGGCGCCGAAGATCGCGGTCGTCATCGCCATCCTCGCCGCCGCGCTGGCGCTGGCCGAGATGGGCGAAAAAAGCTCGCAGAGCGCGTATTTGACCCATCATATCGGCGTGTCGGACGACTGGAACTTCTTTCAGGCCAAGAATGTCCGCGCCACCATCCGCGCCGCGGAGGCGAATTTGCTGGAAAGCCAGCCCAACGCCGCCGACCCCGCGATCGCCAAGAAGATTACCGTTGCGCGCGAGGCGGAAGCCCGGCTGCGCGATGACCCCAAAACCGGGGACGGCATGAAGCAGCTGAGCGAGCGGGCCGCCCACCAGACCGAGGAGCGGGACCATGATTTCCATCGCTATCATCAGTTCGAGGCGGTGGTCGGCGCTTTGCAGATCGCCATCGTACTGACCTCGGTCGCGGTCGTCACCCGGGTGCGGTGGCTGGCCTGGGCCGGTGGCGGCATCGGCATTCTCGCCGCCGGCTACGGCGCGGCGATCTGGCTCGGCGCGGTTTAACCCGATCCGGCCTCGGCCGCCGCGGTTGGCGACGGCGCGGGCTCGCGCGGCGTCTGCCGTGCGGGCTGAGACGGCTTCTGCCGCACGGGATCAGCCACTCTGGCGGCGGGCGCGGCCAGCGGCTCGGGCAGACGCAGCACCACCAGGGTGCCCTGCCCGGGCCGGTTTTCAATTTGCAGCGTGCCGCCATGCAGCGCCACGATCTGCTCGACCGAACGCAGCGCGGCTGCCTGTTCCGGCCGGCTTGCTCCCCCCCCATCATCGAGCACCGCGATCTGAATGCGCCCGCCATGGCGCGTGCCGCCCACCAGCACCTTGCCGCCCGGCGCCTGGAAGATCGCGTTCTCCAGCAGGCCGATCAGCGCGCGGCGAAACCCGGCCGGGTCCGCCCGCACCGACAGCTCCGGCTGGATCGCGATCTCCAGCCGGACCCGATGGCGCGCGGCCAATCCCCCCACCTGGCGCAGCGCGGCCATCGCCTCGCGCTCGATATCCAGCAGTCGCGATCCGAACGAGGCGGTGTACGGCACCCATTCCCCATCTTCCACCTGCCCATCGTCTTTCTGCCCGGCTTGCTCGTGCCGGGCTGCCTCGGACCGGCTTCGCCGGCGCGCGAAGGTCCGGCGCAGCCGCGCGATGGCGTCGCGCATCGCCAGAATCGCGGCACTGCCGACAACCGCTAGCAGGGGCACAAGATCGAGAGGAATTGGCAGGTTCAAAGGGACCACCCGTCAAAGGCGCTGGGGAGCGTCCAACTTATCGCGTCAAAGCTTGCCAATTCCTGTAGCGGGTCGGCACAAATTCTCCGCCAGACGGGGTGCGCGCTAAAAAAAGAGAGGTCAGCCGGCGGCGAAACCGTACAGCCGGGCCGGGTTCTCCACCAGGATACGATGGCGTGTCGGCGCATCGGGCACCCAGTCGAAGAACTGGTCGAGCAGCCCGCTGGCCTCCGGCAATGGCGGTTTCATGCTGCTATGCGGCCAGTCGGTGCCCCAGACGCAACGCTCCGGTGCATGCGCGACCAGCGCGCGCACGTTCGGTCCGGTATCGGCCCAGGGATGGCCGGTCGAGGATGCGCGATAGGAGCAGGTCTTCACCCAGGCATTGCCGCCATCGAGCAGCCGCAGCAGCGCCTGGAATTGCGGGTGCGCGGTGCCCAAAGCCGCCTTCACGCCGCCGATATGATCGACCACGACATCCACCGGCAGTTTCGCCAGCACCGGGGCGATATCGGCCAGCGTCTGGCCGTCGGCATAGACCTGGATATGCCAGCCCAACGGCGCCAGGCGCCGCGCCAGCGCGGCCAGCTGGTCCACCGGGGTGCCATTGCCGGACACCAGATTGAACCGCACGCCGCGGATGCCCGCATCCGACAGGCGCCGCAACGCGGCATCATCGAACCCGTCATCGATCACCGCGACCCCGACGGCGCTTTGGCGCCCGAATTGCTCGATGGCGTCCAGCGTCACGCGGTTGTCGGTGCCATAGGGGCTTGGGGTGACAATCACCCGGCGCTCCAGCCCGACCGTCTCGGCCAGGGCCAGATAATCTTCCACCAGCGCCTGCACCGGCTCGTAAGCCCGGCCGGGCGAGAGCGGGTACTGGTCGAACGGACCAAAGATATGGAAGTGGCAATCGGCCGAGAGTTTCGGCGCCTTGACCTTGGGCGGCTGCATGCTGGCGTTTCCCCGTGCGGTTTCCCGGACGAGTTTACCGTTTCACGGAAGAGTAGCCAGAGCCTGGATCAGGCGCTGCCGTTCGCCCCGCGTCCCTCGAAAAACTCCTTCACCTTGGTGAAGAACCCCTCATTGTCGGGATGTCCGGTCTTGTGGTCCTGGCTCTCGGCGTCGAACGCCTCCAGCAGCTCGCGCTGCTTGCGGGTCAGGTGCAACGGCGTCTCGACCGCCACCTGGACATACAGATCGCCGCGCGCGGCGCTGCGCAGCACCGAAAATCCCTTGCCGCGCAGGCGGAACTGATCCCCGGTCTGGGTGCCGGGCGGGATCTTCATCTTCGCTCGCGAGCCGTCGATCACCGGCACCTCCACCTCGCCGCCGAGGGCGGCCTGGGTCATGCGCAACGGCAGCCGGATCAGCAGATTGGCGCCCTCGCGCTGGAACAGCTCATCCGCGCGCACCGCCACATGGACATACAGATCCCCGTTCGTCGCCCCGACGCCCCCGGACTCGCCTTCGCCGGCCAGGCGGATGCGGGTGCCATCTTCCACGCCGGCGGGGATGGACACCTGCAGCGTGCGCTCGCGCTGCACAGTACCCTGGCCCTGGCAGATCCGACACGGGTTGCTGATCACCCGTCCCGCGCCGCCGCAGGTCGGACAGGTCCGCTCGACCATGAAGAAACCCTGTTGCGCCCGTACTTTGCCCTGGCCGTTGCAGGTGCCGCAGGTCAGGTTGGCGCGTGATTTGTCGGCCGAGCCGGTCCCGTCACATGTCTCGCAGGCCAGCCTGGTCGGCACCCGCAAGCTGGTCTTGGTGCCGGCGAACGCCTCGGTAAGGCCGATCTCGACCTGCGCGCGCAGATCGGCGCCTGCCCGGGTGCGGCCAGCGGCGCCGCGCCGGCCGGTGAAGTCGCCGAACATCTGATCGAATATGTCGCCGAGCCCGCCGCCCTCGGTGAAATTGAAACCCCCGGCCCCGCCATTCTGCTCGAACGCCGCATGGCCGTAACGGTCATAGGCGGCGCGCTTCTGATCGTCTTTCAGAACGTCATAGGCCTCGTTCAATTCCTTGAACTTCGCCTCCGCCGCCTTGTTGTGCGGATTGCGATCGGGATGATGCTGCATCGCCTGCTTGCGGTACGCCTTCTTCAGCTCGTCCGCGCCAGCTTCGCGCGCCACCCCCATCGTGGCGTAGTAATCCTGCTTAGCCATGTCCGTCCTTCCGGGTCAGCCCTTTCTCCAGGCGCTGAATAGCATCGCGCCCGCCTTCGAATGAA
Source organism: Acetobacteraceae bacterium (assembly GCA_043742865.1). Taxonomy (GTDB): domain Bacteria; phylum Pseudomonadota; class Alphaproteobacteria; order Acetobacterales; family Acetobacteraceae; genus PALSA-911. The sequence continues at coordinate 8,648 of JAYTXR010000205.1, forward strand.
GCGCGGGCGCGGTCGTTCGCTAAAGAATTGCGGCGATCATGCCGATTTCTTTTTCTTGTCGTCGACTTCCTCGAACTCGGCGTCGACCACCTTGTCGTCCGGCTTGCCACCCGGCGCGTGACCGCCCGGCGACCCCGGACCCTGGGCATCCGGACCCGATCCAGGGGCCGCGCCGGTTTCCGCCTGCGCCTTATACATCGCCTCGCCGATCTTCATCGCCGCCTGCGACAGGCGCTCGCCGGCCTGCTTGATGGCAGCCCCATCCTGGCCTTCGAGGGCGGATTTCGCCGCCGCGACCGCGGCCTCAGCCTCGCCCTTCTCCTGGGCACCGACCTTGTCGCCGTATTCGGTCAGGTTCTTCTCCACCTGATGCACCAGGCCTTCGGTGTGGTTGCGCGCCTCCACCTGCTCGCGGCGCAGCTTGTCGGCATCGGCGTTGGCCTCGGCCTCCTTGACCATCTTCTCGATATCGGCCTCCGACAGCCCGCCGCTGGACTGGATGCGGATCTGCTGCTCCTTGCCGGTGGCCTTGTCCTTGGCCTGCACCGCCACGATGCCGTTGGCATCGATATCGAAGGTCACCTCGATCTGCGGCGTGCCGCGCGGCGCCGAGGGGATGCCTTCCAGGTTGAACTGGCCGAGCATCTTGTTGTCCTGGGCCATCTCGCGCTCACCCTGGAACACCTTGATGGTGACCGCGCTCTGGTTGTCGTCGGCGGTGGAGAACACCTGTGACTTCTTGGTCGGGATCGTAGTGTTGCGCTCGATCAGCCGGGTGAACACCCCGCCCAGGGTCTCGATGCCCAGCGACAGCGGCGTGACATCCAGCAGCAGCACGTCCTTGACATCGCCCTTCAGCACCGCGCCCTGCACCGCCGCACCGATCGCCACCACCTCGTCGGGGTTGACGTTGCGGGCCGGGTCCTTGCCGAAGAAACTTTTTACCGCCTCGATCACCTTGGGCATCCGGGTCATGCCGCCGACCAGGATCACTTCCTGGATCTCGCCGGCGGTCACGCCGGCATCCTTCAGCGCCGCGCGGCAGGGCTCCATTGTGCGGGCAATCAGGTCATCGACCAGACTTTCCAGCTTGGCGCGCGACAGCTTCATGACCAGATGCTTTGGCCCCGACGCATCGGCGGTGATGAACGGCAGGTTGATCTCGGTCTCCTTGGAGGAAGACAGCTCGATCTTGGCCTTTTCCGCCGCCTCCTTCAGCCGCTGCAGCGCCAGCTTGTCGCCGCGCAGATCGATGCCCTGGTCGCGCTTGAACTCGTCGGCGAGGTAATCGATCACCCGCACGTCGAAATCCTCGCCACCGAGGAAGGTGTCGCCGTTAGTGGATTTCACCTCGAACACGCCGTCGCCGATTTCCAGGATGGAGATATCGAAGGTGCCGCCGCCGAGGTCATAGACCGCGATCACGCCGGCATGCTTCTTGTCCATGCCATAGGCCAGCGCCGCCGCGGTCGGCTCGTTGATGATGCGCAGCACCTCCAGCCCGGCGATGCGGCCGGCATCCTTGGTGGCCTGGCGCTGGGCGTCGTTGAAATAGGCCGGCACGGTGATCACGGCCTGGGAAACCGGCTCGCCCAGATAGGCTTCGGCGGTTTCCTTCATCTTGCCGAGAATGAAGGCGCTGACCTGGCT
>JAYTXR010000206.1:0-3291 GCA_043742865.1 Acetobacteraceae bacterium
GCCACCGCGGAGTTCATCGACAACCCGATCGGCACCGCCTGCGGTTTCGCGCTGGAGATCGGCCGCGCACGTTTCTACTTCACCCCCGGCGTGCCGCGCGAATTGCACCGCATGCTGGAGCAGCAGATCATCCCCCGGCTGCTCGAACGCGCCGGCAGCCAGACCTCGATCCACCTGAAGCGCTTCCACTCCTACGGATTGGGGGAATCGCATGTCGATCAACTGTTGGCCGGCGTGGAAGACATCGTGCCCGACGGCAGCGTGAAGCTCGGTTTCCGCGCCCATTACCCGCAGTTGGAAACCAAGATCACCATCCGCGGCGCCGACATGGCGGACGTGAACCGCAAGCTGGCGCCGGTGCAGTCCGAAGTGCGCAAGCGGCTCGGCAATTTTATCCTCGGAGAGGACGACCAGACGCTGGAAGGCGTCGTGCTGGCCGAGCTGATCGCCCAGCGTGGCACGCTGACGCTGGTGGAAACCTTCACCGGCGGGTTGATGGCGGCGCGGTTCTCGCCGCTGCCAGGTGCCGAGCACGCCTTCCGCCGCGCCATCGTCGCGCGCGACCGCCAGCAGCTATTCGAGGCGATCGGGCTGACCCATGTTCCGGCCACCGAGGAGCTCGGTCAGGAAATCGTCGAACAGGCCGCCATCGCCGCCCGCCATCAATCCGGCGCCACCCACGCGCTGGTTGTGCTGATCGACCTCGATGACGGCGCCGACAAGATCGATTTCGGCGGCACCATCTGGATCGGCATCGCCACCGCTGGCGAAGTCACCTACCGCCGCTCCCGCATCCTCGGTGGCCGCGATTGGGTGCGGCTTGGGGCGGTGGAACTGGGACTCGACTGCCTGCGCCGGTATTTGCAGGGGCTGCCGGTGGTGGAACGGATCGACTTCGAGAAGGTCTGACGCGTCAGAGCAGTCGCCCGGAGGCGATGCGCGCGCCCTCCGCCATCGCCGCCATCTTCGCCCACACCACGTCGTCGGCCACCTTGCCGCGGCCTGCCGAGGTGTCAAAACCGCAATCGACGCCGGCGATGACCCGGGTCGGGTCGCCGATCGCGCGCGCCACGCGTTCGATGCGTTCGGCCACCACTTCCGGGTGTTCGACGAAATTGGTCAGCGGATCAATCACGCCGGCGACGATGATCTGGTCGTCGTCGATTTTCTGCTTTTCCAGCACGTGGTATTCATGCGCGTGGCGCGGGTTGGCGAACGGCAGTACGAAACCGCCAACATGCGCGTGGCGAAGCACCGGGAAAATATCCTCCAGCGGGACGTCGCAATCATGCGGGCCTTCGTAATTGCCCCAGCACACATGCAGCCGCACGCGGTCACGCGGGATGTTCACAAGCGCCCGGTTGATGGTGCTGACCACGCGTTCAACAAATGCCAGAAATTCCGACAGCGGCCGGTCCTGGTAGGTCATGTGGCGTTCCATCGCCAGATCCGGCGCGTCGATCTGCAGCAAATAGCCGTGCCGGACGATGGTTTCGTATTCTACCTGCAACGCCTTCCCGAGCGCATCCAGATAGGCCTGCTCGCTGTCGTAGAACGCGTTCAGCATCGCCGCGGCGACGATGCCGGGGGAGGGGGCGGTGAAGAACGGCTCGGCGAAACCGCCGCTATTGGCGTCCAGAGCGGCGCGGAAATCGCTGCACTCGGCCTCGACGAACGCGCGGTCCAGATATTTCACCGCCCCGATCGCCTGCGGCACCGTGGCGGTGTTGCTGACCGAAACGGTGGAAGCGTAGGCCGCCGCCTGCTGGGTGCGGAAGCCGGCATAACGGGCGACGTCGGCGAAAATGCGGCGGTTCCAGGCACCGCCGAAACCGCTCATGCGGTGACGCACATACAGGAAGAACGCCTCGCGCTGCTGCTCGCCGTTGTTGCCGATGTCGATGCCGGCGGCGATCTGCTGCGGCACCACCCAGTTCAGCCCCTGCCTGCCAAGCTCGGCCAACGCCGCCCCATCCACCTTCTGGCCAGCAGCACGGGCCGCGTATAGTTCGGTCAATGCCTTCGGCCGCGGCAGGCTGCCGCAATGCGTCGTTAGGATCCGCTCGCGCGAGTGCAGCATGACATCCCTCCCAAGGGTTTGACCGATGCTTCGGTCTGGCTAGGCCGGTGTCAATGCCGCAGACTGCATGGGTCGAACCCAGCCGTCCGGAGAGCCATCGCCATGAGCCGCATCGCCTATGTCAACGGACGCTATCTGCCGCAACGCGCCGCCAGCGTGAACATCGAGGATCGCGGCTACCAGTTCGCCGACGGCATCTATGAGGTGGTGCATCTGTACCAGAACCGTTTCATCGACGAGGATTTGCACCTGGACCGTCTGGAACGCAGCCTGCGGGAAATCGAGCTTCCCTCGCCAATGGGCCGGGCCGCTCTGGTCCAGGTTCTACATGAGGTGGCGCGCCGCAACCGGGTCAGCGACGGGCTGCTTTATATGCAGGTCACCCGCGGCGTCGCCCGCCGGGACCATGCGTTTCCAACCCGGGCATTTCCCGCCAAACCGGTGCCGCCGGCGGTGGTGGTGACGATCCGCCGCATCCCACCCTATCCCGAGGATATTTCCAAATGGCAGGCCAGCGCGATCACCCAGCCGGATCTGCGCTGGGCGCGCTGCGACATCAAATCGATCGGGCTGCTGGCCAATGTGCTGGCGCGCCAGGCCGCCCGCAAGCAGGGCGCGATCGAGGCGATCCTGATCGACGCTTCCGGCATGGTGACCGAGGGGGCCGCCACCAGTTTCTGGATCGTCGATGCGAACGGGGTTTTGCGCACCCGCTTTCTGGATCACGCGATCCTGCCCGGCTGCACCCGCGCGGCACTGGTGAGCCTGATGCGCGATGCCGGGATCGCCTATTCGGAAACCGCGTTCAGCGAGCAGGAGATGCGCGGCGCGCGCGAGGCGTTCCTGACCAGTGCCACCAGCTTCGTGAAGCCAATCACCCGGATCGACGCCAACCCGGTTGGCAGTGGCGAGGTTGGGCCGGTCACGCGGCTTCTGTTCGATCTGTTCGCCCGGCACGTGAAGGGCGATTTGCGGAACGCGGCGTAGGCGTGCCCCAAAGAGCCCCCTAACTCGCCAGGACCGTCTCGAAATACCCCTGATAGCCATACAGGCCGACCGCTCCACCGGTATGGATGAACACAATGGTCTCGCCCTTGCCGATCTCGCCCCGGCGGACCAGGTCGATTAGACCGGCCATTCCCTTGCCGGAATAGACGGGGTCCAGCAGCACACCCTCCAGCCTGGCCAGCAGGCGCACCGCTTCGGCCATT
>JAYTXR010000207.1:0-17298 GCA_043742865.1 Acetobacteraceae bacterium
CGCCATAGACGCGGAAATTCAGCGTGTAGTCCTTCGGTGTGTCCTCGCAGACGAGTTCGTCGACCAGCGCGGATAGATCCGCGAGTATCTGCCGGCGCCCGGCGATGAAGCGCGGGTCGGCTGCCCCGGCCAGCAGCACCGCGCGCTCGCCGATGCGCCGCGCGCCTTCGATCTTAACAGTCAGCTGTTCGGCCTCGTGCCACAATGCGCCGGCTACGCGGGTGCGACGGGCATCGATTGCCGTATACTGTGCCGCGGACAGATCGAGTCTGCCTTCGGGCTCATAGACGGTAAACGGGTCATTCTGCTCGTAGAGGCTGTGCGCCGCCACGGATACCGGCGTGGCTGCGCGCTGGGGCGCCATGCTCTCCAGCTCGAATCCGGTGTCATCCAGGGTTGCAAATATGGAGTCCCGGCCGCCTGGAACGCAGCACAGCGAGGCGCATTCGATGATTTTCGCCATGTGCACACACAGTCCGACGGAAAATCCAAGCATCGCCGGCAAGGCAGCAAAAATTGCGGTGTCGCAGGCGCGGCCGGCCACCAGAACGTCAATATCGGCGGCCAGCGCGCGCTGAAACTCTCCCATCCCCATCTGGCCGACGATGTTGTCAGCCGCGTCCACTTCCTCGATCGTCAGTTCGGGCATGCCATTGATCGGTGAGACTGCGCCGGCGCGGACCGCCCGCTTCAGCACATCGCGCGGGATGTCGGCCGCCAATACGCCCATGCGAAAAGTCAGCCCTTCCTCGCGCGCGATGTCGCGCAGCATCGCCAGGGTTTGGTCCAGATGCGGCTTCGCCCCGGCCGAGCCTGCGGAGCCGATGACCAGCGGAATGTCGAGCCTGCGCGCGCCCAGCAGCACTTTGCGCAGATCGCGCCGGGTGGAGGCCGGTGCTGTCGCCAACTGTCCACTGCCCAGATAGGTCGGGCCGATATCGATCGATCCCATGTCGCAGCCAATCAGGTCGGGCCCGCGGGCAAGGCCCGCCTCGAACGCCGCAGTGGGAATCCCATACCCGAGCTGCCCGGACGCGCCAAGCAGGCGCATCGTCCGGCGGGAGCCGGGGCCGTGCAATTCAGCCAGGATTCGGCCGGAGGCTCTCATATCTCTATTCCCAGAAGTGGCGCGTGCTGCTGCGCGCCGTACACATCCCGGTCCCCCGGATCGCCGGCAGTTATCAGCCGCGGCAACACGATCTTGATGGCGCGTCCCAGTGGATAGGCGATCACCTCGATATCCGCCGCTGGCACTCCGTACAGAGTCGAGATCGCATCGCGTGATAGCGCTGGCGATTGTGCCACGCGCTGGTAGTCCGCATCGGACCCGAACATCACATCCAAGGTCAGGCAGCGCGGCCCGGCATTCTTGCTGCGGATCACCTGCGCGATGTCCTGCAACTGCATCGTTTTTTCCTCCCGTGTCGGACCGGATGCTGGCCTGCCTGAAGCCGGCATGCAACCTCCGGCCGGGCTTTTCTACCGCCGCAGGGCCAGCACCGCCGCCAGCAGCATCAGCGCGATACCGGCCGCATCGGTAAGGCTGACCTGCTCGCCATAGACCAGCATTCCCAGCGCCACCGCGATCACCGGACAGATGAACGAGTAGGTGCCGGTCCGGCTGGCGCCCCAGTCGCGCACCAGCAGGAAATAAATGATGGTTCCGCCGAGCGAGCCGGGGATCAGCAGGAACAGCCAGCCGGCCCAGGCCGGCCAGCCCCAATGGCCGGAAGCCGCCGCCCCGGCCCCCGGCTCGAACGCGAACGAAAACGCCAGCAGCATCAGCCCGCCGAGAAAATTGGTGGAAGCCGCCATTTGCACCGGCGGCAAGGACCGCATCAGCGGCCGGGCCAGCACGGACCCGGCGGAATACGCCAGGGTGCTGGCCAGCACGCCGGCGGCGCCCAGCAGTTCGGTCGCATCCAGCCGCCCGGCCAGGGCCTTCGGGCCGAACAGCAGCAGGATGCCGACCATGCCCAGCGCGGTGGCCCCGGCCTGGCGGCGGCTGAAGCGCTCCTGGCCCAGCAGCACGCTGAAACCGAGCAACGATACCGGGGTCAGCGACGAACTGATCACCGCCGCCAGTCCGCTGCCGACAAAGCGCAGCCCGTACAGCAGCACAACCGCGTTGAACCCGACCATCAGGAACGCCACCGCCAGCATCCGCCGCGCCAGCCGCCGGCCGATCCACAGGCGTTCGCCGCGCAACCAGCCAAACGCCAGCAGGATCAATCCGGCCGCGGTCCAGCGCGTGCCCGAGAAGAACGCCGGCGGCACCGCCATCGCGCCAGCCTTCAGCGCCAGCCAGTTGGTGCCCCAGATGGCGCACATCAGCGCGAACAGTGCGCGCTGTTGCGTAACGGAAGAAAGGGCCATGCGATCCTGAGGAGTGGGGCCTGACGGGTGGGGCCCGATGAAGGGTGCGGGAAGCGCCGAAGGTCGCGACTTCTACCCCGCGCCGGCGGCTTTGTCGCAGCATTGTCCGGCATGGCACTGGTGCAAACCCGGCGGACGCCGCAAGATCGGCCGGAAAATCGGGGGAAACAGCGCGCGATGTCGCCAACAGCGGCTTCAGCCAGCGAGCCAAAGATCGCCAATCGTGGGCTGATCACCGCCTTCGCGATGATGGCGACCTTGATGCAGGTGCTGGATTCCACCATCGCCAATGTGGCGCTGCCGTATATGCAGGGCAGCCTGGGCACCACCTCCGACGAGATCATCTGGGTGCTGACCTCGTATGTGATCGCCGCGGCGATCATGACCGCGCCGGTCGGCTGGATGGCGTCGCGCTACGGCCGCAAGAACCTGTTCATCACCTGCCTGGCCGGCTTCACGATCAGCTCGATGCTGTGCGGCGCGGCGCAAACATTGCCGCAAATGGTGGTGTTCCGGCTGATGCAGGGGGTCTGCGGTGCCGCCCTGGTGCCGCTGTCGCAGGCGACGATGCTGGACATCTACCCGTTCGAGCAGCGCGCCCAGGCGATGGCGATCTTCGGCATGGGGGTGATGCTGGGGCCGATCCTGGGCCCGACGCTCGGCGGCTACCTGACCGATGCCTATAACTGGCGCTGGGTGTTCTACGTCAACGTTCCCTTCGGCGTGGTGGCGATCATCGGCCTGCTGATCTTCCTGCCCAAGACGCCGTTGCGCCCGGAGCTGAGCTTCGACTGGACCGGTTTTGGCGTCCTGGCCCTCGGCGTCGGCAGCCTGCAGCTGATGTTGGACCGCGGCCAGGGTCAGGACTGGTTCACCTCCACCGAGATTATCGTGGAGGCGACCTTGGCCGGGCTCGGGCTGTATCTGTTCCTGGTGCATATGTTCACCGCGGAAAAGCCGTTCCTGCCGCCGGCGATCTTCCGCGACGCCAATTTCACCGCGGCGATGGGGATGATGTTCTGCACCGGGGCGGTGCTGCAGGCGAGTTCGGCGCTGCTGGCGCCCTATCTGCAGAACCTGGCCGGCTATCCGGTCGCCGCCGCCGGGCTGACGATGGCGCCGCGCGGCCTGGGCACGATGGTGGCGATGCAGGTGGCGGCCCGGTTGATCCAGCGCTACGACGCGCGCAAAATCATGGCCACCGGCCTGCTGATCCTTGGCGGGACATTCCACAGCATGAGCCTGTGGACCCCGGATGTGTCGCAGCACACGATGCTGCTGACGCTGCTGTTGCAGGGCTGCGCGTTAGGGCTGATTTTCAACCCGATGACGGTGATGGCGTTCGCGACGCTGCCGGTGAATTTGCGCGGCGATGCCACGGCGCTGCAGGCGCTGGCGCGCAATCTGGGGGCGGCGATCGGGATTTCGGTGCTGTCGTTCATGCTGACCCGCAACACGCAAATCTCGCACGCCGACATCGCCGCCTACGTGACCCCGTTCAACCGCCTGTTGCAAGATCCGGCCGTGGCGCATTTCCTCGATCCCGCCACCGCCGCCGGGGCGCGGCTGCTGGATCAGGTGATCAACCGCCAGGCGCAGATCATCGCCTATAACGACGACTACCGGATCATGACGTATTTCGTCGTGCCACCGCTGCTGCTGCTGTTGCTGATGCGCCGGCCGAATCCGGTCGTCCGCCAAGCCGCTCCGTCCCCGGCAAGTGTCCGTGCGACAGGCGATTGAGCGGGCGGTTGGCGCATGGTTTAGCGAGCAGCCTTATAGAATTATGTGAAAAACATGATCCTATAACGCTCTAATGCACCGACCCATCGCCCTGCAACGGCTTGACCCGGCCGGATAATTTATTGCCGATCAACTCCACCTCGGTCGCCGTGCGGTTGACGACAAAGAATGTGTCGAAATCGCCGGTGTTCTTGAAGACGTTGTTCTCGATCCGCAGTTCGCGCGATGGCTGCGTGATGCCTTCGGCGCCGATCATGATGGCGCAGGTATGGTTTTCCGCATTCGGCCCCTTTTGGATGTTGTTGCCGCGGACCAGCAGATTGCCGCCGTTCGGAATGTCGATAGCGTAACTGGCGGTCCCCTCGGTGCCGTCGGCGATCGTGTTGTCGATCACCTCGGTCCGCAGCGCCCGGGATTTGATGTGATGGGCCTGTCTGGTGTCCGTGAATTTGGACCGCTCGACGTGCAACAGTTCCAACTGGTTGGCGTAGATGCCGTGGGTGCAGGTCGGAAAACACCCGCCATTCTTGGTGAACTCGCTGTCGCGGATGGTCAGAATTCCGGTTTTCGGCGTCGTCCCGGTCAGAATGCCGTTCTGATTGTTGATGAACTTGACCCGTTCGACGATCAGCTCCGGCGATTCGTCGCGGATCCCCGCCCCGTTCATGTCGGGAACCCGCGCCCGCGTCAGGGTCAGGTTGCGGATCGTGACATGGGCGCCGGTAATGACCAGGATGGCCTTGCCCTGGCAAACCTTGTCGGTCATCACGGCGGATGCGTTTGGTCCGAGACCCTCGATGGTGACATGGTCAGTGCTGATCACGGCGCAGTCGAAATACTCGCCCGCGGCGATGGTGACGGTGTCGCCGCTCTTCAGCTTCGGAGCGACATCCGACAGCATTTTGTACTCACTGTTCGGGCCGACAGCGTAGGTTGTGGCCGCGTTTGCCGCCGCCGGCATCAGCACCGCGCATCCAAGCGCCAGGCGGCCCAACGCAAGACGGCCCAACGCCAAACGACGCGGCGGCAACCGGGCCGATACACGCCGGAGAATTTCTGGAAATCGCATGAACCGTACCCCGCTCGCTGACCCGCCCGGCGCAATCCAACGGCCGGACCCGGCTGCGGTCATAGCCTCACGGCCGGCCGGAAGCCAGGGCCGCTGACATAAACGAGGCAACACGCCTGCTTGATTTTTCAGCGTCGGCGGCGATCGGGGATGACCCGGCGCAAAATTTCCCACATAAGACCTGCCAGGCAGCCCCGCCGGGTGGCCCCCACGACGTGACTTAACGCTTTAAGCTTGCCTTAACGGTGTCGGCGATATGGAACCCTGCTAATGGAAGTTTTCCCCTATTTTCTGTCCATCCTCGTGACCGTCCTCGCGGTCTATTGGAGCGTCCGGGAATACCGCCGCAAGCCCGGCGCGCCAATTTCAGGCTTGTTCCGCTATCAGGAAGTACTGAAAGCCTCCGCGGTCCGGACCCAGGCCAGAGCCGCCGACCGATCCAGGCCCTGGCTGACGCCTCCGGCTTCTCCCCTGCCCGGGGCGCTCGGCAAGCGCCCACCCGCCGCCACCAGGCCACACCGGTAGCGGCTGAGCGGCCATGCGAGGCGCGCTGTTCCTGCTGCTGTTCCTGTCGATGCTGCCTCCCGCGTTATCGGCCGCCCATGCCGGCGTGATGTTCTATGTCTGGGTATCACTGATCGCGCCGAACGTATTCGTGTTCGGCTTTTTGGAGCAGGTTCCATATAGCAAGATCGCCATCATCGTCGCGGTCCTGGCGATTATCGGGGACAAGGCCCGGAAGACAGCCTATTTGGATTCTTATTATATCTTTATGATCGCCTTCTTCGCGCAGTGCGCGATCAGTGTCGTCTTCTCCCTGACAACGACCGACCAACATTATCTTGTCGCCGACCGCGTCTGGAAGATCGCGCTGCTATGCCTGTTAATGAACCCGGTGCTGCGCGGCAGGTTGCAAATCCACTCCATCGTGCTAGTGATCGGGATCGCGATGGGCGTTCAAGGCGCCATGGAGGGATTGAAATACCTGGCCTCCGGCGGCGGTCATATCATGCAGCCGCCAGGGAATTTCGGCGACAATAATTCCTTCGGATTGCTCGTCCTGCTGAACGTGCCGCTGCTGATGTATCTTTTTCGCTATACGCTCAATCCCTATGTCCGCCTGGCCTTTTTCGGCGGTGTGCTGGTGAATGTCCTCGCCATTATCGGAACCGGCTCGCGCGGTGCGTTTCTCGGCATTGTGGCGGTTGCCCTGGGGACGATCGTTCAGAGCAAGCACCGGTTCACGACCCTGCTGGCCGTCGCCATCGTCGGCGGCGCAGTGGCGGGGTTTGTCCCGTCCAAGGTGTTTCAGCGGGTCGATACGATCCAGACCGCCGAGGCCGACGACTCCTTCCTGGGCCGGGTGCGGGCCTGGAAATTGAACACGCTGGTTGCCCTGGACCGGCCTTTGACGGGCGGCGGATTCTCTGCCATGGAAGACTTGAGTGTATGGACGGCCTACCTGCCCAAATTCTCGTCGATGGATTTCATCGATACCGGCCCCCCAGACCGGCCGCGCGCGGCGCATAGCATCTTTTTCCAGACGCTCGGCGATACCGGCTTCATCGGATTATTCCTGTATCTGAGCATCCTGACGACATCGTTCCTGTCGCTGCGGAACATCCGCCAGCTGTCCGTCGCCGACGCTTCGCTGGGCTGGGCCTACGACCTGGCAGGCTATCTTCGCCTGACCCTGATCGCCTTCGTCCTTTCGGGCGCCTTGCTGAGCGTGGTCTATTACGAATTGCCCTTTATCGTATTCACCTTGGTCTCGGTACTGCGACGCACCGTTCTGGACGAATTGACGGCACAAGCCGCACAGCCTGCGTCGGGTTCGCGCGACCGCCCCGGACAAAAAACTCCGGGAGTGTTCGAACGTCCAAAGCTCGTCCGCCACGCCTGACGCGTCGAACACGAAGCGGCGCCGGACCAGGGCACCAAGAAAGTCCATAGACCGAATGACGATCCGTTACAGCTTACCAGAATGGCCCTGAGATGAAAAACGATGTCTGAACTTCCCGTTGTCGACCAAAAATACTATGAGGTAGCCGGCCCCGGTTCGATCGGGGAGCGTCTTGTCACCGCCGCACGGGACCGCATGTATGCCGACTTCCTGCGTATCCTGGCGCCGGCGCCGGGCGCGCGGCTGCTCGATGTCGGCGTGTCGGACGTCGTGGGCGATGGGGCGAATATGCTGGAGCGGCTGTATCCCTATCCGGATCGCATCACCGCCGCCGGGCTGGGCGAGGGGCAGGATTTTCGCGCGGCATTCCCCGCCACTCGATACGTCCAGATCGAACCATCCCAGCCATTGCCCTTCCGGGATGGCGAATTCGACATCTCGTGCGCCAATGCGGTGCTGGAGCATGTCGGCAGCCCGGCCAATCAGCGGGCCTTCATCCTTGAACTCGCGCGCGTCGCCCATCGCGTGTTTCTGACCGTGCCGCATCGCTATTTTCCGGTCGAGCACCACACCGCGATCCCGCTGCTGCACTTCACCGATCCCACCTTCCGCATGGCCTGCAAGATTATCGGAAAGGCTTCCTGGGCGGAGCAGAAAAACCTGATCCTGATGACGCGCTCGCTGCTGGCCTCACTCTGCCCGCCAGGCGTGCCGCGCCGGATCGGCACGACCGGATTGCCGCTGGGTCCGTTCAGCTCGAATCTCTATCTTGTGCTGCATCCTGCTGCATCGTGATCGGATGAATATTCCCGCCATTGTCGGCTGGACCGCCGGGAAACTCCCCCGCGGATTGCGCGCCCGGGCGTCCCCCGAGCGATTGCTGATCGCTGAAGAATTCACCCGGTTCGGCCTGGTTGGCCTGGTGGGATTTTTCGTCGATACCGGGGTCGTCTACGCGCTGCGCCATAATTTTGGGCTTTATGGCGCGGCGCTGATTTCCTACGTCGCGGCGGCGAGCGTGACGTGGATCCTGAACCGCAATTGGACCTTCAAGGGGCGCGGCAGCGGACAAATCCACCGCCAATGGGCCCTGTTCCTGGTCGCCAATCTGGGAGGATTCGTGCTCAACCGGGGCGTCTATGCGCTGCTCGTCACCTTCGTGGCGCTATGCGCCCGCCAGCCCGTCATCGCCATCACCGCTGGCATGCTGGTGGCGATGACGTCCAACTTCATGCTGTCGCGCAACCTCGTGTTCGGGCCAGCGGAAACGTCGGGTTAACCCCGTCGCCTGGGGCATTCCGACCTTAGAATTCTTACCCGGAGATCGCATGACTCTCCCCGAAAGCGCGTCTGGCGAGGCTCTTCCATCGCCCGCTTGCGTCCCACCGCCTACGGGGAGCCCGGCGATCTGGATGGCAATTTTCGGGCTGTTCGCGATTGCCATGCTGGATGCCTCCTGGGTCGGGTATCTCGAGACCGACGATCTGGCCTATGCGCGCGGAGCCGAAGCCTGGCTGCGGGACGCACCCTTCCTGGGCCAGTCGCATTGGGCGCTGCGCCATTTCATTGTGCTGCCGCTGGCGGCGTCGTTCTCGATCTTTGGCCGCGGCGAGCTATCCCTTGCGATGCCGATGCTGGTCTACGGCGTCGGCCTGCTGCTGCTGACGGGACTCTGCGTCCGCCGCGTGGCGGGAACGTGGGCAGGGGTGCTCGCGCCGCTGCTGATCGCCGCCGTGCCGGCCTTCGCGTCCGGCGCCTCGTTCGTTTACACCGACGTGCCGGAAGCCTTCTTCGTCAGCGCCTCGTTCTGGGCGTTCTACTTTGCGACATCGTCGCAACGCCGAAGTCTTTTCGTGCTGGCGGGGCTGTTGGCGGGGTGTGCCCTCCTGACCCGGGAGACCGCGGTCGCCCTGCTGGTGTCCTATGCCCTCCTGTTCCTGGCCGGCTATGGCAGGCGCGGCAACTATGTGTGGATGGGCATCGGCTTTGCCGCGATCGTCGGCCTGGATGGCGTCTTTCTCTGGCTGCTAAGCGGCGACCCGCTCTGGCGCATCCACCTCACCCAGCGCGGCCTTTCCGGCGACAGCCCCTACACGCCGGGGCTGAAGGCGCCTGCCGGCATGGACGACCTGCTGGGTCTGTTTTCGCTGCCGAGACCAATCCAAGCATGGGTGATGCTGTTCGCAAGTCCGGCGATCGGCCTGCTGCCCTGGTTCGCGGTTCCGGCGGGCGCCTACCTGGCCTGGTCGCCGCCGCCGGGCGAGGCAAGCAAGGCCACGCGTCTGTTCGTCCTGCTGGCCGCCTGCTGGTTCGCGGTGCTGAGCTTCGTGCTGCTGTCGCTATGGCTGATCCCACGCTATCAGATCGTGACGCTCTGCGCGCTCGCGGTGCCCGCCGCGATCTTGCTGGCGGATTGGCTGAACCGCGGACACCGGCTGCGCGTAGCGGCCGTGCTACTACCGATCCTGGGCGGCGGCCTGGCGCTGACCGCCGCGTCCGATCACGGGCTGATGTTCGGCGAACGCTCCCTGGCGGCGTTCATGCGCCAGCAGAACGAGCCGGTCCGCACCGATCCGGCGACGCTGCGCGGCGCCAGATGGCTGCTGGAGAACGAAGCGGCGGACAGCCGCGTATCCGCTGGCCTGCCCACCCAAGGCGGCCTGTATTTCGTCAATCACACCCCCCGCCGCCAGCTGCCGGCGGACTGGCCGGTGCGCGACGATCCCGCCGGCAGCACGGTCGTTGCCAGCTTCGTCGAGCCGCCCGGCCGCATCGCCAGCGTGGCCGCCGCTATGGGGTTCGACCGGGTGTTGCCGCCGGCGCTGTGGAAAAAACTCCACCCGGCGCCGCGCCGGGCCGAAATGGTGCGGATGCCGTGATCGCGCCAGCCTACCGCCAGGCTCTCAGCCGCGCCGCCGCCTCGCGCATGTCGGCCTCGGGGCCGCAATAGCTGAAGCGCAGGAAGCGGTTGCCGCGGGTGCGGTCGAAATCCACCCCGGAGGTCGCCGCGACCCCGGTTTCCGCCAGCATCCGCGCGCAGAACGCCACGCTGTCGTTGGATCGGGCGGAAATATCGGCATACAGATAGAACGCGCCCTCGGCCGGGCTCAACTGGGCAAACCCCGCCTCCGGCAGCGCCCCCAGCAGATAATCGCGGGATCGCCGGTAGCGGGCGATGTTGGCTTGCAACTCGTCCTGGCAGTCGAACGCCGCCTCGGCGGCGATTTGCGAAATATGCGGCGCGCTGATGAAGAAGTTTTGCGCCAGGCACTCCACCGGGCGGATCAGCGCCTCGGGCAGCACCAGCCAGCCGATCCGCCAGCCGGTCATGGAAAAATACTTGGAGAAGCTGTTGACCACGATCGCACTCGGCGACAGCGCGGCGGCGGTGGCCAGTGGGCGGTCGTAGTTCAGGCCGTGATAGATCTCGTCGCTGATCAGCCGCACGCCGTTTTCGTGGCACCAGACGGCGATGGCGGCCAGCTCGGCGGGATCCAGCATCGTGCCGGCCGGGTTGCAGGGGCTGGCCACGATCAGCCCGTCGGGGCGCGGGTCCAGACGCCGCAACGCCTCCACACTGGGCTGGAAACGGGTTTCCGGCCCGGCCTCGATGATCACCGGCTGCATGCCGAGCGCGGTCAGGATGTTCACGTAAGGCGGATAGAACGGGCTGGCCATCGCCACACGGTCGCCGGGATCGAAGGCGGCCAGGAAGGCCAGCGGGAAGGCCCCCGAGGCCCCCAACGTCACCGCCACGCGGTCATATTCCAGTTCCAGACCGTACCAGTCGCGATAATGCCGGACCAGGCGCTGGCGCAGGCTGCGCCGGCCGAACGCCTCGGTGTAGCCAAGCGGATCGGTGCCTTGCAGCGCGCGAGTGGCGGCTGCCAGTGCCCCGGCGGGCGCGCCGGTGCTGGGCTGGCCCACCTCCATGCGGATCACGTGCGGCGCACCCGGCGGCAACGCCGCCTGACGGATATTCGCTTCGGCAATCACGTCCATCACCAGGAACGGCGGCGCGGACGCGCCCTTGCCGACTTTAAGCCTACTCACCGGCGTCGCCCATTCAGTTGCTGCCGGCCGCCAGGCCGGCGCCACGGGGATCGGTCTGCCAGCGGCAGGACCCGGTATCGCTCGGCAGATAACCGCCGCAGGTAATGACATTCGCCCGTCCCGGCTCCGGCGCCGGCGCGATCGCGCCCCGCTGGCTGCGCAGCGCGTCCGCCATGCCGGCCGCCACCGCCAGCGCCGCGCCCTGCTGGCCAGACCCGGCGGCGGCGGCGCGGAAAGCGTGGGTAGGTTTGTTCCACGCAATGGCCGCCGCCAGCAGCGGCGGGGCCACCGAGCGCGGCGACGCGGCGATCATGAAGCCCAGACCCGGCATCATCCGCCCGGTGCCGAACAGATTATTCAGGCTCAGCGCGCAGGCCACCGAATTGCCGTTGCGGTCCAAGGTCACGAAACTGGTGGAGGCCGGCAGATCGGGCAGCGAACCGGCCGGCAACGCCTCTTTCAGCAACGCCGCCGGATCGCCACTTGCCGCGCGCCAGCGTGCCGCCATTGCGCTTGCCCGCGCACCCGCCGCGTCCAGCGGAACCCCGCCGCGCCGTCCCTGCCACAAGGTCTGGAACGCCGCCGCCGCGGCCAGCCCGCCATCCGCCGGCGGCGGCAGGAACGACACGAAATCGTCGCCGGCTTCCAGTTGGATCGGCGCGGCCACACTGGGCAGCGCCGCCCGCAGATCTGCCAGGCTGATCGGGCCGCCAGCCCGGGGCGACACCAGCGCGACCCGTTTGGCCAGCACCCCGAGATGCAGATCCCCCACCCCGGCCACCCGCAATTGCGCCAGCGTCGAGCCCAGATCCGGCTGCACCAGCGCGCTGCCCTCGGTCAACGGCGTGCCGCCGGGGCCGAATACCGCGCGGGCCGGCGGATCGGTGAATAACGGTCCGGCGACCTCTGCCACATCGCGCGCCAGCGCGCGGGAAGCCGGGACGCCGAAGCGTGCCATCTGCTCGGCCGGCGCGATCATCGCCTCGATCGGGCGGCTGCCATAGCGGGCCTGCAGCAGGAACAACCCGCGCGCCAGCATCGGCCGCGCGGCCGGCCGGTCGGCCGGCGCGCCGCCGCCTTCGGCAGCGTCCGGAACAAACAGGATCGCCTCGGCCGCGCTGCCATTGGCGCTTTTCGGGTCGGTGAAATAGGCCATGCAGGCGCCGCCGCCGCCAAGCCCGGCGCGCGACGGCAGCGTGACCGACAGCGCGAACGCAATCGCGGTCGCGGCATCGGCCGCATTCCCGCCCGATGACAGCATTTGGCGTCCGACCAGCGCGGCACGCGGCTCATCGGCCGCCACCCCGCCCAAAAACCCCTCGACAAAGCCGGGCGTGCCCGCCTGCGGCCCCGATGTGGTGCCGAGCAGCGTGTCCTTGACCGAATTCACCGTGCTGCAGGACGCGGCGGCCAGACCCAGAACCAGCAGGCAGACGCCCCGGCGCGCGGCCCCACGCTCAAGCCGCCAGGCTTTCGCCACGCTGTGCCCGCTGATGTTCATGCAAGCAATCCCCTTCGCGCCCCGACAATCGGGGTCTGGTGCCATAGCCGCGTTCCCCCCAACGGGCAACCCGAAGCAATAGTATCGCCAGCGCCAGGGAGGATGATAAGAACCGCGGATGGAACACGCCAAGACCGTCTTTGTCCGAACGCGCCGCAAGCTGGCCATCGCAGCGCTCGCCTTGCTGCTGCTGCCGGGCTTCGGCCAGGCCGCCGACAGCTTCACCCAGGGCCAGCGCGGCGAGATCGTGCGCATCCTGCGCGAGGCACTGGTCAAGGACCCGTCGATCCTGCGCGATGCGGTCGAGGCGCTGCAGACGGCGGACAGGAACCAGGAGGCGGGGGCTGCCAGCGCCGCGCTGAACGCCAACCGCGCCGCGCTGATCGATCCCGCCGACCCCGTGGCCGGCAACCCCGCCGGGGATATCACCATCGTCGAATTCTTCGATATACGCTGCCCCTACTGCAAGCGCCTGGACGCGCCGATGGCCGAACTGCTGAAGCGCGATCCGCAAATCCGGCTGATCTACAAGGACCTGCCGGTGCTCGGCCCGCCCAGCATGCTAGGCGCCAAGGCCCTGCTCGCGGCCCAGCGCCAGGGCCGTTACGAGGCGTTGCGCGACGCGCTGATGCACGGCGATGCCCAGGCGACCAAGGACGGCATCCGCGCCGAGGCCGAGCGTCTGGGGTTGGACTGGGCGCGGATGAGCCAGGACATGGACGCGCCGGAGATCGCGGCGCGGATCCAGAACAACCTGCATCTGGCATCCGCGCTCGGCATCCAGGGCACCCCGGCGATGGTGATCGGCGACACGCTGATCCCCGGCGCGGTCGATCTGGCGGAATTGCAGCGGGCGGTTGCCGGCGCGCGCAGGAAATAGGTTTTCCTTCGCGGCCCGCTTCCGCCTATCGTTGCATCAATCGGCGCCAGGCCGAGGGGAAGCGGGAGGATATCTTGAAGACATTTCTATCCGGCAGCGCCGTTGCGGCGTTGCTTTGCCTGTCAGCGCCGGCGCGCGCCGACATCGTGCTGTCGGCCAATGACGGCCACACCGTGCTGAACGGCAAGGGCGGACTGGTCGCGGCCAAGGACCCGCAACCCGACAGCATCACGATCATCGACGTCTCGCATTACCCGCCGAAGATCACCGGCACGGTCCTGGCCCCCCATAGCGTGGTCGGGCCGCCCGGAGCGGTCTGGGTCGCGCCTGACGAAAGCTGGGCCATCGTCACCTCCGCCACCAAGGCCGATGCGGCCGGAACCGACGGCATCTCCCCCGACGACCGGGTCTCGGTCATCGACCTGAAATCCTCGCCGCCTAAAGTGGTGCAATCCATCACCGCCGGCCTCGGCGCCACCCAGGTGCGGGTATCGCCGGACGGCACGCTGGCGCTGATCGCCAACCGCGCGGAGGGCACGGTCTCGATCTTCACGGTCAAGGACAAACGGCTGACAGCCGCCGGCAAGCTGGACGCCGGCACCAAAACCTCGCTGCCGAGTGCCGTGCTGTTCCTCAAGGACGGCAAGACCGCGCTGCTGTCGCGCAGCGGCGAAAACCAGGTCAACGTGCTGCATATCGACGGCACCAAGGTGACCATGGACCCACGCCCGATCACCACCGGAATTTCACCCTACACCATGGACATCAACGCCGCCGGCACGCTGGCCGCCGTGTCCAACATGGGCCGCGGCGATGGCGACGTCGACACCGTCAGCCTGATCGACCTGCGCCGGGCGCCGTTCCACACCGTCGAAACGGTCACCGTGCCGAGCGGTCCCGAGCCGATGAAATTCTCCCCCGACGGTAAATATCTGGCCGTGGGGTCGCAGGAGAGCAGCACCAAGCCGCAATCGCCGTTCCATCAGCCGCATGGCCGGGTGACCTTGTTCGCGGTCCAGGGCATGCATCTGCAGCAGGTTGCCCAGGCCCCGATCGGCCCCTGGGCCGAAGGCGCCGCCTGGTCGCGCGATGGCCACACGCTGATGGTGCAAAACATGGGCGACCGGACCATCTCGGTTTTCGCGGTGAACGCCGGCCGCCTGACCCCGGGCAAACCGTTGACGATCGAGAATGGCGGCCCGGAATCGTTCGGCACCGCGTGGCCGTAACCAGGCGGTGGAACCGAGCTCTGTTCGTGAAAGTTTTTTAACCTAAACCTGCGCAACGTCGCGACCTCCCCCCTTTCCGGGGCCGGAGACGAGTGGATGCGTGGAATCTGGCGGGCGGCCAGCAAGACGGTGAAGCTGCGGGCCATGTCGCTGGGGCACATGTCGCTGGGGCACATGTCGCTGCGGCACATGTCGCTGGGGGCGGTGTCGCTGCGGGCCCACTTCCTGGGCTTTGTCTTCCTCATCTGCCTGCTGCTGATCGGGCTCGACTTCTGGCGCCTGTTGGCTTCGCGCGGCGCGCAGCTGGCAGCGATCCGCACCGCCAATGTCAACCTGACAAAAGCAGTGGCGCAGCATGCACAGAGTACAATCGAACTGGCTGACTCGATCCTGAACGGGGTGCTAGATCGGGCCGAGACCGACGGAATTGGCCCAGCTCAGCTCCCACGGCTGCATCGGTTCCTGACGCAGCGGGTCAGTGAATCGTCCCAGGTTCAGGCCCTGTTCGTGTTCGATGCCGATGGCAACTGGGTGACCAGCTCGCTGGCGGCCGATCCGTCGGTGGCGATCAACAACGCCGACCGCGACTATTTTCGCCATCACCGGTCCAACCGGGACCGGCGGCTCTATCTGGGGCCGACATTGCGCAGCCGGGCCACCGGAGACTGGGTGATCACGCTATCGCACCGGCTGGAAAGCCCGGACGGGCAATTCGCCGGCGTAGTGCTCGCGACCGTGAAGCTGACCCATTTTGTCGACTTCTTTGCCACGTTCGACATCGGCACGCTGGGCGCCATCGCGCTGCTGCGCGACGACATCACGGTGATGGTGCGTCATCCGTTCGACCCGGCGCATCTGGGGGCCAATGTAGCTGGCTCGAGGATGTTCCGCGATCTGCCGAACGGGCCGTCGGCCAATTTCACCGCCGTGGCGCCGATCGACGGGGTGGTGCGGATCGGCAGCTACCGCCGTGTGCCGGGCCAGCCGATCATTGCCGTGGTTGCCCGGTCCAAAGACGAAGCCCTGGCGCCATGGCGCTCGGCCGCGATCGCGGAGATGGCGGTGCTGGGCGGCGCCTGTCTGCTGATCTGCCTGCTGGGCTGGCAGCTGACCCGCCATATCGGCCGCAGCAGCGACGCCGAGCGATCGGTGCGTGAGCGCGAAATTCGCTACCGCGCGCTCGCCGACAGCGTCACCGACCTGATCATACGCGCGGATCGCAGCGGGCAGCGCAGCTATGTCTCGCGGTCTTGCCTTGAGCTGCTCGGCTATTCGCCCGAGGAGATGATGGCAGCCCCCGTCGGCACTTTCGTCGCACCAGAACACGCCGACCGCATCGTCGCCGCGATTGCGCAGGCCTTCACCGGCGCCGAAGGCACGGTTATCGCCTATCATGCCATTCGCAAGGATGGCGAACGCATCTGGCTGGAGGCGCAATTAAGCCCGCTCGTCGATGGCGGCGGCGGCGAGGTCAGCGAGGTCGTCATGGTGATCCGCGACCGCACCCGCCAGAAACGGGTCGAGGAGCAGCTGGAACAGGCGGGGCGCGAGGCCGAAGCGGCAAGCCGCGCCAAATCCGAATTCCTGGCCAACATGAGCCACGAGATCCGTACTCCGATGAACGGCGTCATCGGCATGAACCTGTTATTGCTCACCACCTGCCTGTCGGCCGAGCAACGCAGATTCTCCGAGGCGGTCCGGGTCTCGGCGGATGCGCTGATGGGCATCATCGACGACATCCTCGACATCTCAAAACTGGAAGCCGGCAAGATCGAGCTGGAAGCCATCGATTTCAGCCTGGAGGACGTGCTGGACGGGGCCGTCGAGCTGCTGTCGCCGCGCGCGCATGTCAAAGGCCTAGAGATCGCCGCCCACGTCGCCGATGGCGCTGCCATGGCCACATTGCGCGGCGACCCGACCCGGCTGCGCCAGGTGGTGCTCAATCTGCTATCGAACGCGATCAAGTTCACCGAGCGAGGCTTTGTTTCCATCCACGCGACCGGGCAGGCTCTGCCGGGCGGGCGCGTGGCGCTGCGCATCGAGGTGCAGGATACCGGGATCGGCCTCGATGCGGCCGCGTGCGGAAAGCTGTTCCACAAATTCCAGCAGGCCGACGGGTCGGTCACCCGGCGGTTCGGCGGCACCGGGCTCGGCCTGGCGATCTGCAAGCAGCTGACCGAGCTGATGGGCGGACGGGTCGGCGTGCGCAGCCGGCCCGGCGAGGGCAGCGTGTTCACCATCGAGCTGACGCTGGACCGCGCCGAACGGACGCTGGCACCGCGCGATGTGCGCCTGGCCGCCTTCGCCGGCAAGCGCGCGCTGGTGATCGATGACGTGCAGATCAACCGCACGGTGCTCGGCGCGCGGCTGGCCGGACTTGGAATGATCGTGGCCCAGGCCAGCGACGGCGAGGCAGGCCTGGCGATGCTGGAGCGGCAGGCCCGGCTCGCCGAGCCGTTCGATCTGGTGGTGACCGACCATTGGATGCCCGGCATGGACGGCATCGCGGTCGCCACGGCGATGCGCGCCACGCCGGGGGGTGCG
>JAYTXR010000208.1:0-11028 GCA_043742865.1 Acetobacteraceae bacterium
TGCGTGAACGCAACGACCATCAGGTCGCGTTCACCGCTGAGGCGATCGGCGAGCATCAGGCGGAATTCGGCGTCGGCCCGCGCAAGCGCATCGTCTACCTGACCCCGGCCGATTTGGCGCGAGTTGTCGAATGGGAGGCGCAGGGCCGCACCGAAGCGCTGCGCACGCCGGATTCCACGCTGATCTTCGTGACCCCCGCGAATGCGGAGGGGATCATTACCGACCAGGTGAACTGCATGGGCTGCCTGTCGACCTGCCGCTTCTCAAACTGGAGCCAGCACGGCCCGGATTTTGACAACGGCAAGCGCGCCGACCCGCGCAGCTTCTGCATCCAGAAAACACTGCAGGACATCGCCCATCGCGGCGACACGCGCGACGGGGTGGAGAACAACCTGATGTTCAGCGGCCACAACGCCTATCGCTTCGCCTCCGACCCGTTTTACTCCAACGGCTTCGTTCCCACCGTGCGCCAGCTGTTCGACCGGCTTCTGACGGGACGGTAATACCGACCAAGGCCCCGGCTCAATTCGGCTCAGAATGTCAGTTTCGCCGGGTCGGTGTTGGCGCCGCAGACGATGACGCCCACCCGGGCGCCCGCCGGCGGCACGAAGGCGCCCGATAGCAGCGCCGCCAGCGCGGTTGCCCCGCCGGGTTCGGCGATCAGTCTCAGCCGGTCCCAGAGCCAACGCTGGGCGTGCAGGATCGCCGCATCGCTGACCAGCACCGCCTGCGCCACATGAACGGCGGCGATCGGAAACATCCGCGCGCCGACCTGCTTTGCCCCCAGGCTGTCGGCCGCGATCCCACCCACCGGTGCCGCCACCGGCCGGCCGGCCGCCAGAGCAGTGTGCAGCGCCGGACAACCCTGCGGCTCGACGCTGATCACCGCGGCGCGAGAGCCATACCAGGCGGCGATCCCGCCGATCAGGCCGCCGCCGCCGGTCGCGACCAGGATATGGGTCAGATCGGGCGCCTCGTACTCCAGCTCCCGCCCCACGGTCCCCTGGCCGGCGATCACGTCGTCATCGTCATAGGCATGCACCTCCAGCGCCCCGGTGGCCTTCTGACGGGCATGGCTGGCTTCCAGCGCATCGCTGTAGGTCTCACCGCCCTCAATCACCCGGCCGCCGTAGCTGGCGATCCGCGCCACCTTGGCTGCCGGCGTCGGGCCAGGGACAAAAATTTCCGCGCGCATGCCTAGCGCCCTTGCGGCATAGGCAACGGCGGCGCCGTGATTGCCGCCCGATGCCGCGATCACCGCCAGATCCGCGGGCCCGGGCAGGACGGCGCGCAACAGCCGGTTGAAGGCGCCACGCGGCTTGAAGCTGCCGGTGTGCTGCAGCAGTTCCAGCTTCAGGCATACCGAAAACGCCCGCCCCGATGGCGTTTCCCCGACCCAGGGAATATCGCGTCGGGAAATATCGAGTTCAGAGCTATCGAGCCGGAGGATCGGCGTCGCACGCACATACGCGGATATTCGCCCGGCCGCCTCCATAATCATTTTTCGTCCGATCCTCATGCTGTTCCCACTCCCACGACCTGGAATCCGCCAATAAGACGCTTCCCTTGCGCAACACATCAAGCCACATTGCGGCATGCAGATACACGCTAGCTGCGCTTGCAAAGAGGGTCATGGCGTGCTGCTGACCGGTCCGTCCGGGTCGGGCAAATCGGATTTGTTGCTGCGCCTGCTGGACCGCGGCTTCTCGCTGGTGGCCGATGATCGGGTGGACATCCTGGATGGGGTTGCCAGCCCGCCGGCAAACCTGGCCGGCCTGCTGGAAGTGCGCGGCCTGGGGATCGTCCGGCTGGCCCATGTCGCGCACGCCCGGTTGGTGCTGGTGGTCGGTCTCGGGGGTGCGGTGGTCCGGTTGCCGGAACCGGTCCGCCATCCCATCTTGCAGCTGCCCCTGATCGCCATCGAGGCGCGCCACGCCTCCGCGCCGGCGATTGTCGAACTCGCGCTGAACTCGGCTCTCGCGCGGGTCGATCAGGTGGCGGGGATATTCAGGCGATGACCGAACCTGCCTTGACGGCCCGTACAGATACCGAACGGCGCGATATTGGGCGGCGCCGCGTCGTGCTGGTCAGCGGCCTGTCGGGCGCCGGGAAGGCCTCGGCGCTGCACATGCTGGAGGATCTTGGCTATGAGGCGGTGGACAATCTGCCGCTGTCGATGATCGAGACCGTGGTGGGGGGGGCAGAGCGCAACCTGGCCATCGGTGTCGACACGCGCACCAGCGGTTTCAACGCGGCCTCGGTGCTCGCCACCCTGGGGCGGCTGCGCGCGGACCCGGCGCTGCGCGCCGAGATGCTGTATCTGTTCGCCGACGAGGCGAGCCTGCTGCGCCGCTATACCGAATCGCGCCGGCGCCACCCGATGGCACCGCAGGGGCGCGTGGCGGACGGCATCGCCGCCGAGATCGGTCAGACCGGCAGCCTGCGGGAAGCCGCGGAACTGGCGATCGACACCTCCGACCTGCCGCTGGCCGCGCTGCGCCAGCTGATCGAAGGCCATTTCGGGCGGGCGAGCGCGCGCGACGCGCCGGCGCTGGTGGTGACGCTGATCTCGTTCGGATATCCGCAGGGCCTGCCGAAGGAGGCCGATCTGGTGTTCGATGCGCGCTTCCTGCGCAACCCGCATTACGATCCAGTTCTGCGGATCCACACCGGCCTGGACCCGGAAGTCGGCGCCCATGTCGCGGCGGACCCGGATTTTAACAAGTTTTTCAACTACCTGGCGCAGATGCTCGAGCTGCTCTTGCCGAGATTCGTGCAAGAGGGCAAGAAATACGCCACCATCGCCATTGGCTGCACCGGCGGGCGTCACCGCTCGGTCTATTTGGTGGAACGGCTTGCCGATTACCTCGCCGAGCGGATCGCGGCGAGCGAGCTGCCCTGGCGCCTGCATGTCTCGCATCGCGAGCTGGCGCGGGAGGGTCTGTCTGCTGCCTATCTGTCCAACCGGTCCATAACTCATGGGAACGGAGAGCCCTGCGAGGAAAGCCAACCAGATGCGCTGGATATGAGGGACAAACCGGCGCATGAAGCGTCTGACAACACCATATCGAGCGGCGGGGATAGACGAACCCCCGCCGGTTCAGGCACAGGAGGCCTGAGACGATCCAAATGAATTTTCCCCCATGAATTTCCTTATCCGATTGCAATCCACGGCCAGCTTGCGCCCCGCGCCAGGCATTCGGACCGTGACGATCCGCGGCATGCGATGATCGGCATGGTCCTGGTCACCCATGGCCGGCTGGCGGAGGAACTCCGCCTGGCGATGGAGCATGTCGTCGGCGCCCAACGGCATGTGGATATCGTCTGCATCGGCCCCGATGACGATATGGAGCGTCGGCGAACGGAGATCGAAACCTGCATCGACCGGTGCGACACCGGCGACGGCGTGGTGCTGCTGACCGATATGTTCGGCGGCACGCCGTCCAACCTCGCCATCTCCATGATGGACCGCAAGCATGTGGAGGTGATCGCCGGGGTGAACCTGCCCATGCTGGTGAAACTGGCGAAGATCCGCTCCAGCGAGCCACTGGCGGCAGCGGTTGACAGCGCGCAGGAGGCCGGGCGGAAATACATCTCCGCCGCCTCCCATGTGCTGCATGGCGGCAAGCTGAACGGATCCTGCCAATGAACCCTGCCCGATGAATGCGGAGCGAGACCCCCTTTCGGAAGCCGCCCTTCCAGAAGTGGGGACTCCGGCCGGCGAGCCGAGGTTGATCCGCGATATCACCATCTCCAACAAGCGTGGCCTGCACGCCCGCGCGGCGGCGAAGTTCGTCACCCTCGCGGAGCGCTTCGGGGCTTGCGTCGAGGTGTGCCGGGACGGCCAGACGGTCTCCGCCCGATCGATCATGGGTCTGATGATGCTGGGTGCCGGCCAGGGCTCGACCATCCGTCTGCATGCCGAAGGCTGGGATGCCAAGGAGGCCATCGACGCCTTGGCGGAGCTGGTCGAGGCCGGCTTCCATGAACAGGACTGACCCGCCAGCCGAGCCCCCGACACCGCCGCCGATTCCCCAGCACAAGCGCCTGGGGCGGATCGCCCGGTTGATGGAGGTGTCGGCCGAACAGCGGCCGGAGCGGGTTTTCACCGGGATCGCGGTCTCGGCCGGCGTAGCCATCGGCCCGGTTTTCGGCACCACCGAAGCGCCGGCCAAAATCACCAAGACCAAGATCCAGGCCGCCGACATCGCCGCGGAAAGTGCCCGGCTGGACGCCGCCATCGTCCAGTCGCGCAAACAGCTGACCAAGCTGCGCGCTAGGCTGACCATGTTGCCGGAGGAAAGCCAGGCCGAGATCGCCCCGCTGATCGACGGCTATATCCAGATGATCGGACCATCGCGCCTGGTGCGCGGGGCGCGAAGGCGAATTGCGGAGACCCTGCTATCGGCCGAAACCGCCGTGGTGACGGAGTCCGAGGCGATCGCCGCGGTCATGCTCCAGCAGGCCGGCGGCACGCATGGCGCCGAGGAACGCACCAGCACCCAGCGCCGCGCCGACGAGGTGCGTGAGATCGCCCGCCGGCTGGTACGCAACCTGACGCGTTCGCCGTTCCGCAGTTTTTCCGGTTTGCCGGAAGGGGCGGTGCTGGTGGCCGAGGCGCTGCGCCCGGCCGATGCCGCACTGCTCGATCCCGCGCGGCTGGCCGGCATGGCCGCCGACGAGGGAGGCGCGGACGGCCATACCGCGGTCATGCTGCGCGCCCTCGGCGTGCCGGCCGTGCTCGGGGTCACCGGTTTGGTGCACGCGATACGTCCCGGCGACGTGGCCATCATCGATGGCGGCACCGGGACCGTCGTGCTGAACCCCTCCCATGCCACGCTGGCCGCGGCCCGGCGCGCGGTCACCGCGTTCGCGCGCGAGCGCCAGCGCTTCAGCCGGCTGCGCCGGCTGCCGGCCGAGACGCTAGATGGCGAGACCGTGGAGCTGCAGGCCAATCTGGAAATCCCGGTCGAGCTGCCGCTGATCGCCCAGGCCGGCGCGGTCGGCATCGGGCTGTTCCGCTCCGAATTCCTGTTCATGAATCGCGAAACCGTGCCCGACGAGGCGGCACAGTTCGACGCCTATCGCGGCGTCGTCGAGGCCATGGGCGGCGATCCCGTGACCATCCGGGTGCTCGACTGGGGGGGCGAGAAGGATATCGAGGCACTGGCCAGCAAGGGCATCGTGTCGGATATCGGCGATCCCAATCCCGCTTTGGGCATCCGCGGCATCCGCCTGCTGTTGCGCCAGCCGGAATTGTTCGAAACCCAGTTGGCGGCGATCCTGCGCGCGGCCGCGTTCGGACCGGTGCGGGTGATGTTGCCAATGGTGACCAATGTCGCCGAGGTGCGCGACGCGCGCGAGATCTATGAGCGGGTGGCGCGGCGGCTGCGCCGGCGCGGCGAGCGACTGGCGGAAAAACTGCCGCCGCTCGGCATCATGATCGAGACGCCAGGCGCCGCCCTGGCCGCCGACGCATTGGCGTTGGAAGCCGATTTCTTCGCCATCGGCACCAATGATCTTACCGCCTACACGCTGGCCGTGGATCGCGGCAACGCCGAGGTGGCGAATTTGTACGACCCGCTGCATCCTGCGGTGCTGCGCCTGGTGCAGTTCGCCACCGAAGCCGCGCTGCGCATGCGCATGCCGGTCTCGGTCTGCGGCGAAATCGCCGGCAATCCGGCGCTGACGCCGCTGCTGCTTGGGCTCGGCCTGCGTAGCTTCTCGGTCAATGCCTCCGCGCTGCCGCGGGTGAAACAGATGATCCGGGCGGTCGACATCGATAGCTGCGCCCGGTTCGCCCGGCGCGTCATGGAGCAATCCAGCAGCGCCGCCATCCGCGTCCTGATCGCCGAGTTCAAACCTGAATCCGGCTGAGCATTCAACCGGGGGCGTGACGGAGCAGGATCCCAACCAGGGTTTCGCAACCGAGCCGGTCGGTTTCGTCGAACCGGGCGGGGATCGGGCTGTCGAGATCGAGCACGCCCAGCATCTGGCCATGATGCAGCAGGGGCACGACCAGATCCGAACGCGAGGCGGGGTCACAGGCGATGTGGCCGGGGAAGGCGTGCACGTCCGCCACCAGGATGCTGCGCGCCTGCGCCGCGGCGGTGCCAGACGCCTTTGCCCAGCGCGATCCGCACGCAGGCCGGTTTGCCCTGGAACGGGCCGAGCACCAGATCGTCGCCCCGCAGAAAGTAGAACCCGGCCCAGTTCAGCGCCGGCAGGCCGTGGAAGATCGCCGACGCGGCGTTGGCGGTATTGGCAATCCAATCGCTTTCCCCCGCCAGCAAACCCTCCAGCGCCAGCGCCAGATCGGCATAGGCACGGTATTTTTCCTGCCGGGATCCCGTCATGGTGGGCGTTGCGCCGACGCGGAGCGGGCGACCGAGGGCCGATGCGGCACGATGTCTTCGCGCCAGATCGCCACCGGCCGGCGGTCGCCGTCCAGCACCCAGTGCGCCACCAGATGGGGGGCGAGGCCGAACCGCGCCAGCAGCGTGGCGCTGTCCAGCACGGTTGTGCGGACCCGAGGTACCGAGTGATCCAGCAGGCTGGGGGCCGCCATGGGGGCGGGACGGGTGATGGGGAAAACGGCGGTCATTATGGCGGCTCCTGTTGGGTTGCCGGTGGAGGACCGGCCCAGGAGGCGCTGACCGCGGGCGGTCAGCCGATGATGGCTGTCCGCGACATTGCGATCACACGGCGCTCCCGGGCAAGGATTTCCGTCTGGACGACAGCACGCGCGATGCGCGGTCTGTACGGCTCGACGGGTTCGCTACCAAGTCGGGGTTTCATGGGTTCCATTGTCGTTGTTGAAGGATCGTGGGTTGAAAGGATCGTGAATGGAGACGCGAAGCACTTGCGGGAGCCGAAAAGACGCTGCCGTCAAAGCGGCGACAACCACGACCCGCTAAACCCGGCACGCAGCCGGATCAAGCTTTTTGTCTAATCGGGCTCCACCGAGACCACGCGGAACACCAACTCGTCTCCGTCGGGGCGGTGAATGGTAAGGTAGTCGCCGGGCCGGTAGATCCGCCCATCCAGCGACCAGACCGGTTGGTCCATGTCATGGCCGCCGCGCAACGCCCAGCCGGCATCGATATTCCCTTCGTCCACCAGCACCACCTCGCCCATCCAGTCCGGCCGGTCCGGGCGATAGCGCCGCGCCGGCCAGGGAGCCGGATCGGCAAAATAGGCCGCCGGATCGATCTGGCCTTGCGGCGTCAGCTGAACACGGATTTCCAGCCCGTGATCAATGCTGCCCAGCGGAAACCCAGGGCCGGCGGCCAGCAAGGCAAGGATTTTCGCCATCGGAGCATCGGTTCCTGAACAGGGTCCATCAGCTTAGCAACGTCCGGGAGGCCATTGCGTTGCAGGCCTCCAATCTAATCTCGCCGGGCCGGATGTCAGATCGCCACGCGCACGCCAAGTTCGACCACCCGATCGGAGGGAATGCGGAAGAACTCGGTTGCGGACACGGCGTTGCGCGCCATCACCAGGAACAGCCAGAGCCGCCAGATCGGCATTTTCGGCACCATCGACGGCACCAACACCTCACGTCCCAGGAAATAGCTGGCCTGCATCGGATCGAAGGCCACGCCGCGATCCTTCAGGTCTTCCAGCGCGCGCGGGATGTTCGGGCTTTCCATGAAGCCGTACCGCAGGATCACGCGATGGATGCCGGGGGCGAGTTCCGCCACCTCGGTGCGCCGGTCGGGCCCGGCCTCCGGCTCGTCCAGGTTCTGCACCGTGACGAACAGCACCCGCTCATGCAGCACCTTGTTGTGCTTGAGGTTGTGCAGCAGGGCCGCGGGCACGTAATCGGCGTTGCCGGTCAGGAAGATCGCCATGCCCGGCACCCGCACGGTGCGCGACTGCGGCAGCCGGGCGAGGAACGAGGTCAGCGGCAGGCTGTCCTGCTTCCAGCGATCGAGCAGCAGGGTGCGGCCGCGGTTCCAGGACGTCATCAGCGCCATCAGCGCCGCGCCGAAGGCCAGCGGCACCCAGCCGCCCTCCGGCACTTTCAGCGCGTTTGCCGCGAAGAACACCGCGTCGATCAGAAAGAACCCGCCGAACACGCCGACCGACGCCGTCCGCGACCAGTGGTACTGGCGGCGGAACACCACCATCGCCAGCACGCAGGTGCACAGGAATGTGCCGGTCACGGCGATGCCGTAGGCGGCCGCGAGGTCGTCGCTGGTGCGGAACGCGAATACCAGGATCAGCACGCCCACCAGCAGGAACGCGTTGACCTGCGGCACGTAGATCTGTCCCTCCTCGGTGTTGGAGGTGTGGCGCACGGTCATCCGCGGCAGGAAGCCTAGCTGCATGCATTGGCGGGTGACCGAATAGGCGCCGGAGATCAGCGCCTGGCTGGCGATCACGGTCGCCACCGTGGCCAGGAACACCATCGGCAGCCGCAGCCAGTCCGGACCCAGCAGGAAGAACGGGTTCTCGATCGCCGCCGGATCGCTGAGGATCAGCGCGCCCTGGCCGAAATAATTCAATACCAGGCTTGGCAGCACAAAGAACATCCAGGTGAGGCGGATCGGCCGGGCGCCGAAATGGCCCATATCCGCATACAGCGCCTCCGCCCCGGTCACGCACAGCACCACCGCGCCAAGGACGATGAAGGCGAGCCATTTATACTGGATGCACAGCGCCACCCCGTAGCTTGGCGAAACCGCCAGCAACACGTGCGGGTGCTGCACGATTTCGGCCAGGCCGAGCGCGCCGATGGCGATGAACCATACCGTCATGATCGGGCCGAACACGCGCCCGACGCTGCCGGTGCCGCGCCACTGGATGATGAACAGCGCCACGATCACCACCGCGGAGATCGGCAGCACGTACTTCGACGCCTGCGGCAGCGCGATCTGCAGCCCCTCCACCGCCGAGAGCACCGAAATCGCCGGCGTGATGATGCCGTCGCCGAAGAACAGGCAGGCGCCGGCGATGCCGACCAGCGCCAGGACCCGACGCATATGCGCCCCCGACGACACCCGTTGGGCCATCGCCATCAGCGCCAGGATCCCGCCCTCGCCATGATTGTCGGCGCGCATCACCAGCAGCACATACTTGATCGTGACGATCAGGATCAGCGACCAGAAGATCAGCGACAGGATGCCCATGATTTCGGTCTCGGTGATCGGCACGTCATGGAACAGCTGCAGGCTGGTCTTGAACGCATAAAGCGGGCTGGTGCCGATATCGCCGTAAACCACCCCCAGCACCGCCAGCAGCATGCTGGCTTTAGGCAGTGACTTGTGGCCTACGGTGGGGATGACGCTGGTGCTCATTGTCCTGCCCATACGCCGGGACGATTAGGCAGACAAGCGCGATGCCCCCGCCCCCACCCCCATAAGTACCCCAGCCAGCGCCTCGCGCACGGTCAGCACCACGCTGCCCCAGTCACCCGCCCGAAGCTGACGGAATTGCCGCAAGGTCGGGTACCACGCGCTGTCGTCTCGCCCGAGCCGCCAGCGCCAATCGGTGTCGGCGCGGTTCAGCAGCCAGACCGGCCGGCCCAGCGCCCCGGCCAGATGCACCACCGCGGTATCGACGCCGATGACCAGATCAAGCGCCTCGATCAAGGCGGCGGTTTCGGCGAAATCCGGCAATTCCCCCGTCCAGTCATGCAGCACCCGGCCCAGCGCCGAGGCTTGCAGCCCCCCCGCCGGCACATCCTTCTGCAGCGAGACGAACGACACGCCCGCCATTCCGGCCAACGGAGCCAGAACATCGAGCGGGATGGAGCGCCGGCGATCCAGGGTCATATCGCGCGGGTTGCCGGCCCAGACGATGCCGACCCGCAGCCCCGGCAGCTCCGCGACGCGGGCGCGCCAATGGGCCACGCGGACCGGGTCGGCGCGCAGATAGGGAACGCGGCCGGGAATGGCTTCCTCCGTCGTGGCGAACGCCCGCGGTAGGCTTAGGATCGGGCATTGCAGGTCGAATTCCGGCAACGGATCGCCAGCCGCGATGACCTGAACCCCCGGCCATCCCGACAGCAGCCGGACCAGGGGGGCGGCCACCTGCACCAGGATTTTTTTTTCCGCGATTAGGGGCAGATAGCGTGCCATCTGAATTGCATCGCCAAACCCCTGCTCGGCATGCACCAGCAGGGCACGGCCCGCCAAACCTTCTCCAGTCCAGAGGGGTTGCGAATAGGGCTTGAGGGGCACCGCGCCAGCGGCGAAGCGGTGCTCGTAGCCGGCCCAGCCCTCGGTTAGACGCCCCGCTAGCAACAGCAGAATACCGAGATTGTACTGCACCATCGCCCGGGTCGGCGTGTTCTCCGGAGCCAGCCGCAGGGCCGCGCGATAGGCGGCCTCCGCCTCGTCGAGCCGGCCCAGATCCTTTAGCAGGTTGGCGTGGTTGGCGCGCAGGATGGGATCGCGTGGTTCGCGCGCGACGGCCTGGCGAAACCACGGCTCGGCCTCCTCCAGACGCGACAGCGCGCGCAGCGCCAGTGCCAGGTTGTTCTGGATGTCGTGCAGCGCGGGTTTCAGAAGCAGCGCCTGGCGGTACAAATCCACCGCTTCCTCCGCCCGGCCGAGATCGCTGAGCGCGTGACCGCTTGCCTGCATCGCCTCGGGGAAAGCCGGTTTGCGGGCCAGCGCATCCTGGCTGGCCTCCAGCGCCGGCGCAGGATGGCCGAGTTCGATCAATGTCAGCGCGCAGTTCACCAGATAGCCCGCGGCGGCGGCGGGTTTTTGCTGCATCGCCCGGTTCAACCAGTCCGTCGCCGTCTGCGGCTGCCCGGCCCGCAGCATGGCCATGGAAAGCAGACCCATCGTGTCGGCATGACCGGGCGCGGCGGCCAACAGCTGCTGGCAAGCCTGCATCGCCTCCTGCAGCCTGCCCGCGGCGAGCAATGGCAGGATGCGCTGATACGCCTCCTCGGTGGCGCGCGAGCGCCGGCTCATGCCGGGAGGACTGCGTGCGGTGGGGGGGCGAAGCAAGGCTGGGGCTCCGCCCCAGACCCCGCCAGGGCTCTGCCCTGGACCCGCCAAGGGACAGTCG
>JAYTXR010000209.1:0-28995 GCA_043742865.1 Acetobacteraceae bacterium
GAAAGTCAAGAATAAGGTCGAGAACAGACTTCGCGAGAGGCAGCGGTACAGAATTCTTGACTTTTGCAGTCTCGCGGATGCGGATCGGCCGGCAACCGCGTGAGCGGCTAAGCAGGCGTAGCGTAGCAATCCGCCGCAACGCTCAATCGCGCATGCTGTTTGAGGTTGGCCGTGGCGGATGGCGCATCTCACTCGGCCCGCTTACCGGCCCGCTTTACAAGTTCGGCGCGCTGCCGGCGCCAGCCCGACGCGACCTCGTTGTGGGGAATGCGCGGCACCTTCGGGTCGTCGGCCTCGCGCAGGCCTTGCTCGACTTGCGAACGGAACCAGGAATCATGCTCACGGGCGGCGCGCTGGCGCTCCACAAAATCGCGCATAAATTCTCGCACGAGCTGCGAAGCGGGCCGGTGTGTGGCCTCAGCTTCCGTCATGAACTGGTCGCGCAATTCCGGTTCCAGCTTGAGCGTGAACATAGCTGCCTTCGGCATGCCGACCTCCACGGTGTATAAAACGTATATGCTTGGTAGGAAGGCGACGCCCAAGATTAACTACGTCGGTCGTAGGGTGGCTAAGTATCCGAGGAAAAATAACCGCATCTGTTTAGGAGACGCGCCCCCCCTTCGTCATGGCCGGCCTTGTGCCGGCTATCCACGTCTTGCCTTGCGGAACCCAGCAAAGTCGTGGATAGCCGGCACAAGGCCGGCCATGACGGTTGCTTCTGGCGATGCCACACGTGAAGCGATTATTTGTACTCAGATGCTAAGCTCTTGCGTAACCCACCCTTCGCGCCACGAGGCTGGCGATGCGGGGGACAAGGCGGTGGGTTGCGCAAGAGCTTACCCACCCTACAGCGTTGTCTTGATCTCGGGAAATTTCCCGGCTTGCCAGTTATTATACTTAACTGCATACTAACGAGATGGACAATTTCCCGAACCCCCATTCTGCCCCGGAAACCGCCGCCGAGCCAAACTGGGCGCGGCTGCTGCCCAGGGATGCGTTTGCCGAGATCATCTTGGTGCTGCGCGGGGCGTTGCCGCCGCCGGGGTTGGACGATCCGGATGCGATGGCGTGGCAGGACTGGGCGCGGCGGGATCGGGCGGCGATGGCGGCGGTGGCGGCCTTGCTGCCGGAAAATGCCGCCGAGGGGCGGCTGGCGGCGCGGTTCGTCGTCGCCGATGCCTGGTCGATGGACTGCCTGCGTCTCGCCCGGGAACGCCGGCACGAGCCGGACATCGCGCAAAAATGCGCGGCGCAGGCGATGAGCCTGATGCGCGAGAGCAACCGGGCGGTCAGCCTGCTGCTGCGGTTGCAGGCGGCGCGCCGCCGGACCGAGAAGGACGCGGCGGAAGCGGACCGTGCCGCCTGGGTCGGGCACAGCGCCGCGGCTGCCATGGGCGAGGCGCTCGGGCTCGATCTCGCCGAACCCGAGGACATTGTCGCGCCGGTCCGCCCGGCAATCAGAGACGTCGTAAAATTCAGACGGAACCCGGATAACGGGCTAAATTCCCCGCTCATGCGTCTTGAGACGGCGCCGAGACTCTGGCCGGGATGGGCCCGAACGGCTTCTTGAGGCGCTGGAAAGGGTGCGGCGGGCAGCATTCCGGGGGTGGTGCAATGCAAGCGCATTGCACCCTACGCAATCTTTATGATTTCCCCGTGCCGGGTCTCGGCTGGCAGGCACAGGGCCGCTATTCCCGGGGCCACCGCCTCGGGCTGGCGTAGCCCCCGGGGGTTCTCCCCCGGAAACGCGTTGCCGCGCAGCCGGCTGGCGACGATGCCGGGATCGAACAGGTTTACCCGAACCGGCGTGAGGCGGAGTTCCGCCGCCCAGGTCAGCACCAGATGCTCCAGCCCGGCTTTGCTGGCGCCGTAGGGGCCCCAATAGGCGGTCGGCTGGCGCGCGCGCGCATCGGTGGCGAACACCGCCCGCCCGGCATCGGACGCGGCCAGCACCGGGGCGCAGCTGCGGATCAGGCGCCAGGCGGCGGATAGATTGACCGCCATCACCTCGACCCAGTCGCCATCCAGGATATGCGAAACCGGGGTCAGCTTGCCGAGCGCGCCGGCGGCGTGCAGCAGAATATCCAGCCGGTCGAAGCGGGCGTAGAGGCTGGGGCCGATCTTATCCAGGCTGGCGGTGTCCGCCAGATCCATCGGCAGCAGCGTGGCTTTGCCGCCGGCCACGCGAATGGCGTCGTCGGTTTCCTCCAGCCCGCCCTGGGTGCGCGCGGTCAGCACCACATGCGCGCCGAGCCGGCCCAGCTCGATTGCCGCGGCCGCCCCGACGCCGCGGCTGGCGCCGGTAACCAGCGCCACCCGTCCCTGCAGCGGGCCGGCCATACTCAGGCGTTTTCCGTCAGCAGGCTCAATTGCCGATCCGCGTTGTTGACCTGGTCCGGCAGCGCGATCGGGTAATCCCCGGTGAAGCAGGCATCGCAATAATACGGTTTGGCCGGGTCGCGCTCGGTTTTGCCGAGCGCCTGATACAGCCCGTCGATGGAGATGAACGCCAGGCTGTCGGCGCCGATCAGCCTGGCCATTTCCGGCACGCTGTGATTGGCGGCCAGCAGCTTGCTGCGCTCGGGCGTGTCGATGCCGT
Source organism: Acetobacteraceae bacterium (assembly GCA_043742865.1). GTDB lineage: Bacteria > Pseudomonadota > Alphaproteobacteria > Acetobacterales > Acetobacteraceae > PALSA-911. The sequence continues at coordinate 2,600 of JAYTXR010000209.1, forward strand.
AGAAGCAGGAATGCGTCGTCGGCGGCGAGGAGATGCGCATATGCACCTCCGCCGCACCGGCCTGGCGCACCATCTCGACGATTTTGCGGCTGGTCGTGCCGCGAACGATGGAGTCGTCCACCAGCACCACCCGTTTGCCCGCCAGCACCGGGCGGTTGGCCGAATGCTTCAGCTTCACGCCCAAATTGCGGATCTGGTCGGTCGGCTCGATGAACGTGCGACCGACATAGTGGTTGCGGATGATCCCGAGTTCGAAAGGGATGCCGCTGTGCTGGGCATAGCCCATCGCCGCCGGCACGCCGCTATCGGGCACCGGCACGATAACGTCCGCCGCCACGCCGCTCTCGCGTGCCAGCACCCGGCCGATCGCCTTGCGCGCCTCATAGACCGGCGTGCCCTCCATGACGGAGTCCGGCCGGGCGAAATAGATGTATTCGAACACGCAGAAGCGCTCGGCCGTGCGCCCGAAGGGCTTGATGCTGCGCACGCCGCTATCGTCGATGACGACGATCTCACCGGGCTCGATGTCGCGGACGAACTCGGCGCCGACGATGTCCAGCGCGCAGGTTTCGCTGGCCAGCACCCAGCCGCCATCCTGGCCGGTGGCGATCCGGCCCAGAATGAGCGGGCGCACGCCCAGTGGATCGCGCACGCCGAACAGCGCCCGGTTGGACAGCGCCACCAGCGAATAGGCGCCGACCACCTGCTTCAGCGCGTCGATCAGCCGGTCTTCCACGGTGGAATACAGGCTGATGGCGATCAGATGGACGAACACCTCGCTGTCGGTGGTGGATTGGAACAGGCAGCCGCGGCGGACCAGCTGGCGGTGCAGCGCGTGGGCGTTGGTCAGGTTGCCGTTATGCGCCACCGCGAAGCCGCCGAACTCGAAATCGGCAAAAAGCGGCTGCACATTGCGCAGAATGGTCTCGCCTGTGGTGGCGTAGCGGTTATGGCCCACCGCGATCCGCCCCGGCAGGGAGGCGATCACCTTGGCGTCGCTGAAATTATCGCCGACGAGCCCCAGCCCGCGATGGGAGTGGAAGCGATTGCCGTCATAGCTGACGATGCCGGTCGCTTCCTGGCCGCGATGCTGCAGCGCATGCAGCCCCAGCGCGGTGACCGCGGCGGCGTCGGGCGCGTTCCAGACCCCGAACACCCCGCATTCGTCGTGGAACTTGTCGTCTGATTCAGCCGGAGATGAACATTCATTCATGACAGGCACTCTCCTATTCCAGAATGACGGGCCTGTTTCAGTAAGACGGCCCTAATCCCGCATGACGGGCTTGCCGGTGGCCCGCCCGATCGGGACGGCGTGCAGCAGATCGGCGGAAGTCGTCTCCCGCCCTTCCGGAGGCGCATACAGGCGTGGCTGGTATTGCGGCGGCAGCGCCTTCACAATGAACGCGGAGCCCCGATAGGCGAGGGGCAAAACCCGTGCATCCAGCACCGCGGCCGGCCATTTATCCATCGGGATCAACATTCCTGTAACGATATAGGCGAAGATGATCAGCACCGCACCCCTTGCCAGGCCGAATAGCAGCCCCAGGCTGCGGTCAAGGCCGCTGAGAGCCGAGTTGCGCACCAGCTCGCCGATCCAGCGCGACAGGATCAGCAGCACGATCAACACCACCAGGAACACGGCGCCGAACGACACCGGTGTGACCAGCGCCGGCATTTTCACCCATTGGTCCATCCAGATTTCGATCTGCGGGCGCGCCAACGGCCCGGCCCAGAGTGCGGCGAGGCCTGCGCCGACCCAGGCGCCGATGGCCAGCACCTCGCTTACGAGTCCGCGCATGAACGCGAGCAATGCTGAGACCAGCAGCACGCCGAGCACGGCCAAATCTACCCAGGTCATCTATGATCCATATGCCGGAAAGCGGTCGGTATAACCGACCTCGGCGCATATGCGCCATCCGCGCCGCAGCTCATCCGGATTTGTCGTCCGCGAAGCCGGCCACGAGGTCGGACAGATGCCCGATCTCCGCCAGCATCAGCCCCTCCGGCGCCGCCAGCGGACGATTGCCGCGGGCCACCCGGCGCGGCAGGGTCGCGGCGTCGAAGCCCAGTTTCTGCGCCTCCTTCAGCCGCGCCTCCGCCTGCGCCACCTGGCGCACTTCGCCCGACAGCCCGACCTCGCCGAAATACACCATCCCCGGGCTTGTCGGCCGATCGGACGCTGCCGACGCAAGCGCCGCCGCCACCGCCAGATCCGCCGCCGGCTCGGTGACCCGCAGCCCGCCGGCGATGTTCAGATAGACATCGGAATTGTTCAGCCGCAGCCCGCAGCGCGTCTCCAGCACCGCCAGCAGCATCGACAGCCGCCCGCCATCCCAGCCGATCACCGACCGGCGCGCCGATCCCCCCGCATTCGGCGACAGCAGCGCCTGCACCTCCACCAAAACCGGGCGGGTGCCTTCCAGCCCGGCGAACACCGCGCTGCCGGAGATGTTGCCCCGCCGCTCGGCCAGGAACAGCGCCGAGGGATTGGCCACCTCGGCCAGGCCGGCATCGGTCATCTCGAACACGCCGATCTCGTCGGTGGCGCCGAAGCGGTTCTTGACCCCGCGCAGGATGCGGAACTGGTGCCCGCGGTCGCCTTCGAAATACAGCACCGCATCCACCATGTGCTCCAGCACCCGCGGCCCGGCGATGGTGCCTTCCTTGGTCACGTGGCCCACCAGAACCAGCGAGAATCCGCGCGATTTGGCCAGCCGGATCAGCTCGAAGCTGCACGCGCGAACCTGCGACACGGTCCCCGGCGCGCTCTCGATGGTGTCCAGCCACATGGTCTGGATGCTGTCGATGACCACCAGCGTGACGTCCGACGCCGCCTCCAGGGTCGAGGTGATGTCGCGCAGATTGATCGCGGCGGCCAGCTCCACATTGGCATCGGCCAGCCCCAGCCGACGGGCGCGCAGCCGCACCTGCTCGATCGACTCCTCGCCGGAGATATACAGCACCCGCCGCCCGGCCCGCGCCAGCGCCGCCGCCACCTGCAGCAGCAGCGTGGACTTGCCGATGCCGGGATCGCCCCCGACCAGCACCGCGGACGCCGCCACCAGGCCGCCGCCCAGCACCCGGTCCAACTCGGCAATGCCGGTCACCGCCCGCGGCGGCGGCGCGGTGCTGCCCGATAGGCCGGCAAACTTGACCTGCCGCCCGGACGCCTTCGGACCCGGTCCAGGCCGAACCTCGACCGCCTCCTCGAGGATGGAATTCCACGCCTCGCAGCTCTCGCATCTACCGGCCCATTTAGGCGTGACCGCGCCGCAGGACTGGCAAACAAACCGGACGGTGGGCTTGGCCATGTGGTCAGCTGGTCCGTGGTGAAGAAACAAGGCCAGAGGCTCTGCCCCTGGACCCCGCCAGAGGCGAGCCTCTGGACACCCGGTTATTTGTTAAGGATTGGGCGGGCGAGTAGGTGCGGATGGCTCCACCGTCGCCCGCCCAATCCTTAACAAATGTCAGGGGTTTCCAAAGGGCTAGCCCTTTGGCAGGGGTCCAGGGGGCAGCGCCCCCTGGCCTTGCTTCCTTCACCACGGATTAGCCGTCAACATCGCCTCACCGCCGGCTGGATCGTTCACGGTGCTGACCAGCATCTGCCATTCCCGTTTGGCGCCGTTCGCGGTGTATTCCCGATGTTGCAGCTTGGCTTCCTTGGGGTCGGGTTTGTCGCCGGTGATATTCAGTTTCACCCGGCTATCGCGCAGGATGCGTTCCAGTTCCCGCAGCACGGTGGGTCCGTCCGCGAGCTGGGCGATGGTCGAGCAGGAGCCGTTTTCTTCCGACACCAGCACCAGTTTGATACCTTTGGAGGTGGCATCGTAGACCGCGCCGGGCAGTCCGTACAGGAACGCGTTGGCCACGGGTTCAGACAGTTCGGGCACGCCGGCTTTCTTGGCCCAGGCGCGCAATCCATCCCGATCGCCGGAGAATTCCACGCAGCTTTTCAGGAACAGGCCGACGGCCTGTCTGGCGTTGTCTTGCGCCTGGCCCGGCTCGGCCGCTCGGGCTGGGGTCGGGAAGATGGCAGCGGCCAGCAGCCAGCCGACCACCGGCGCCATCCAGCGGCGTTTCCACGCTCCAAACACGCGCGACGGCGTTTTTCGCATCAGACGCTCCTGGGCCGCGGGGAGGTTACGCAGCCCGGCCCGATCGTGAAAGCCCCAAAGTTGCCGATGGATCCCAGGTTCAGCGTCGCAGCTCCATCTGGATCGGGCCGTCGCGGCGGCCGTGGGTGAACTGGTCCACCAGTGGGTTGCCGCTATCCATCAGCCGGGCGGCAGGGCCGTTCCAGACGATGCGGCCCTTGTGGATCATCGCCGCCTGGTCGCCGATCCGCCTGGCACTCGCCATATCATGCGTGATCGCCACCGCGGTCGAGCCCAGCCGCTTGACGCAATCGACGATCAGCCCGTCGATCACCGCGCCCATGATCGGATCGAGCCCGGTGGTGGGTTCGTCGAAGAACAGGATGTCCGGACGGGCCGCGATCGCACGCGCCAGCGCCACGCGTTTTTGCATGCCGCCCGAGAGTTCGGCCGGCGACAGGTCGCCCACGCTGGCGGCAAGGCCGACCTGTTCCAGGAACAGCCCGGCCTGCGCTTTGGCGTCCAGGCGCGCGAGGCGGCCTTCGGCCAGCAAGCCGAACGCGACGTTTTCCCAGACCGGCAGGCTGTCGAACAGCGCGCCGTTCTGAAACAGCATGCCGATGCGGGCGCGGGCCTGGGCGCGCTCCATCCGCGACAATGTCAGCAAATCCTGCCCGTCGATCTCGATGCGCCCGGCATCGGGCTCGATCAGGCCCAGCACGCATTTCAGCAGCACCGACTTGCCCGAGCCGGAGCCGCCGATCACCACCATCGAGGTGCCGGCGGGGATGGTCAGGTCGATGCCGTCCAGCACCAGCTTGTCGCCGAAGGATTTTCGCAGGCCGGTGAGGCGGAGTTTGGGGATTGTTCCGTTCATCGGGCGAAGAACATCTCGGTCAGCACGTAGTCGGAGGCCAGGATCAGGATCGACGCCGCCACCACTGCCGCGGTCGTGGCCGCCCCGACGCCCTGCGCGCCGCCGCGGCTGTTGTAACCCTGGTAGCACCCCATCAGCGCGATCAGGAAGCCGAACACCGCCGCCTTCGCCAGGCCGGAGGCGACGTCCATGGTTTCCAGAAAATTCAGTGTCCGGGTCAGGTAGGTGCCGGGGTTGAAGCCGAGCTTGACGGTGGAGATGATGAACCCGCCGAGCACGCCAAGTATGTCCGCCACCAGCACCAGCAGCGGCAGCGCGATCGTTCCGGCCAGCAGGCGGGGGGCGACCAGATATTTCATCGGATGGGTGGACAGCGTGCTAAGCGCGTCGATCTGGTCGGTCACCCGCATGGTGCCGATCTCGGCCGCCATCGCCGCCCCCACGCGCCCGGCCACCATAAGCCCGGCCAGCACCGGACCCAGCTCGCGGGTGACCGACAGCACCACGACGTTGGCAACCGCCCCTTCGGCCGAAAACCGGGAAAAACCGGTATAGGATTGCAGCGCAAGCACCATGCCGGTGAAGATCGCGGTCAGCGCCACCACCGGCAGCGAGAAGAACCCGATCTCCAGCAGTGCCGCCAGGAACAGCCGCCCATAAAACGGCGGGCGGAAGATGTGCGAGATGCCGGAGCCGGCGAACAGGGCCACCTTCCCGGCCACAAGGCAGGCGCCGATCACCGAACGCCCGGTGGCGGCCACGGCGTCCAGCAGCCGGTTCATCAAGATTTATCGACCCCGGATTTATATACCCGGGCGAACCGATGCCCGAGCGAGGTCAGCACCTCGTAGCCGTTGGTGGTCCCCGCCGCCACGTCGTCGGGGGATCTGTCGGGTCCGATCATTTCCAGCCAGCTGCCGGGTAGGATGGCCGGGTGGTCGGTCACATCGAAGGTCGTGAGGTCCATGGACACACGCCCTACCAGCGGGACGGGCTTGCCGTCAAAGATCGCCAGGCCGCGGCCGGACTGGCTGCGGTGCCAGCCATCGGCATAACCCATGGCGGCGGTGGCGATCCGGCTGGGCCGGGAAGCGGTCCAGGTGGCATTGTAGCCGACGCTGGTGCCGGCGGGGATTTCCCGGACCGACAGCACGCGGGCGCGCAAACGGACCACCGGGCGCATCGGGTTCGCTTCCCCGGGCGTCGGGTTGATGCCGTAGAGCGCGGCACCCGGGCGGGCGAGGTCCGATCCCCAGCCGGGCCCGAGAAAAATCCCGGAGGAATTGGCCATGCTGCGCGGCGCCAGCGGCAGCACCGCGCAGGCGGCGGCGAAGCGGGCCAACTGGGCGCGGTTCAGCGGATCGGCAGGCACTTCGGCGGCGACCAGATGCGTCATTACATATTGGAGGGTGATGCAGTTCAGCCGGGAGGGGTCGTCGCGCAACGCGGCCATCCCCTGCCGGTCCAAACCCAGCCGCGACATGCCGGTGTCGATATGCAGGATCGCCGGCAATGCCCGCCCGACGCGCCGGGACTGGGCTGACCAGGCCTCGATTTCCGCCAGCGAGCCCAGCACCGGTGTCAGGTTTTTCCCGACATAGTCCGGCTCGGTGCCTGGGATCAGCCCGTTCAGAACGCCCAGCAGCGAGGCCGGGGCCAGGTCGCGGATCGCCAGGGCTTCCGGCAGATGCGCCACGAAGAAATGCCGGCAGCCCGCCGCGTGCAGGACAGGCACCACCGCTTCGGCCCCCAGCCCGTAGGCATCGGCTTTCACCACTCCGGCCACCGGTCCGGATGGATGGCGCGCACTCAGGCCGCGCCAGTTCGCCGCAATCGCCGCCAGGTCGATTTCCAGCACCGCGCCGGCGTGGTTGGGATCAATCATCGCGCCTGCGCGGCCATCGATTTCAGTCGCCATAGGGCGAGTGGGTCTGGTCCAGATCGGCGAAGCGGGTGAACTCGCCCTCGAAAAACAGATCGATCTTGCCGGTGGGGCCGTGGCGCTGCTTGGCCAGGATCAGCTCGGCCTTGTTGTGCGCCAGGTTCATCTTCTTCTGCCAGTCATCCATCGCCGTGTGGAACTTGTCGTTGTGGTCGAACGCGACCTCCTTCGGGATTTTCTGTTCCAGATAATACTCGTCGCGAAATATGAACATCACCGCGTCGGCGTCCTGCTCGATGGTGCCGGATTCGCGCAGATCCGACAGCAGGGGGCGCTTGTCCTCGCGGCTTTCCACCGCGCGCGACAGCTGCGACAGCGCCAGCACCGGCACCGCGAGCTCCTTGGCGATGGCCTTCAGCCCCTGGGTGATCTGGCTGATCTCCAACACCCGGTTCTCCGGCCGGGTGCCGGCCGAGGGGCGCATCAGCTGCAGGTAATCGACCACCACCAGCGCCAGGCCCTTAGTGCGTTGCAGCCGCCGGCAGCGGGTGCGCATGGCCGACAGCGTGATCGCAGGCGTGTCGTCGATCTCCAGCGGCAGGGCGCCGATTTCCCGGCTGACCTGGACGAATTTGTCGAAATCCTTTTGGCCGATATCGCCGCGGCGGATGCGATCGCCCGACACCCGCGCTTCTTCCGACAATAACCGGATGGCAAGTTGCTCAGCGCTCATTTCCAGCGAGAAGATCGCCACGGTCGCCTTCGGCCGGGCGTCGGGGTCGATCGCGCGGGCGGCGTCCAGCAGGCTTTTTGCCGCCCCGAACGCGATCTTGGTCGCCAACGCGGTCTTTCCCATGCCAGGACGGCCGGCCAGGATCAGCAGGTCGGACGGATGCAGCCCGCCGGTCTTGATGTCGAAATCCCGCAACCCGGTGGACAGGCCGGACACGCCGCCGGGATTGGTGAAGGCGCGGTTGGCGCTGTTGATCGCCTCGGTCAGCGCCTTTTCGAACGTAACGAACCCCCCCCCGGTGGCGCCGTCCTTGGCCAGGTCGAACAGGGATTGCTCGGCGAACTCGATCTGCCGGGCGCCGTCCAGCTCCGCGTCGGCGCCAAACGCGTTGTTGACCACGACCTCGCCGATATCGATCAACTGGCGCCGCAGCCAGGTGTCGTGAATGGTTTTGCCATACTCGGCGGCGTTGATGATGCCGACCATGGCGGTCAGCAGCTGCGCCAGATAGGCCACGCCGCCGACTTCATCGAGGATGCCGGCGTGTTCGAATTCGGCCTTCAGCGTGATCGCGTCGGCGAGCTGCCCGGCCTCGATCCGCCGCGCGATCGCCTGGAAGATGCGGCCATGCAGCGGATCGGCAAAATGCTCGGGGGCGAGGAATTCGGAAACCCGCTCATAGGCGCGGTTATTGGCCAGCAGGGCGCCGAGCAGCGCCTGTTCGGCCTGGGTGTTGGAGGGGGGCAGCCGCTGGGACAGCCCGAGCAGGGGGGAATCGATGGAGTTCATCCGGCGCATCCTACGCCCGATCCGCGCCAGGCCGGCCTGTGGATTACGGGGTACATGGGGATAGCCGAAGCCTTTGGGGGATAGCCGACGCCTTGGGCGATTACGTCGAGAAGCGGTCCCTCAGCCAGGCGCAGGATTCCCCGACCGCGGTCCGGGTGGTGTCGACCCGGTCGTACCAAAAGAAGAAGCCATGGTTCATGCCGGCGTAGCGGGTGAGCCTGGTGGGCACGCCGGCGGCAATCAGCCGTTCGGCGTAAAGCTCGCCCTCATCGCGCAGCGGATCGTATTCCGCCGTCAACACGAAGGCCGGCGGTAGGCGGGACAAATCCTTGGCGCGCAACGGGGAGGCATGCGGGTGGGCGGCGTCCGCGGGATCGGCCAGATAGTGGTTCCAGAACCAGGCCATGCCGTTGCGGCTCAGTCCAAAGCCCTCGGCATTCTGCTGAAACGACGGCGTGTCCATGGCTGCGTCGGTCACCGGGTAGATCAGCAGCTGCGCGCACAGTGCCGGCCCGCCCTCATCGCGCGCCCGCAACGCGGTCACGGCGGCGAAATTGCCGCCGGCACTGTCGCCGGCCAGCGCGATCCGGGCCGGGTCAGCGTTCAGCTCGCCGCAATGGCTGCCGGCCCAGATCGTGGCCGCCAGGCAATCGTCGGAGCCGGCGGGGAATTTATGCTCGGGCGCGAGCCGGTAATCGACCGAGACCACCACCGCGCCAGCGCCGGCGCACAGATGCCGGCACATCGTGTCATGCGTTTCCAGCGAGCAGATCACAAAGCCGCTGCCATGGAAGAACACGATCAGCGGGAACGGGCCGGCGCCTTCCGGCGTGTAGACACGCAGCTTCATATCCCCGGCCGGTCCGGGGATGGTGCGGTCCCCGACCTTGCCCACCGGGACCTCGCGGCTGCCCGACGCATAGCGCTTTTCCGATCCGGCGCGCACGGTTTCGACGGGTAAAATATGCATCGCCGGCAAACCGGCGACCTCGTCGAGCATGGCCTGAATCTGCGGATCGACCGGCATGAGTATTTCCCCTTTGTCGCGCCGGTATTCCCGATCCGGAAGGGCGCGCCTGTCAAGATCAGCCGGCGGCGGAGGCTCGCGTTCGGCGGCAAACGGCGAGTGCCTGTTGCAGAACGATCGGATCCAAGCCTAGCCTATCCCCACGGATGGGCGCCAAGACCCATTCACCGAACGCGAAAAAGGGAAACTCCGGAAAATGCTGGCTCGACGAACCGCCCTGAAGGCCGCTGTCGCAGCCATAACCTTGCCAGCTGCCCATGCCTGGCAGCACGGGGCAAGGGCGCAGGTGCCACAGAAGAAGCTGAAACTCGGCATCATCACCGACCTGTCGGGTCCCTATGCCGATCTTTCTCGCCCATCTTTGGCCTGCGCCCAGCAGGCGATGGAGGATTTTGGCGTCTCGGCGAAAGGCTGGGACGTGGAGATCCTGATCGCCGAACATCAGAACAAGCCCGATAACGCGGTCACCATCGCGCGCCGCTGGTTCGACCAGGAGGGGGTGGACGCGCTGCTCGATGTCAGCACCTCGGCCACCGCGCTGGCCTGTATCGGGATCGCGCGCGAGAAGAACAAGCCGCTGATGCTGTCCGGCCCCGGCACGACCGAAATCACCGGCCGGCAATGCAGCCCCAACCACGTCCATTGGTCCTGGGATACTTATGTGCTGGCCAATACCTCCGGCACCGCGATGGTGAAGAACGGCGGCAAAACCTGGTATTTCATCGCCCCCAACTACACGTTCGGCCAGCAGCTCGCCAAGGATGCCACCGCGGCGGTAACCAAGAAAGGCGGCACCGTGCTGGGCACGGTGTTCTATCCGTTCCCGGACACGTCGGATTTCTCGGCGATGCTGCTGCAGGCACAGGCCTCCGGGGCGGAGGTGCTGGCATTCTGCAGCGGCGGCGCGGACCTGGTCGGCAGCGTCAAGCAGGCGCGTGAGTTCGGCCTGCACAAGACCATGCGCATAGTTGCGCTGATTGCCTACGACACCGACATGCGCGCGCTTGGGCTCGACGCCGCGCAGGGGCTGATTTCCACCCAGACCTATTACTGGGACCTGAACGACCGCACCCGCGCGTTCAACGCGCGGATCAAGCCGAAAACCCCCAGGCTTTGGCCGAACATGTCGAATGCCGGACTCTATTCCAGCACGCTGCACTATTTGAAGGCGGTCGCCGACATGGGCCTCGAGCAATCGAAGCAGGATGGCGCGGCGGTGATCGCGCGGATGAAGGCGATGCCGACCGACGACGACGTGTTCGGCCCCGGCAGGGTGCGCGAGGATGGGCGAAAGCTGCATCCGGCCTATCTGCTGGAGGTAAAGACGCCCGCCGAGAGCACAGGACCCTATGACGTGTTCAAGCAGGTCGCCACGATCCCAGCCGATCAGGCGTTCCGCCCGCTCAGCGAAGGCGGCTGCCCGATGGTCAAAGTATAAAGTATAAACACCTTCCTATTTCCGGAACCCGCCCATGCCCCACGCTTTGGCTTCCGAGCTGGCTCCCACCGGCGTTTTGCGCGCCGCGATCAACCTGGGCAATTTCCTGCTGGTCACCGGACGCAGCGCCAACGGCGACCCCGAGGGCGTGGCCCCCGACATGGCGCGTGCCATCGCGGAGACCCTGGGTGTGCCGGTCCAATACGTGAAGTTCGAGCGGCCGAGCGGGCTGGCCGATGCGGCCGGGACCGATGTGTGGGATATCGGCCTGATCGGCGCCGAGCCGGCGCGGGCCGAGAAGATCGCCTTCACCGCCGCCTATGTGGAGATCGAGGCGACCTATCTGGTGCCCCCCGGATCGACGCTGCAAAGCATCGCCGAGGTGGACCGCGCCGGCGTGCGCATCGCGGTCGCCGCTGGCAGCGCCTATGATTTATGGCTGGACCGCAACATCCAGAACGCGACCCTGGTGCGCTCCAACGCCGCCCGCAACGCCTGGCAGAAATTCACCGAGGACAGACTGGACGCCCTGGCGGGGCTGCGGCCGGGACTGATCTCGGATGTGGCGAAACTGCCGGGTTCGCGGATCCTGGACGGCCAGTTCACCGCGGTGCAGCAGGCGGTCGGCACGCTGCGCTCCAACACCGCCGGCGCAATTTTTTTACGCGGCTTCGTCGAGCAGGCGAAGGCCTCCGGCCTGGTCGCAAGCCTGATCGAGAAACACCATGTCAAAGGCCTGTCGTTGGCGCCTCCGGCCTAGGACAGCCCGCAGCGGGTCATGCTGCGGTTCGAGCAGAACGGAGGTGAACGGCAATATCGGTGGCTTAATCCGCCGGGTGGATTTCAAGCCAAACCAATCTTATGCCCCAGGCTTTGATCGAGGCCGATGGCGCGCCACAATGCCTGGTCATGGAAGGACCGATGATGAAAGCAACCCTGAGCCGCCACGTGATCGCCGAGAGCAGCGATATCGTGCAGAGCGGCGGATACGCGTATTTCCCTGCCTCCGCGGTCCGGATGGAATGGCTGGAAAAGACCGAAAAAACCGCTTCTGACCGGGCCTGCCCGCATGGCGTGCAGTTTTACGATTTGGTGATCGAGGGCGCCCGGCACCAACGGGCCGCCTGGTCCTACGAATCCCCGAAGCCGGCGATGCAGGCGGTCGGCGGGCGATTCGGGTTCTGGGAAGACGTTTCGGTCGACTGACCCAACCCGCTTTCCATCCAGGGCAACACGAACCCGTTCATGCCAGGCGATGAACTCGTCCCCGCGCCGCGGGCCTGGGCGGTGCTGGTCGCGCTGCTGCTGATCAACCTGCCGACCGGCACGCTGTATGCCTTCAGTGTGTTCATTCCGTATTACGAGGCGCTGCACCAGGTCTCCCGGGCCACGCTGTCGACGATGTTTTCGGTCTCCACAATCGGCTTCACCGTGGGGATGCTGCTCGGTCCGGTCTGCTACCGCTGGGCCAGCCCGGCGAAACTGGTATTGGGTTTTGGGGGGCTGATCGCGGCCGGCTGGGCGTTGGCGGCGGTGGCGCCGGATCTGCTGGTGCTGGCGATCGCCTATGGCGCGCTGTTCGGGCTCGGCGGCGGGTTCTGCTACAATCTGCTGGCGCAGCTGCTGAACCTCAGCGTGTCGTCGCACCGGCGCGGCATGGCCAACGGCGTGGTGACCGCGTCGTTCGCTCTGGGGGCGGTGTTGTTCGCCCCGCTTTGCGGACTGGCTTTGCAGCAATACGGCCTGCGCCCGACCCTGTTCGGCATGGCCGGCATCACCCTGACCTCGACCTTGTTGGCCAGCGTGCTGATCGCCAACGCGCGCATCAGCCTGCGCGAGGCCGCCAGCCTGCGGGGCGGCGCGCGCTCCAGCCAACCGGCCCGTACCTTCCCGCTGATGTGGCTGGGTTTCGCGCTGGGTGCGGGGGTCGGGCTGCTCAGCCTGTCCAACGCCGCGCCGATCGTTGCCGCCTATGGCGGGCAGCTCACCCAGTCGCTGCTGGGCACCGCGACGGTGGCGATGGCGGCGACGATCGGGCGGCTGTCGGGCGGCGCGCTGGCCGATATTCTGCCGGTGAAGTTCACCATCGTCGGCGCCCATGTGCTGGGGGCGGGCGCCATGGGCGCGCTGCTGGCTTTTCCTTCCGCCGGCATGGCGGTCGGCGCGATGTCGCTGGCCTGCTTCGGCTACGGCCTGCTGTCGGGCAGCTACGCCGCCAGCCTGGCGCGGTATTTCGGCCCCGGCCTGTTCGGCCGCATGTCCGGCCGGCTCTACACCGCCTGGGGCCTGGCCGGGATCGTCGGCCCCTGGATCGGCGGCGCCGCGTTCGACCGCACCGGCGGCTACACCCCCGCCATCGCCATCGCCGCCGGTGCCATGGCGGCCGGCGCCATCCTCAGTCTGGCGCTGCCGCCCGCCCGGTAGCCCCGAGCCGAAGGCGCCAGGTAGCCGTGCGTAAGCGACAAATGTATAGACGCCGAAAGGCAAAAGGACCCGCGCATGACCGAACAGACCGTGATCGCCCGCAAGGATGGCCGCATCGGCCGGATCCGGATGAACCGGCCAAAGGCGCTGAACGCGCTCGATATCGACATGATCCGCGCCATCGCCGTCGCGCTGGAACAATGGCGCGACGACCCGCACGTGCATGGCGTGGTGATCGAGGGCGAGGGGGAGCGCGCGTTCTGTGCCGGCGGGGATATAAGGGCCATTCGCCAGGCCTCGATCGAAGACCGGCGCGTCGATGTGGAGGCGTTCTTCGCCGAGGAATACGCCCTGAATGGCATGATCGCGGCCTATCCGAAACCGTATATCGCGCTGGTCGATGGCATCTGCATGGGTGGGGGCATCGGCGTGTCCGTGCACGGCGCCTATCGCGTCGCCAGCGAACACGCGATGTTCGCGATGCCGGAAACCGCGATCGGCTTCTTTCCCGATATCGGCGCCAGCTATTTCCTGCCGCGCCTGCCGGGGTCGATGGGACTGTATCTGGGGCTGACCGGATCGCGCGTGCTGGGCGCGGAGGCGGTGCAGGTCGGTCTCGCCACCCATTACACGCCGCGCGCCCAGATCGCGGCGCTGTCGGCGGCGCTGGCGGCGGAAGGCCCGACGGCCCTGGCCCGCTTCGCCGAGCCTCCCCAAGCGGGCACGCTGGCGGGCCAGCACGACGCGATCGAGCGCTGCTTTGCCGCCGCCAGCGTGCCGGAGATCGTTCGGAACCTGGAGGCCGAGGGCGGCGACTGGGCGCAGGCCACGCTAACGATTTTGCGCGCCGTGTCGCCATCGGCGCTGTTCTGGTCGTTGCAGCTGATCCGCGCCGGGGCGGACCGCACCCTGGCCCAGTGTCTGGCCGCCGAGCTGAAGCTGACGCGCAACGTCTCCCGCCATCCCGATTTTCTGGAAGGCGTCCGCGCCATGGTGGTCGACAAGGACCGTCAGCCGAAATGGCAGCCGGCCCGGATCGAGGACGTCGATACGGCGGTCATAGCCGAGATCCTCGCCTGACGCAGCCCGGACCCGCGTCCGGCTAAACACAAACCCCTCGGCAAACCGCTTCCGGCCGTGGAAAGCTGTGGTCCAAGGAAACTGGAATCCAAAGTCGGGCGTTACAAAAACGGGGGACAGATGGATCTGGCATCGGCAGGCAGCGTCGAAACCCGCCAGTCCTGGGTGGTCGCCTGGGTCGCGCTGGCGATCCTGGCGCTGACCTATGGCGCGCCGCTGGTGGCCGTGGTGGCGCTGAAGCCGATTGCCGCGGAATTCGGCACCGCCCGCTCCGCCCCGGCCATCGCCGGCTCGCTGGCCTATCTCGGCTCCGGCCTCGGCGGCATTCTGATGGGCTGGCTGGCCGAGCGGATCGGCGTTCGCGCCGTGGTGATGTTCGGCTCGGTCATGGTCGGCGTCGGGCTGTATGTCGCCAGCCAGGGCGGGCTGACGGCGCTGTATATAGGCTATGGCCTGCTGGTCGGGTTGGTCGGCACGTCGGGGATGTTCGCGCCGCTGATGACCTATGTGACCCGCTGGTTCGACCGCAAGCGGGGCTCCGCGGTGGCGCTGATCTCGTCGGGTCAGTACATCGCCGGCACGCTGTGGCCGGCGGTGTTGCAGCTCGGGATCGAGCGATATGGCTGGCGGCGAACCATGGCGGGCTTCGGGCTGCTGGTGGCCTGCACGGTGTTGCCGCTGGCGCTGGTGTTCCTGCGCCGCCCGCCGGAGGAAGCCGTATTCGGCACCGCCGCCGCCGGGCCGATAGCGGGCCAGCCGGTGCTGGGACTGAGCCCGAACCTGGTGCTCGGCGTGCTGGCCGCGGCGATCTTCTGCTGCTGCGTGACCATGGCGATGCCGTTGCAGCATCTGGTGGCATTTTGCAGCGATCTCGGCTTCACCGCCTCGCACGGCCCGGCGATGCTATCGCTGCTGCTGGCCTGCGCGTTCCTCAGCCGGCAGTTCTGGGGCTGGCTGGCGGACCGGATCGGCGGGCTGCGCACGTTGCTGGCGACATCCGTCTGCCAGGCGCTGGCGATGAGCCTGTTCCTGACCACCCAGAACGAATACGGGCTGTTCACGATCTCGGCCATTTTCGGTTTCGGCTTCGCCGGGCTGATCCCCGGCTACGTGCTGACCGTTCGAGAGCTGTTCCCGGCCGGCGAGGCCAGCTGGCGGATACCGGTGCTGCTGTTCCTGGGCCTGGCCGGCATGGCCGTGGGGGGCTGGTTAGCGGGGGCGATGTTCGATTATTTCGGCGCTTACGCGCCGGCCTTCGCGGCCGGAATTCTGGCCAATCTGGCCAACCTGGCGTTGGTCGGTTCGTTGGTCTGGCGCGGCCGATCGAGTGCGTATCGTCCCGCCTTCGCGTAGGGGCACCACCGTTCTGGTTGGGTAACGTCGCAGTTCCCGCGTCCTGAGGCGCGATCCCCCACCCCGGCCCTCCGCACGAGGGCTACGGCGGTCACACATATGCAAATCGAAGATTTGGGTGATGCGGCGCGGCAGGTTTTCCGATTCCATGTGTGCTCGGTGGGTCGGGAGAAGGCTGACATGGGCGAGGATGATCTGGGCGGATTTGGCGATGTGCGGCTGCGGGGGATTGGTAGCCGGCTGCTGGCAGCAATGCGGGAAGCGCCCACGATGTGCGTGCATGCCCTGGCCGAGACGCGCAACGAGGCGGTGCAGTTCGGCCGGTTCCTCGACAACGCCGCGGTCAGTGCTGATGAGATGCTTGTCCATGCCGGCCGGCAGACGGGCATACGCCTCGCGGGGCTGCATGTGCTGGCCATCCAGGACACCACCGAACTGCATTTTGCCAGCCACACCGGCAGCAAACATGGCTTTGGGGCGGGTGGTAATGGACACGATCCCGGTCTGTTCCTACATCCAGTGATTGCGGTCGATGCCTGCAGTGGCGGCGTGATCGGCCTTGTGGGGACGCAGGTGCTCAACCGGACCAGCGGCAAAACCGGTGACCACAAGCTGCGGGATCCGGAGGTCAAGGAATCTCGCCGCTGGCTGGCGGGCGCCGAGACCGCTGCGTCGGTGCTGGCCGATGCGGCGACAATCACCGTTGTTGGCGACCGGGAAAGCGACATCTACGACCAGTTCGCCCGCCGGCCTGCGAGCGTGCATCTGTTGAGCCGAGCCGCACAAAATCGCACCTTGGCCACGCCGCCGCGGCTGTTCGATACCTGCACCGGATGGCCCGAGCGGGACCGCTATACGATCACGGTTCCCGCCCGCGGATCGCGGCCGGCGCGTCCTGCAACCGTTGCCGTGCGCTGGGGCGAGGTCACGCTGACCCGCCCGACCGGAGCACCACGCAGCCTGCCGCCGACTGTGACACTGTCCGTAGTCGACGTGGCCGAGATCGACGCGTCCGGTCCGTCTTCGGTGCATTGGTGTCTGCTGACAACCCACACGGTGACCAATCTTGGCCACGCCCGCGAGATCGTGCGCTGGTATCAGGCGCGCTGGACCATCGAGCAGGTGTTCCGGACGTTGAAAAGTGCTGGTGCCCAGGCCGAAACATCGCAAGTCACCCAGCCCCGGCGCTTCGTCAAACTTGCCGTCACCGCGCTGATCGCGGCCGTCCGGATCGTGCAGATCGTCATCGGCCGCGACGCCGCAACCGGCCAGCGACGCGGCCGATCCAGCGGACACGCCGATGCTCCAGGCCTTCAACGCTAAACTGGAAGGTCGAACCGCGTTGCTCAAAAATCCGCACGATCCGGCAAGGCTCGCCTGGTTCGCCTGGATCATCGCCCGCCTCGGCGGCTGGTCCGGTTATACCTCCAAGGGATACAAACCCCCAGGCCCAAAGACCATCGCTCGCGGACTTATCAAACTCGACGGAATGACCGAGGGATGGAAACTCGCTCATTCCGCACATGTGTGAATCCGGTAGCCACAAGGAGAAGGGAGAGTGGAACGCGGGGGTCAGTAGAACGCTGAAAAATCTGGTTTGCGCTTCTCGGCGAAGGCGGCGAACGCCTCCTTTGCCTCTGGCGAGACCAGGCGCTGGCGGAACACCACCAGCTCGGCCTCCATCCGTCCCGGCACATCGCGCGTGTCGTGCTTCATCAGCGCTTTGGTCTGACGCACCGCTTCGGGCGGCAACGCGGCCAGTCTGGCGGCCATTTCGCGCGCGGTTTCCATCAGCGCCGCCCCTACCACCACGCGGTTGACCAGGCCCCAGGCCAGCGCAGTCGGCGCGTCGATCCCCTCGCCGAGCAGCAGCATGGCGCTGGCCCGCAAATGCCCGATGGCGCGCGGCACCAGCAGCGTGCTGGCCGCCTCCGGCACCAGGCCCAAGGCGGTAAACGGCATCAGGAAGCGGGCGTTGTCGGCGGCGACGATCAGGTCGCAATGCATCAGCATCGTGGTGCCGACGCCGACCGCCATGCCGTTGACCGCGCCGATCAGCGGTTTTTGCAGGCCGGCGATCGCCGGCAGGAAGCGCCCGGCGGAGCTATCCAGGCCGCCATTGGCCCGGGCGCGAAAATCGCCGACATCGTTGCCGGAGGTGAACGCATCGCCGGTGCCGGTCAGCAGAATTGCTCGCACCGAGGGATCGGCGTCGGCGGCATCGAAGGCATCCGCCATCGCGATATACATGTCGCGCGTCAGGGCGTTCTTCTTTTCCGGCCGGTTCAGCCGGATTTCCAGCACGCCTCCGGCGCTGGACAGGATCACGTGTTCGGACATCGAACGCGGCCGGCTCAGTCGCCGCTTTTCGCCGCGTCAACTTCCTTGAACACCTCGGTGGCGACCCGGAATGCCTCCACGGCTGCGGGAACGCCGCAAT
Source organism: Acetobacteraceae bacterium (assembly GCA_043742865.1). Taxonomy (GTDB): domain Bacteria; phylum Pseudomonadota; class Alphaproteobacteria; order Acetobacterales; family Acetobacteraceae; genus PALSA-911. The sequence continues at coordinate 20,737 of JAYTXR010000209.1, forward strand.
AACCGCCGACCTGCAGCAGGATTTCCTTGATTTCGTCGCGGCTGACGCCGTTGTTCAGCGCCCCGCGCAGATGCAGCTTCAGCTCATGGCCACGGTTCAGCGCTGACAGCATGGCGATGTTGATGATGCTGCGCTGCTTGCGCTCCAACCCGGGGCGGGTCCAGATCGCCCCCCAGGCGAACTCGGTGGCCATCTGCTGCAGGGCGGCGTTGAAGTCGGTGGCGTTGGCGATGGAGTTGTTCACATATTCGTCGCCGAGCACTTCGCGACGGACCTGAAGGCCTTTTTTGAACAGGTCACTGGAAAATTCCGGACGATCGGCCATGCTGTGTTCCCCGCTTTGATTTGGCCGAACCGTAGTGTTTGCTGGCCGGCCAGGCAAGCCGGGGGTAGCCTGCGCTTCCTGAAGCTGCCCGCAAGATCCCGCACGATAAAGGATGTTTCGACTGCCCCCCTCACCCGCCGCCCTGCCTTGCGCCTGCCTCGCCGTTTGCTGAGCGGGCTGATCCTGGCCCTGGCGCTGCTGCTGGGGGTGGCGGTCGTCGCCGCCGTGGCGATCGGCGGTCTGCTATGGGCGAGCCTGCCGCCGTCGCGCCAGACCGTCGCCATTCCTGGCCTGTCGGGGCCGGTGGATATCAGCCTGGACCAGGATGGCGTGCCGCGAATTCACGCCGGATCGGCGCTGGACGGGGCGGCCGCGTTGGGTTTCCTGCATGCCCGGGACCGGCTGTTCCAGATGGATTTGATGCGCCGCAACGCCTCCGGCCGGCTGTCGGAAATCGCCGGGCCGGTCACATTGCGGCTGGACCGCACCATGCGCGTGCTCGGTCTGCGGCGTCGGGCAGAAGCCGATCTGGCCGTGCTGCCGGACGAAACCCGCGCGCTGCTGGACGCTTATGCGCGCGGCGTGAATGCCTGGATCGGCGCCAGCGGGCGGTTCAGCGCGCCGGAATTCATCCTGTTCGGCGCCCCGGCACCGTGGACCCCGATCGACAGCCTGCTCTGGGGCAAGACGATGGGGCTGTGGCTGTCGTCGAACTGGCGGACCAAGATTTCGCGGCTTTCGATGGTCGGAAAGCTCGATCCGCGGATCGTCGAGGAACTCTGGCCGCCCGATCCCGCCGACCGCGGATCGCAGGCGGCCTGGGCGCCCGATGCACGGATGGTCCGGGCCGCCGGGCATCTGGCCGCGAACCTGCCGGCATTTCCGGAGAATTTCACCCTGCCCGGCCGCGCGTCCAACGAATGGGCGGTGGACGGCGCCCATAGCGCCACCGGTGCGCCGCTGCTGGCCGGCGATCCGCATCTGGCATTCGGCAAGCCCGGCATCTGGTATCTGGCGCGGATCGAAACCGCCGACGGCATCCTGGCCGGCGCCACCGCACCCGGCGTGCCGTTCCTGGTGATCGGGCATAACGGCCACATCGCCTGGACCTTCACCACCACCGGCGCCGATGTGCAGGATGTTTTCGTCGAAATCCCGACCCCGGACGGCGGCTACCTGACACCGGACGGGCCGCGCCCGTTCACGGTCCATGAGGAGCGGATAAAAATTCGCGGCCAGCCGGACGCGGTGTTGCGGGTGCGCGAAACCCGGCATGGCCCGGTGGTCTCCGACCTGGACGGACCTGCAGAACCGGATCAGCCGATCCTGGCGGTGGCGATGGGCAATCTCGCCCCCGGCGATATTGCGGCTTCCGGGCTGGCGGCGCTGAACCGGGCCAGCGACATTGCCGAGGCCGCGCGCGCCGCGGGCATGATCACCAGCCCGGCGCAGAACCTGCTGGTGGCCGACCGCGAGCAGATTGCGCTGTTCGTCACCGGACGGATCCCGGTCCGCCGCAACCCCGATGGACGGTTCCCGGTTCCCGGCGCGGACGGCACGCATGACTGGATCGGCCTGGCGTCCGGCGCGCAGCTGCCGCGCATCCTGGCACCGCCCAGCGGGCGGCTGGTGAATGCCAACGAACGGATCGCGCCGCCCAGGTTTCCGGTGTTTTTGGGCCAGGACTGGTTCGGCGACTGGCGGGCGCGGCGGATCCACCAGATGCTGGATGCGACCGACCGCCACAGCGTGGAGGGGTTCACCCGCATGCAGGTAGACGCGCATAGCCTGTATGCGAGCGAAATCCTGCCGGCCTTGCTGACGGCGCTGCCGGCGCCCGGCGCCCTGCCGCCCGGCCCCCCGCCCAACCTGGCCGCGCAGGCGCTGGCGCTACTGCAAACCTGGGACAGGACCATGGCGATGGACCTGCCGCAGCCGCTGATCTTCAACCAATGGCTCGACCAGTTTTATCTCCGCGTGCTGGCCCATGCTGGCATTCCCCGCGCCGCCGCCGGGCCGCAGGCGGAAACCGTCGCCTTCGTGCTGTCGCCCGCCGGGGCGCATTGGTGCGGCGGCGATTGTTCCAGGCTGGTGCGCGAGGCGCTGGTGGCGGCGATGGACGAGTTGCGCCAGCTTCACGGCGCCGATCCCGCTGCCTGGCGCTGGGGGGACACGCATGCGGCGGTGTTCGCGCATCCGATCCTGCGCGCCATTCCGCTGCTCGGCTGGCTGACCACCACGCGCATCGCCGTCCCCGGCGATGACAGCACCGTGGGCCGGCAGGGCGGGCGGTCGCCGTCGTTCGATTCCGTGCATGGCGCCGCCTATCGCGGGGTCTATGATCTGGCGGACCTGGACCGGTCCAAATTCGTCATCGCCCCCGGCCAGTCCGGCCATCCCTTGTCCCGCCACGCCGGCGATTTCATATCCCGGTGGCGCGACGGGGGAACGATCACCCTGGGCCCACTGCCCACGCGGGTAACGGCGACGATCCGGCTTACTCCATAAGGATATCTGTTATGCAAAGCTTTCCACCCGGCATTTCGGCCCTGCATGAAGACGAAATCCTGACCGACGGGGTGCTGTCGCGACGGTTCTTTGCCTGGTGGATCGACCTGGTGCTGATCGGGGGGCTGATGGCGGTGGCCTATGTCGTCACCGCGGCGTTCGGGCTGCTGACCTTCGGGCTCGGCTGGTATTTGCTGCCCTGGGTGGCGCTGCTGCCTTTCGCCTATCAGTGGCTGGCGCTGGTCAGCCAGATGTCGGCGACACCCGGCCAGTCCATGATGGGCCTGGTGCTGCGGCGCAACGGAGATCTGGAACGGCCCGACTGGATCGAGGCCGCCATCTGGGTGGTGATCTACTACCTGACGCTGGCGGTGTTCTGCCCGGCTTTGGGGATCATGCTGTTCACCGTGCGCAAGCGCGGTCTGCATGACATGGTCAGCGGGCTGGTGATGGTCCGAAAACGGGCGTTGACCCCGGCCTCCGGCTCCTGGAACACTGCCGACAACCGATAGCGCTGCCGACAACCGATGAAAGCTGCCGCAAAACCCAGATGACCTACAAATCGCCCCGACGGCCACAGTTCTTCTACACCACGGCGCCGCTGCCCTGCCCGTATGTCGCGGGCCGCACCGAGCGCAAGGTGGTCACCGAGATCACCGGCCCGGATGCCGGGGCGGTGCATGACCGGCTGTCGCGGGCGGGGTTTCGCCGCAGCCACAACATCGCCTATGCCCCGGTCTGCCCGTCCTGCCAGTCTTGCGTGCCGATCCGCATCCCCGTGGCCAGCTTCCGGCCCGATCGCACGCTGCGGCGCATTGCCCGCGCCAATGCGGGTCTGGCCGGCTTCGAGGTGCCGGCGCGGGCTACCGCCGAGCAGTTCCAGCTGTTCCAGCGCTACCAGCAGCTTCGCCACGGCGAGGGCGATATGGCGACGATGAGTTTCTATGACTATCGCGCCATGGTCGAGGACACGCCGATAGAAACGTTCATCGCCGAATTCCGCGATCCCGACGACCGGCTGATCGCCGGCTGCCTGGCCGATCGGCTGGGCGACGGGCTGTCGGCGGTCTACAGCTACTTCGCCCCCGGCCTCGACAAGCGCTCGCTGGGGACGTTTACCATTCTGTGGCTGATCGAACGGACCCGCGCGCTTGGCCTGCCCTATGTTTATCTGGGCTATTGGGTGCCGGAGAGCCGCAAGATGGCTTACAAGGCCCGCTTCCGGCCCAGCGAAATTCTAATGGGCGGGTCCTGGCGCATGCTGACCGACAGCGAATTGTTGCGGAGCGGGGCGCTGAGCGGGACGGAGGCGATGGTTTCGGAGACGGCGGGCTGACCGGCGATAATTTCGTCGCCGATAATTGGGTCCGGGGTAACCTTCCTCCCGCCAGGTCCGAACTGGGTGTAGCAGGCCCAATACGGGTCTGCGCAGCAGGGGACGAAATCCATGAACCGCAGGATCGCTACCACCACTTTGGCCACCGCGCTCGGCCTCGCCATCGCCGGCTCGATGCTCCCCGTCCAGGCGCAGCAGATGGACCCGAAGGCCCAGACCATGCAGCGCATGACGCAGAACAAGCTGGAAAAATGCTACGGCATCGCCGCCAAGGCCAAGAATGACTGTGCCGAAGGGGCGCATTCCTGCGCCGGCCAGGCGACCCGCGACCGCGACCCGGCATCCTTCATGCTGCTGCCCGCAGGCGATTGCGGCAAGATCGCCGGCGGTGCCCTGAAAGGCGCCTGAGCCGACAGCCCGCATGTTGGCGAAATCTGCAACAGATTATGGCCAATATCGGCATCGCGAACGGATCGATCCCCGCCTCGGCGGGGATCGGTTTGCGCTTCCAGCATCACCGCGACGTCCTCGAACGCCCGCCAGCGATCGGTTGGATGGAAGTCCATCCGGAGAATTACATGGGCGGGGGGACGCCGCTCGCGCATCTGACGGCGGTGCGCCGGGACTATCCGATCTCGCTGCACGGTGTCGGCATGTCGCTGGGGAGTGCCGAGGGCATCGATCCGCGGCATTTGCAGCGCCTGGCGGAGCTGGTCGAGCGGATTGAACCGGGCCTGGTTTCCGAGCACATCGCCTGGAGCGTGTCGGGGGGAACCTATCTGGCCGACCTGCTGCCCTTGCCGTTGACCGAGGAGGCGCTGGAAGTCGTCTGCGCCAACGTGACCGCGATGCAGGACCGCTTGGGGCGGCAGATTTTGGTGGAGAACCCGTCCTCCTATGTGCGCTATTGCCATTCGACGGTCCCGGAATGGGAATTCATGGCCGCGGTGGCGCGCCAGACCGGCTGCGGCATTCTTTGCGACGTGAACAACATCGTCGTCAGCGCCGCCAATCATGGTTTCAGCGCCCGGCACTATCTGCACAGCCTGCCGGCGGACCGGATCGGGGAGCTCCATGTCGCCGGACACAGCCTGCGCGAGCTTGGCGACGGCCGGCATATCCGCATCGACGATCACGCCTCCAGCGTGGGTCCGGAGGTCTGGCAGCTGCTTGGCGAGGCCATCGCGCTGTTCGGGCCGGTGCCGGTTCTGGTCGAGTGGGACAACGACATCCCGACGCTGCCGGTGCTGCTGGACGAAGCCGCCAAGGCCCAGCTCTGGATCGACCGGGAGACGCAGCGACATGCCCGACTTGCGTGATCTGCAGCGCGATTTCGCCCGCTTCGTGCTGTTCGGCGAGACCGACCCGATCGCGGCGCAGATCGTCGAGGACGGCATTGCCCCGACCGACCGCCTCGGAATTTACCGCAACACCGCCCGCATCGGGCTGACCGAGGCGCTGCGGCTGAGCTTCCCGGCGATCAACCGGCTGGTGGGCGAGGCGTTTTTCGACATGGCGGCGGCGCGCTTCGTGCGGGCGCATCCGCCGCGCAGCGCCTGTCTGGACCAGTACGGCGCCGATTTCCCCGGCTTCCTGGCAGCGCTGCCGGAGTCGGCCGGACTGCGCTATTTGCCGGATGTCGCGCGGTTCGAGTGGATGTTGAGCATGGCCGCGCACGCCCCGGACGCGACATCGCTCGATTTCGGGGCACTCGCGCAGGTCCCGCCGGAGCAGCTGGATCGTCTGCGCTTCGTGCCGCATCCGTCGGTGACGCTGCTGCGGCTCGAATTTCCGGCCGACCAGATCGCCGATGCGGTGCTGTCGGGCGATGACGAGGCGATGGCCGCGATCGACCTGCACAGCCTTCCGATCGGATTGGTCGTCCATCGTGGGCCGGACGGCCTGGCATCCGAGCGGGTGGCATTGGCGGTGCATGAATTCCTGCAAGCGCTGTTCGCGGGGGAGGCGCTGGGCGCGCTGCTCGTCGATGAGATGCCGGATTTCGGGGAAATCCTCGCCCGGCAATTCACGCTCGGCCGGATTATCGGTTTCAAGATCGGCGAGTTGGATACGGAGTTTATGCCATGATCGCCAGGTGGGCACGCAAGATCATCGGTTGGCTGGACGCGGTGCCCTATTGGCTGCTGGCGCTGCCGCTGCGTCTGGCGATCGCGACCGTGTTCTGGAATTCCGGCATTGCGAAACTGGCCAATTGGGACACCACGCTGGCCCTGTTCGCCGACGAATATCAGCTGCCGCTGATGGCGCCCGAAATAGCCGCCTATCTCAGCGCGGCGATCGAGCTGACCGCGCCGCCTTTGCTGCTGCTCGGCTTGCTGACCCGCCCGGTCGCTGGGCTGTTGCTGGGGATGACCACGATCATCGAGGTGTTCGTCTACCCGGACGCCTGGCCGACCCATATCCAACGGGCGGCGATGTTGCTGATACTGCTCTGCCGGGGCGCTGGCCGGCTGTCGGTGGATCACTGGATCGCCAGGTCGTGGATCGGCAAAAATTAGCCAAGCGCGCCGGCTTGCCGCAACGCGGCAAGGGCGGCGGCGGAAAGCCCGAGCAGGCCGCTCAGCACGGCGTCGGTATCCTCGCCATGGGCCGGCGCAACACCGGTGGTTCGCCCAAAGCTGGCGCGCCAGGGCAGGCCCGGCAGCACGCCAGCGCCGTACCGGTCCCAAAATCCACGTGAAGCCAGATGCGGGCTTTGCACCAGGTCGCCTGACATAGCCAACGCCTCCGCCGCAATTCCCGCGCCCGACAGCAAGGCGGCCGCTTCATCGGCCTGTTGCGGACGCAGCCACGCTTGCAGCGCCAGGTCGATCGCCTCGCGCGCCGCCATCGCCGACAAGCCCGGGACAAGACCGCAAAGTTGCCGCCAGCCGGGCTCGTCGGTCACAGCGATGCCGATCCAGCCATCGTCTCCGGCGCAACGATAGAGGCCGTGCGGCGCGTGGTCGCTGGATCGGTTGCCCTGGGGTTGGGCCGGCGCGTCGAGCTGGCTTGCCAGCAGCGGCCCGGCCATCGTCCACAGCAGGGCCTCGATCATCGAGAAATCGATCCGCGCGACATCCCCCCGGCGATCGCGCGCCCACAAACCGGCGGCGGTGATAAAGGCCAGCATCAGCCCGCACATCGGGTCCAGCCACGCCATGCCGACGCGCGGCTGCGTGCCGGGATGGCGGTTCAGCCCGGCGAAACCGGCATAGCATTGCAGCAACGTTCCATACGCGACCGCGCGGGCCTCCGGCCCGGTGCGCCCCAGGCCGGAGGCGGAAACATAGAGCAGGTTGGGATTGAGCGCCTGCAGTTCCGCCGCCCCCAACCCCAGCCGGTCCATCACGCCGGTGGCGTAATTCTCGATCACCACATCGGACCGGGCCGCCAGCGCCCGGGCGATATCAACCGCCGCCGGCTGCTTCAGGTCGAGCACGATGCAACGTTTCGCCTGACCCAGAACCGTATGCAGTTCCGTGGCGCGGCCGGGATCGCCGCGGCCCGGCGCCTCGATCTTGATAATCTCGGCGCCCATCGCCGCCAGATACCGCGTGGCGGTGGGGCCGGCGATGACCCAGCTGAAATCCAGCACCCGAATGCCCGATAGCGGCATCGCGCCGGCGCGAGGGCGCCGCCCCGGACGCCCTCCCGTCACCACAGACGATCCGAACGGCGAGCCGGGCGCCTGCACGACCCGACCGCCGAGCGCGACCGGGCGGTAGAATTGCCGATGCGCCAGCTGCAGCGAGCCGAATTGTTCCGCCACCTCGCGCAGCGGAAAGCCCGGCACATGCGCCGCCTGCGCCGCATCCGCGATCCATTGCCTGGAGTGACGGCGGCTCCAGGCGGACATCAACGCATGCAGAGCATCGAAATGGGCGATGCGGCCCGGCTTGGTGGCAAAGCGCGGATCGCTCCCCCATTCGGGCGATCCCATCACGCCGAGCCAGGATTGCCACTGCGCCGGCTCGCGCGGCGAGATCGCGACATAGCCGTCGCTCGCCGGCAGGATGGTGACGGTCGCGCCGTTGCCGTCGGCCCGGCGTCGCCGCGACCAGCTCGTGCCGGTTGCATTCCCGGCGCT
>JAYTXR010000210.1:0-6671 GCA_043742865.1 Acetobacteraceae bacterium
CGATACCGAACACGGCGCCTTCTCGGTGCAGGAGGCCACGCAGCTCTGCATCGCCGCCCTGCCGCACGGCATCACCCCGATCGTGCGCGTCTGCGCCGGGGCGCTGGACGAGGGCACCCGCGCGCTCGACAACGGCGCGCTCGGCATCGTCGTGCCGCATGTCGACACCGCCAAGGAAGCCCGTCGCATCTCCGAGGCGTTCCATTATCCGCCCGACGGGCATCGCAGCTGGGGCGGCCCGCCGGCGGCCTATGGCTACCAGCCGCCTTCCACGGTCGAGGCGCAGAAGGCGCTGAACCAGGAAATCCTGATCGTTGCGATGATCGAGAGCCCGGAAGGGGTGGAGAACGCCGAGGCCATCGCCGCGGTGGACGGGATCGACGTGCTGCTGATGGGCACATCCGACCTGACCGCGGAGATGGGCATGTCCGGCCAGCTCGGCCATCCCAAGGTGATCGCGGCCTATCAGGCGATCATCGACGCCGCCCGCAAGCACGGCAAATTCTCCGGCATGGGCGGGGTTTACGATGAGGAGAACGCCCGCCGATACATCTCCATGGGCGCGCAGTTCATCCTGTCGGGCGCCGACCACGGCTACGTGATGGCGGGCGCCAAGGCGCGCACCGATTTTCTGCGCACGATCGAGATCGCCCCGCCCTCGGAAAAATCCGCTGCCGAGTTGAAGAAAAAGCTCAAGGCGAAGAAATGAGCATCGTCCTGCCGGGTTGGGGCGTCTGATGGACGACATCAAAATCCGCGAAGCCGGCGATCTGCTCTGGGATCTGTGGCGGACCGGCCGGCGGGTGCCGGCGCTGCCGCCCGAACTGCGCCCCGCCACGCGGTTCGAGGGCTACGCGATCCAGGCCCGGCTGGAGACCCATAGCGCCTCGGGCCTGTATGGCTGGAAGATCGCGGCGACCAGCAAGGCCGGCCAGCACCATATCGGCGTCGACGGCCCCCTGGCGGGCCGCCTGCTGGCCGAGGGCGTGGGCGAAGACGGCGGCGAGTTGGCGTTGGGCGCCAACCACATGCGCGTGGCCGAGCCGGAATTCGCCTTTCGCATCGGCCGTGACCTGGCGCCGCGGAAAACCTCCTACAAAATGGCCGAGGTGCTGGACGCGGTGGACACGCTGCATCCGGCGATCGAAATCCCCGATTCGCGCTTCGACGCGTTCGCCAAGGTGGGTGCCGCGCAGCTGATCGCCGACAACGCCTGCGCGCATCAATTCGTACTGGGACCGGCCAGCCCGGAAGGCTGGCGGGCGATCGATCTGTCGGAACACACCGCCATCGTGGGGATCACCGGCCAGCCGGCGCAGGAGGGGATCGGGTCCAACGTGCTCGGCGACCCCAGGGTCGCGCTGACCTGGCTGGTAAACCAGCTTTCCGGCCAGGGCGTGACGCTGAAGGCCGGCCAGGTGGTCACCACCGGCACCTGCTCCACGCCCGTGCCGATTGAGCCGGGCGACGAGATGGTGGCGGATTTCGGCGTGCTGGGAAGGGTGTCGGTGCGGTTTGCCGAAGCCTGACGGGAAGCTTTGGCGCGCATTGGAGTTCTCGCTGGCTCCCAGAGTAGGACTCGAACCTACGACCGAGCGATTAACAGTCGCTTGCTCTACCAACTGAGCTATCTGGGATCCGCGGCCGTCCCTATAGCGAAACCCGCCGCCGGACGCAAACGCTGCTTCCCTCAAAGCCCGAACAACAGCTGCTTGCGGGCGAAGCCGCGCAGGTCGAAATGGCCGATGGCGAAGGCCGGCTGGTCCAGCAAGGCCTCGAAATCCGCCGACAGGATCAGCTCCCGGCCGATCTCCCGGCAGATCCGTTCGATCCGGCTGGTCAGGTTGACGTCCGGACCGATCACCGTGAAGTCCAATCTCCCATCGGCGCCGATATTGCCGTATGAGGCGCGGCCGTGATGCAGCGCCACGCCGGCCTGTAGCAGAATCGCGTTGGGTCCGTGGGCGGCTGCCTGCGCCGCATTGGACCGGGCCAGCGCCGCGAGGCCTTCCTGCGCGGCTTCCAGCGCCAGACGGCAGGCTTCGCGGGAATTCCTTTGGCCGTTCTCGTTGAAGATCACCAGCATCGCGTCGCCCATGATCTCCAGCACCTCGCCGCCGCGCCGGTGCACCGGCGGGATAATGCAGTCGAAGTAGCGGTTCAGGGTTTCGATGACGATTTCGGGCGCCTGGGTGTCGGACATTTCGGAGAAATCGCGCAAATCCGTCAGCATCAGCGCGGCGGTGGCGGTGCGCACGTCGCCGCGGCGAACCTGGCCTTGCAGGATCCGCTCGCCGGACTCGCGGCCGACATAGGTGGTCAGCAAATCGCTGGCAAAACGCCGCAGGCCGTTGATTTCAACGATCGCCGCCAGGCTGGGCAGCAATCCCTCCAGCAGAGCGAGATCCCTGGGGCTGAAGCCGTCCGGTTCCCGGCTGGCCCAGGAAATCGCGTTGACGCCGCCATCGGAGAAATCCACCTGGGCAATGGCGTAGCTGACGTAACCCTGTTCGCGCAGTTCTGCGAAAACCGGAAACGCCGGACAGTCGGGATGATCCAGGTGCCAGTGATGAAAGCCCGGATGTTCGACCGCGTGCCGAATCGGGCTGTCCAGGAAGGCGGGGGTGCTCTCGAAGCCGTATTCCAGCTGGTGTTCGCTGACCGCCTGGCCCGGCAGCCACAGCCGGGACAGGCCGGCGAAGTTGGGCCGCAACACGCGGATATGCAGCCAGCACCTGGCCAGTTTCAGGTCCTGGCGCAACAGCTGTTCGCAGAACTGCGCCAGTAAAGTCGTATTGTCGCGCGTCAGCCGCCCCTGGCGCACCAGCCAATCGTTCATGCCGGTCAGTCTGTCCAAGATGAAAGGTCCTCGGCGGTCGCACTCGGGAAAAGAGCCGGAATAGTTTGGGCGATGCCGGGCCGGCCGTCCATCCGGTGTTGGCGACTGCCGGGTTGGCGATTGACATTGTCGATATTTCCATTAATTTGGAATAATGGAAAAGACGGATGCCGTGATTGCCCTGGCTGCGCTCGCGCAGGTCTCTCGGCTGGAGGTGTTTCGGCTGCTGGTGCAGGCCGGCGTCGACGGATTGTCGGCCGGCCGGATCGGCGACCGGCTCGGCCTGCCGGGCGCCACGCTGTCGTTCCATCTGAACCAGCTCAAACACGCCGGCCTGGTCACGTTTCATCGGGAAGGGCGGTCGCTGATCTATGCGGCATCCTATGCCACGATGAACCGATTGCTGGCCTACCTTACTGAGAATTGCTGCCAGGGCGACGTAGCCTCCTGCGCCATTCCGGCCTGCTGGGCGCCGAAGGCCGGATGATGGTGAATTTCGATCTCCGGCGGCGGCTGGCGGCCGAAGCGCTCGGGACCGCGCTGCTGGTCACGACCGTCGTCGGCTCAGGCATCATGGCGCAGACCCTGACGAAAGACATCGCCCTGGCGCTGCTCGGCAACACGATCGCCACGGGGGCGATGCTGGTGGTGCTGATCACCATTCTCGGGCCCATCTCGGGGGCGCATTTCAACCCAGCGGTGTCGCTGGTCTTCGCCATCAAGGGTGATCTCGATCGGCGGGACGCGATGCTGTATGCGGCGGCGCAGATTGTCGGCGGAATTGCCGGCACGATCGCGGCGCATCTGATGTTCGTGCTGCCGGTCCTTGCGGCCTCCCAGCATATTCGCACCGGCGGCGCGCAGTGGTTCGCCGAATGGGTCGCCACCTTCGGGCTGCTGATTACCATCCTCGCCGGCATCCGCTTTGCCCAGTCGGCGGTGCCCTGGCTGGTCGGTCTTTATATCACCGCGGCCTATTGGTTCACCGCCTCGACCTCGTTCGCCAACCCGGCGGTGGCAATCGCGCGGTCCCTGACCGACACGTTCTCCGGCATCCGGCCCGTCGATCTTCCGGGTTTTGTCGGCGCCCAGATAGCCGGCGCATTATGTGCGCTGACCCTGACCGGCTGGTTGCTGCGACCGCCGAAAAATGCGGCCATTCCCCTGAGCGCGGAGGCGAGGCTATGACCATCACGATCTATCACAATCCGAATTGCGGCACGTCGCGCAACACCCTGGCGCTGATCCGCCAGAGCGGGCAAGAGCCAGAAATCATTGAATATCTGAAATTTCCGCCGAGCCGGGCGCGGCTGGTCGAGCTGCTCGCCGCCATGGCGATCCCGGCGCGCGCGCTGCTGCGCGAGAAAGGAACCCCGTACGGCGAACTCGGCCTCAGCGATCCCAAATGGACCGAGGACGAGCTGCTCGATTTCATGCTGGCGCATCCGATCCTGATCAACCGGCCGATCGTCGTCACCGCCGACTTCGTGCGGCTGTGCCGGCCGGCCGAGCGCGTACTGAACCTGCTGGCGAACCCGCCGCATGGCTGAAGCCGGCGGGTGGCGGGCCCGGCGCGGCGTCGTGGTCACCACGGTCGGCCTGACCCAGACGCTGGCCTGGGGATCGAGCTATTACCTTCCAGCGGTGCTGGCCGATCCGATCTGCGAAACCCTCCATCTCTCCCGCCTTTGGTTTTTCGGCATCTTCTCGGCGGCGCTGCTGCTGTCGGGCCTGCTCGGCCCCGCCGCCGGGCGGCGGATCGACCGGCATGGCGGGCGCGATGTTCTGGCCAGCACCAATCTGGTGTTCGCGGCGGGTCTGGCGCTGCTGTCGGCGGCCTCCGGCATTGCCGGGCTGGCTGTGGCCTGGACCGTGATCGGCATCGGCATGGGCTATGGCCTGTATGAAGCGGCCTTTGCCACGGTCGCCGGGCTGTATGGCCGCGAGGCCCGCAACGCGATCACCGGCATCACGCTGTTCGCCGGTTTCGCCAGCACGGTCGGCTGGCCGGCCAGCGCGCTGTTCATCGACGAATTTGGCTGGCGCGGCGCCTGTCTGGTCTGGGCGGCGCTGCATCTTCTGCTCGGCCTGCCGCTGAACCGGTTATTGGTGCCGAAAGCGCTACCCGCTACGGCCCACGCGACCCCCGCCCAGGAAGCTGCGCCGATGTCGGGGACGATGATCGTGCTCGGCTTCGTGTTCGCCGCCTGCTGGTTCGTTTCGGCGGCCATGGCGGCGCATCTGCCCCGGTTGCTGGAAGCGCTGGGGGCCGCGCCGGCTGCTGCCGTGGCGGCCGCTGCCCTGTATGGCCCGGCGCAGGTCGGCGCGCGGTTGATCGAATTCATTTTTTTGCGCCACGTCTCGCCGCTGGTCTCCGCCCGGCTGGCGGCGGTGGCGCATCCGATTGCCGCGCTGTGCCTGGCAATCTTCGGCGCCCCGGCGGCAATGCTGTTCACGCTGCTGCATGGCGGCGGCAACGGCCTGCTGACGATCGCCCGCGGTACTCTGCCGCTGGCGCTGTTCGGCGCCGCCGGTTATGGCCTGCGCACCGGATTGCTGGCCGCCCCGGCGCGCATCCTGCAGGGCGGCGCGCCGCTGCTGTTCAGCGTGGTGTTGGACCGTGGCGGACCGCTCTATGCGCTGCTCCTATCGGGGACGTTGACCGGCGCCGCCTTCCTGGCGCTGCTGTTCGTGCGCCAGCCGGCGCCGATTGCGCCGGCGCCTGAATCCGCCCAGCCTTCGCCTGTACCATAAACCGCACCGCGGAACGGGGAAGGTCAGGGTAAATCCATGGCGATCAAACAGCCCACCCGCTACCCCGAACTCGCCGATCCCCAGGCCCAGCCCCGCTTCACCGGCATTTCCACGTTTTTCCGCACCCCGTACACGCAGGCGCTGGCCGAGGCCGATATCGGACTGATCGGCATCCCGTTCGACGGCGGCGTCACCAACCGCTCGGGCGCCCGGCATGGCCCGCGCGCGGTGCGCGATCAGTCCAGCCTGCTGCGGCGCATTCATGGCACCACCGGGGCCATGCCGTTCGCCGGCGCCCGTGTGCGCGACCTCGGCGATGCCTGGATCGAGCAGCCCTACGAGCTGCGGGGCGCGCTCGGGGAAATCCAAACCTTCCTGCAATCGGTGGTCGAGGCAGGCGTGGTGCCGATCTCGGTCGGCGGCGACCACTCCATTTCTCTGCCCATCCTGCGCGCCCTGGCGGGCCAGCCTTTGGGCATGGTCCATATCGACGCCCATTGCGATACCGGCGACGACTATCTGGGCTCGCGTTTTCACCACGGCGCCCCGTTCCGCCGCGCGGTGGAGGAGGGCCTGCTGGACCCCACCCGCGTCATCCAGATCGGCATCCGCGGCACCACCAACGACCCGGACATGTGGGGCTTCAGCCAGCGATCCGGCATGCGGGTGCTGACCATGGACGAATTCCAGGACCGCGGCTGGGCCTATGCCGTGGCCGAGGCCCGCCGCGTGATCGGCGACGGTCCCACCTATCTGACCTACGACATCGACAGCCTAGACCCCGTGCACGCGCCGGGCACCGGCACGCCGGAGGCCGGCGGCCTCACCGCGATCGAGGCGCTGCGCCTGTTGCGCGGCCTGCGCGGCCTCGATTTCGTCGGCGCCGACCTGGTCGAGGTGGCGCCGTCCTTCGATCCCGGAACGATCACCGCGTTCAACGCCGCCTCGCTGCTGTTCGAGATATTGTGCCTGGTGTTCGAGGCTTGGCAGGCCCGGGATAAGACTACCGGCTGATGGGGGGTGCTGGTTGCGTCTGCGATGTTTCCGCGATGTTCGACCCCGGCGGCTGACAGAGATG
>JAYTXR010000211.1:0-2162 GCA_043742865.1 Acetobacteraceae bacterium
GCGGCGCGGCGTAAACTTAGCCCGCGCGGTAACTCCAGGCTCATCTAAGCCAGTCCGGCACGATCTCCCGCGCCCAAAGCTCGGACAGGTTCTGCCGCTGCCGGATCACCGAAAACCCGTGCGGCCCTGCGGCCGGGTCCAGCATCGCCTCGGCCGCCAGCGGGCGGGCGTTGTAGGTGGAGCTCATTACCGCGCCATAGGCGCCGGCATCCAGGATCGCGACGCGCGCGCCGGCGGCCAAGGGTGGCAGGGCGCGGCCGCGGGCGAAGGTATCGCCGCTCTCGCAGACCGGGCCGACCACATCGGCAGGCGAGGCGAGGCGCTGCGCATCGACCGCCGATAGCGGCACGATGCCATGATAGGCCTCGTACATCGCCGGACGGATCAGGTCGTTCATCGCCGCGTCCAGCACGACGAAGCGCGCGCCGCTGGCCTGCTTGTGCAGCACCACGCTGGCCAGCAGCACGCCGGCCGGGCCGACCAGCCAACGGCCAGGCTCGACCATCAGCCGCAGGCCCATATTGTGCAGGCTGGCGCGGATGGCGCCGGCCAGCGCGGCTGGGTTGCCGCCGGGCTCCCCGGCATAGCCGATGCCGAGGCCGCCACCGCAATCCACGCTCTCAACCACCTGGCCGGCGGCGCGCAGCGCGCCGACCAACTCGGCGATGCGGGCATAGGCGGCGCGATAGGGTGCCACCGACAAGATCTGGCTGCCGATATGCACCGCCAGGCCGACCGGGTGGATGCCGGGCAGGGTGCCCGCATAGGCATACAGGGCAGCGGCGTCGCTATAGGCGATGCCGAACTTGTCGCGCGCCCGCCCGGTGCTGATCTTGGCATGGGTGCCGGCGTCAACATCGGGGTTCACCCGCAACGCCACCCGTGCCACGCGCCCCGCTTCGGTGGCAACGGCGGAGAGCATTGCCAGTTCTTCCGCGCTTTCGACATTGATCTGGGCGATGCCCTCGGACAGCGCCAGACCGAGTTCGGGCAGGGTCTTGCCGACACCGGAGAACACGATGTTGGCCGGCGCGATGCCGGCCAGCCGGGCGCGGCGCAATTCGCCCTCGCTGACTACGTCCGCCCCGGCGCCCTCGGCGCCAAGTAGGGCCAGCACTGCCAGATGGTCGTTGGCTTTCACCGCGTAGTGGATATGCGCGTCGAGCCCGGCCTGGGACAGAGCGTGGGCCATCGTGCGGTAGCGCGCGCGCAGGCTGGGTGCCGAGATCACCCAGGTGGGCGTGCCCAGCGCATCGGCGACCGCGTTCAGCGGCACCCCGTCCATCAGCAGCCCGTCCATGGCATGCATGGACAGGTTCGGATGTGCGGCGATCAGCTCGGCGATATCCGGCGGCGGCTGGTCGACTAGACGGGCAATGTTCTTGGCCATGCGATCCAGGATAAGGTGTTTTTCGCCAGACTGAAATCAAACAACTGCAATCGAACGGATGACAGGGGGTACGGCCATGGCCGAGGCAGAGTGGAAGCGGGCCAACCGCGCCTGCTGGGACGAGCGGGTCGGCGTTCATCTGGCCCCCGGCGGCTACGATCTGGCCGCGCTGCGCGCCGGCACCAGCCGGCTGAACGCGATCGAGCAGGCCGAACTCGGCCCGGTCGCGGGACTGCGGGTGGTGCATCTGCAATGCCATTTCGGCCGCGACAGCCTGATCCTGGCGCAGCGCGGCGCCGACGTGACCGGCCTCGATTTTTCCCCTCCCGCGATTGCCGCGGCACGCCTTCTGGCTGACGAACTCGGTCTGGCGGATCGCGCCCGCTTCGTGGAGGCCGATCTGTATGACGCGCGGGCGGCGATCCCGGAGCCCGGCGGTTTCGACCTTGTCTATGTCACCTGGGGCGCGATTATCTGGCTGGCGGACATCCGGGAATGGGCGCGGATTGTCGCGTTCTTCCTGAAACCCGGCGGCCGGCTCTATCTGGCGGAGGCGCACCCGGCGGCCTGCGTGTTCGACGATCTGGCGAAAACCGCCGATGGGATGCCAGGTTTTTACGCGCCGTTCTTTGCCACCGAGCCGCTGCAATTCGAGACGGTCAAGGACTACGTAAACGAAACCGCCGCGCTGACCAACACCACGACCTATGTCTGGAACCACCCGATCGGCGTCGTGGCCACGGCCCTGCTGGATGCGGGCCTGCGGCTCGAC
>JAYTXR010000212.1:0-11245 GCA_043742865.1 Acetobacteraceae bacterium
CTGAATAATATGGTGGATGTGAATGGAGGATCTGTAACTGCGGATTTATTTGTCGGCTCACCGATTAATATCAGCATGTCCACATTAGCCATTGTCAATGGCCCAGTTTTGTTTGACGTTACTTTCGGCAGTTACACGTTTTCGTTCACCTCTGAATCAGTTATTTCCAAGACCGATGGCAATATCGGGCTGCTGTTCCTTGGGAATCTTACTACCGATACCGTTGGTAGATTGACGACCCCGGCGCCGGCGGACTTTAGCCTGACCTTTACCCAGTCTTCTCCAACCGCCTCTATAGGTACTGCGTTTTCGATTGATACGCCGCCAAACCTAAGCCTCGTTCCAGAACCTGCCGGCATAGCTCTATTCGGGATCGGCCTGCTCGGCTTTGGACTTGTTCGACGCCGCGGCTGATCGCTGTTGAAAACGACCTTCTAAAGGGCGCATTGTTTAAGGCCGTGCCTAACCCCTCACATGATCGTGACGTTACGAATTGGCCCGTGGTGGATTAACGTTTACCGCCCGTGCTAAATTCCTTAATAAAGAAGCTAGATTTTTCATCTGCTGATGGCCTGATAGGTTACTAACGGCCGATGTCTTATCACCTTCTACATTTCTGAGGGTGGTGCTTGTTTTCCGAGGTTGCCATTCGGGCGTAAATCGACTTTAATGGGCATGAAATAGTGACTTTGAGTCCGAATGAAATGCCAGACGTAGTGTTAGGAAATGTTATGAAGCAATTACTCTTATCTGTGACCGTTCTGAGCGGGCTCGCGATCGGATCGGCGCAGGCTGGACCGATTCTCATGACTGCTCCCAATGGCTCGTTTTCCGGTGCATTCGGCGGAACCAAGGCCACGTCCCACGGTACTTATCTTATCGGTATCGGGACAACCTCGATCACAATCAAAAACCCAGGACGCGTATTTAGTGCCACAGACCCGTATTTAGGATCCCCGAATAACTTATTGACGAGCCATGGTGGATCGGTGAACGTGGGTTTTTTCACGGGGTCTCCGATTACCCTAAGTCAAACCGTCTTCAGCGTTTTCACCGGCCCTTTGGTGGTACCAGTTAACGTTACCCTTGGCTCCTACCTGTTCTCGTTTATCTCGGAGAAGGTGACATCGAAGGTGGACGGCAACATCGGCCTCGCTTTCGCCGGTAAACTAATCGCCGACAGCATGGGCAGGCTGATGGTTCCAGATTTGGCCGATTTCAGCTTGACGTTCACTCAGTCTTCACCAAACGGATCCATCGGCACGGCCTTCTCTATCGACGTGCCCGCAGCGACCACTTCGGAGCCTGCGACGTTGGCGATGCTGGGCGTCGGCTTGCTGGGGCTTGCTTTGACCCGACGCCGCGCCTGATTTCAACAATATCAGAGTATCGGTGAAGGCGCGGTCCGCAAGGCCCGCGCCTTTTGTTTTCTATCCAGTCGGACAGACTCGCACCCAGCTGCAGAGTGAAGGATGTCAGGCACCGAAGCAAAATAACCCAGCCGATTTAGCGAACCCTCCCCCTCCGCGTTGCTTCTGGCGATGCCAGATTTGCAGCGATTATTCGTAGGAAGGAAAAACATGCGTCCAGATTTTGTCACGCTGTGGCCCGCGGTGGTTTGCGCCCTGGCGCTGGTTTGCAGCTCAGCTCAGGCCGAGAACGCATCGCCCAAACACGGCGGCATCCTGACGATCGAGCATATCGACAGCCCGCCCAGCCCCTCCATCCAGGAGGAGGCGACCGCCTCCGTCGTCATCCCGTTCATGCCTCTGTACAACAATCTGGTCATCTACGATCAGCACGTTGCGCAGAACAGTCTGTCCGCGATCGTGCCGGAGCTGGCCACCGCCTGGCATTGGAACGACAGTCACACCCAGCTTACCTTCACCCTGCGCGACGGCGTTAAATTTCACGACGGCAAACCGTTCACCTCGGCCGACGTGAAATGCACCTGGGACACGGTCGCCGGCCTCGACCCCGGCAAGATCCGTAAAAGCCCGCGCCAGGCCTGGTTCACCAATCTCGACAAGATCACCGTGAACGGCCCTTTGGAAGTCAGTTTCCACCTGAAGCGCCCGCAGCCCGCCTTCATCGCCCTGTTGGCCGCCGGATGGTCGCCGGTCTATCCCTGCCATGTAACATTCGACGCAATGCGCAGCCAGCCGATCGGCACCGGGCCGTTCAAGTTCGTTGAGTTCCGACGTAACGAAGTCATTCGTCTGACCCGCAACCCGGATTACTGGAAGTCCGGCCTGCCGTATCTGGACGGCATCGAATACCGCATCATCCCCAGCCGCAGCACGAGGCTGCTCGCGTTCATCGCCGGCAAATTCGACATGACCTACCCGACCGATATCACCGTCTCGGGCCTGCGTGACATCCGCGCGCAGGCCCCGTCCGCCCAATGCGTCCTGCGCCCGAGCAATGTTAGCACCAACCTGATCCTCAACCGCGACGCCCCGCCGTTCGACAACGCCGAACTGCGCCGCGCTGTGGCATTGACGATCGACCGAAAATCCTTCGTCGACATCCTCAGCGAAGGGCAGGACCAGATCGGCGGCACGATGCTGCCGCCGCCCGCCGGCATCTGGGGCCTGCCCGATGCGCAGCGCGAAACCCTGTTCAGCTATGGGTCCGATGTGAAAAAGAACCGCGAGGCAGCTCGGGCCATCCTGCGCAAGCTCGGCTATGGGCCGGATAAGCGCTTGAAGGTAAAAGTTTTCACCCGCGATATCCCGACCTTTCGCGACCCCGCGCTGATCATGGTGGATCAGATGAAGGAAATCTATATTGATGGCGAACTGGATGTGGTGGATACTACGCTGTTCTACAATCGCGTGTTCCGCAAGGATTACAGTATCGGGGTGAACGCGACCGGCAGCTCGGTCGATGATCCCGATCAGCATTTCTATGAGAACTACGCCTGCGGGTCGCTGCGCAACTATACAAACTACTGCAACCCGAAGCTGGAAAAAGAATTTGACCGCCAATCGATGGAAACCGACCCAGGCAAACGTCGCGCGATCGTCTGGGATATCGAGCGCCAACTGGCCGAAGACGTGGCACGGCCGATCATCTTTCATTCCGTGGCCGGCTTCTGCTGGCAACCTTACGTCAAGAATGTGTCGGTGATGGTCAACAGCATCTATAATGGCTGGCGCTATGAGGATATCTGGTTGGATCGATAGCTCGGCTTTGGAAACCTCGCAGGAAGGTTTGCGTTTTACGCTTGATCCGGCTCATGGTGGCGGCTCGGCAGCCAACCAGCAAAAGGGGGATGTCATGAGGGGGCGAGTTCAGAAGCCGTTTGGACTTGGCGCGGATATCGGGCTCAGCGTTTCCAATGCCGAATCGGGCAAGTCCGACACCGGTTGGCGCATCTCCGCCGGCCGCGACCAACCGCGATCCGGGCTGCCGCGCCTTGGTCAGATACTGCTCGCGCTGCTGGTTGTGGCGGCAATGGCGATCTTGCTGCATTTTTTCTTTTACTGAATGCGGCTGCTCCCGCGGATGTGACCGGAAACGTCCTCAGCGCGCCCTTTATCATGGTATAGGACACAAGGGTCGTACCCTCTGCCTATCGGTTACAAATGTAATTCGTCGAGTAGTATACTGATTATAAAAGGAATTTTGTTAATGCGGTCTGCGTGGCAGCGGTCTCTCCTCGGTCTCCTGCTCGCCGTTGCCGCATTGCCCTCCCACGCCGCCCCGCCCGCCATCCCCGCCAACCAGCTCTGCCGCCCCGCCATCGTGTCGGCCGAAACCTCCAGCCGCCTTCCTGCCCGCCTGCTGGAGGCGATCGCCGTGGTGGAAAGCGGGCGGCTGGATAAACAGACCGGCCAGCGCACGCCGTGGCCCTGGACCATCAACGCCGAAGGCGAAGGGTATTTCTTTGATTCCAAGGCCCAGGCGATCGCGGCGGTGAAAGCGCTGCAATCGCGCGGCGTGATGTCGATCGATGTCGGCTGCCTGCAGGTCAATCTGATGCACCATCCGAACGCCTTCCCGACCCTGGACCAGGCATTCGATCCCCGCATCAATGCCCACTACGCCGCGCGCTTCCTGAACGAGTTGTATGCCCGCACCATCAGCTGGCCACAGGCGACCGCCTTCTATCATTCGCAGACGCCGGATTTGGGCGCGCAATACCAGCGCCGCGTGATGGCGGTGTGGGAGCGGCCAATGCAGGCGCAATCGATCCCGGTCTATAATTCCGGCTTCGCCGCGTTCTCCCGTTCTGGCTACGTCGAAATCATCCAGGGCAACGATCACTTCCGCGCCTTCGCACCCCCCAGCCAAAACTTCGCCGCCTTCGGCCGCGGCCGGTAAGGAAGATTGGGGCAGAGCCTCAACCTGGCCCTACGCGAACGCCAGCAGCACCACCCCCAGCGCGATCAGGCCGATCGCGGACAGATGCATCGCACCGAGCGGTTCGGCGAACGCGTAATGCCCGATCAGCGCCGCGGCGATGTAGGAGATGGCGGTGAATGGCAGCGCCACCGACATCGGGATGCGCCGCAAGGCCACGATATACAGCATCGCCGAGCCCCCATACAGCAACAGCCCCAGCATCGTGCGCCAGTCCTGCAGCTGGGCGATGAAATCGGCCGCCCCGGCGCCGGCTTTCAGCAGCGTCTGCCCGGCCATGCTGATCGCGATCGCGCCAGCCAGCATTGCCCAGTACAAGGTCAACTGCGTTCCCGCTGGGAAGTGGCGGCCGGGTTTCGCTCCATTCGGCGCACGGTGGCCTGCGGCTTGCCGTTCGCCGACAGGAAGGTGCGGCCGACATATTCGCCGAGCACGCCCAGAATCATCGACTGCACCCCGCCGACCAGCAGCAGCACGGTCATCGTCGAGGCCCAGCCGGACGGCGTGTTGCGGGTCATCAATGCCTCCGTGATCACCGCCACCGCGCCGATCGTGCCCAATGCCGCCATTCCCGCACCGGCGAAGATCGCGACCCGCAGCGGTGCCAACGAGAAGCTGGTCGCCAAATTGAGCCAGAGCCGCACCAGACGGCGCAGATTGTAGTTGGACAATCCCTCCGCACGCGGCAGATGCCGGACCTCGATGCTGTCGATGCGCTGGGTCACCTGCATGATAAGCCCGTCGACATAGGGATACGGCCCCTGGTATTCCGTCACCGCCCGAACCACCAGCGCCGACATGCAGCGGAACGAGGAAAGATACAGCCCACGCGGCTTGTCGAGCAGCCAGTCCGCCACCTTGTTAGCGAATCGGCTACCCAGATTGCGCCAGCCGGCATGTTGCTTGTCGGCATAGCGGGTATAGACCACGTCCCAGTTGCCCAGCCTGGCGTGGTCATACAGCCGTATCACTTCCTCCGGCGGGTTTTGCAAATCGTCGTCCATGGTGATCACATACTCCCCGCGCGCCGCGCGCAGGCCGGTCATTACCGCGTTGTGCTCGCCGTAATTGCGCGCGTGCTCGATATAGGTCAGCGGGATCGATGCGGTCCGGACCAGCTCTCGGCAGACATTTCCGGAGTTGTCGGGGCTGCCATCATTGACCAGCACCAGTTCGATCCCGCCGGCCGGCCGCAATTGCGACAGCGCCGCCACCAGCCGCCCGATGGAGGCGGCGCCGCGATAAACCGGCACGACGATCGAAAGCCCTATCCCCTCCGATCCGGCGGATGAAACAGGCGCGGGAAGCTCGTGCGGCAGCGGGACATCCATGTCGTTCATCGTTTGGTTATATCCGAATTGCGGTGGCGAACACGGAGCCTCCCGCGGGCAGGCGGACCGGCAAGCGGCGCTCGATCTCGGTGATCGCGTATAATGTGGCATCCAGCCATGGCGAAAAAGCGGCAACGTCGGAACGTTCGCCAGGCCCTGGCAGTTTGCGCCGCGCCACCATCAGCGGCAGCAGCAGCCCGTTCCAGTAGCGGGTGCGGATGGCGGAAAAACCGGCTCGCTCCAAGGATGCCGCCAGCGCGCCGGCATTCACCCGGCGGGCGTTATGCACCTGGCGGTCATGCGCGGACAGCAGCCAGCCGAAGGCCGGCAGATTCACCACCAGCCGCCCGCCTGGGCGCAGCACGCGGCGCAGCTCGGCCAGCGCGGCGTCCGGCCGCACCGCGGCGTGACACAGCACGTCGGCGCTGACCACGGCGGCGAAACTGCCATCGGCGAAGGGCAGGGTATTGATGCTACCGCGCACCAGAGGCGCTGCCGATTTCGCGGCCGCCCGAATAGCCGCCATCGCCGCCCATTCCACGCCGACCAGCTGCAAATCCGGCCGGTGCGTCCGCAGCGCGGCCAACAGCCCACCGGTGCCACAGCCGGCGTCCAGCACCGGTCCGTTGACCCCGTCCAACGCTGCCAGCAGCCGCGCATGCAAAGCGCGATACCACCACATGCGGTCCTCGGCGGCGTCCATGGCTGCGTATTCGGCTGGCTCCATCGCCGCTCTATGGCACTTTCCGCCGACTGGCGGCAGTCTGGCCGGGCGCTGCGCAAAAGGACGATCCGCGATGACCTATGCAAGCTTTGTCGGCAAGACCGAGACCCATCAGGATACGGTCTGGCCGCTGCTGATCCGCGGCCTGGCGGCGACATTGGACGTGCCCGAGGCGGAATTGTCGCCGAACGGGGTGTTGCCGCCGCTGGCCCATTGGATGCTGTTCCAGGAATGGGCCCCGGCACATGCGCTGGGCCCGGATGGGCATCCCAGGCGCGGCGGCTTCCTGCCGCCGGTGCACGATCTGCAGCGGCGCATGTGGGCCGGCGGGCGGGTGCGGTTCGAGGCCGATCTGCACGCCGGCGAGGCCGTCACCCGGGTCAGCGAAATCCTGAAGATCGATGAAAAATCCGGCGGCTCGGGACGGCTGGTGTTCGTAACCGTGCGTCATCGCATCTCCGGCCCGGCCGGCTTGGCGATCGAGGAGGAGCACGACATCGTCTATCGCGGCGGCGAGGGGGCCGCGGTCAAGCCGGCCGAGCCGGCTGCCCCGCCGCCGGGCGGGCATTTCGGCCATGCCGAGCACCCCAACCCGGTGGTGCTGTTCCGCTATTCTGCGCTGACCGCGAACGGCCATCGCATCCATTACGATCTGGACTACGTGACGCGGGAGGAGTTCTATCCCGGCCTGATCGTGCACGGCCCGCTGCAGGCCACCTGGCTGGCCGATTTGGTTCGCCGGCATCGCCCCGGCGCGAAGTTGCGTAAATTCAACTTCCGTGGCCGCCGCCCGGCGTTTCACCAGAACCCGCTGCAGGTGATCGGATGGGACGCGCCCGGCTTGCAGGGGGCGGGAAAGCTGATGCTGGAAACCCGAGACCATGAGGGTGCGGTCTGCATGTCCGCAGATGCGGAGCTGGCGTGACGATCCTGCGGAGCTGGCGTGACGATCCCGGCGAAATCGGATAAAAACCGGTAGAACCAACAACGGAACCGAACAGTCATGGCCTTCCTGACCGAACCCGAGCCGGCCCGCGGCGCCGTTCTGCCAGTGCTGCCCGGCATCGGCCGCATCATTGCGAAAAACCCTGGCCCGATGACCTATCACGGCACCAACACCTATCTGATCGACACCCCGGACGGTCTCGCGGTGCTGGATCCCGGCCCCGACAGCTTGGCGCATGTGCAGGATATTCTGAACGCCGTCGGCGACCGGGTGAAACTGATCCTGATCAGCCACACCCATCACGACCATATAGGCGCCGTCCCGGCGCTGAAAGCCGCCACCGGCGCGCCGACTGCTGGCTTCAAGGACAGCGCCGATCCCGGCTTCACCCCCGACATCCGGCTCGAGGATGGCCAGGCGATCGCCGGCCTGACCGCCATCCACACCCCCGGCCACGCCGCCGATCATATCTGCCTGGCGATGACCGGACAGGACGGCACCAAAATCCTGTTCTCCGCCGATCATGTGATGTCCTGGTCCAGCTCTGTCGTCAGCCCGCCACTCGGCGACATGGGGCAGTATTTCGACAGCCTGAAGCTGCTGCTCGACCGCGACGACGAAATCTTCCTGCCGGGACATGGCCCCAAGCTGCCTGCCCCGCATGATTTGGTGCGCGACCTGCTGCGCCATCGGCAAGCGCGCGAAGCAGCACTAGCGGACGAGCTTGCCAAGGGCGGTGCCGACACGCTTACCTTGATGAACGCGCTGTATTCGCAGATCGATCCGCGCCTGCGCCGTGCCGCCGAACGCAACGTGCTGGCCCATTTGCTGAAGCTGCAAAACGAGGGCCTCGCCGTGCGCGAGGGCGAAGTTTGGAGGGCTGCCTGATGTATTCCGCCGCCGGTTTTCGTGAGTCGCTGCGCGCCTACAAGCCCCGCGTGTTCGTCAACGGTCAGGCGGTGGAAAGCGTCGCCGATGCGCCCAGTCTGGCGCCGGGCATCGCCGCGGTCGGCGTCACCTATGATTTCGCGCTGCGCCCGGAACTGCGCCCGCTGATGATCGCCACCGAACAATCGACCGGGCGCGAGGTCAACCGAATGTTGCATATCAACCGCAA
Organism: Acetobacteraceae bacterium; assembly: GCA_043742865.1. Lineage (GTDB taxonomy): Bacteria > Pseudomonadota > Alphaproteobacteria > Acetobacterales > Acetobacteraceae > PALSA-911. The sequence goes on from JAYTXR010000212.1 coordinate 8,487, forward strand.
CGACCGCGATCTGCTGAGCAAGCTGGAGGCGGTTCGGCTGCTGTGTCAGGAATCCGGCTGTGCCCAGCGCTATTTGACGCAGGACGGTCTGAACGCCATCCATCAGGCCAGCTTTCGCACCGATGCGATGCACGGCACCGATTATCATGCGCGGTTTCAAAACTATCTGGAGGAAGTCCAGGACGGCGACCTGACGCTGGGGGTGGCGATGACCGACGGCAAGGGCGACCGGTCGTTGAAGCCGCACCAGCAGGCCAATGCCGATGCCTATGTGCATATCGTCGAGCGCCGCCCGGGCGGCATCGTGATTTCCGGCGTCAAGGCCATCGTCACCGGCGCGCCGTATATGCACGGTTTCCTGGTCATGCCCTGCCGCGCCATGGGCGAGGCGGATGCGGCGTTCGCGGTCTGCTGCGCGGTGCCGGTGGACGCGGAGGGCATCACCATCGTCTCCCGCCCGGCCGGCCGGCCCGGGGAGGCGGCGGCGAAATTCTCCGCCAAATATGGCCAGTCCACCGGCGTGGTGCTGTTCGACAAGGTGTTCGTTCCCGATGAAAAGGTGTTCCTGGCCGGCGAGTGGGACCAGTCGGGTTTCCTTACGCAGACCTATGCGTCGCATCATCGTCATAGCTGCATCGGTGCGCGCGCCGGTTTCGGCGATCTGCTGATCGGCGCCGGCGCGCTGATGACCGAGGCCAATGGCCTCGATTTCGACGTTCACAGCCATATGCGCGATGCGATGGTGGAGCTGATCAAGATCGTCGAGGGGTTTTACGCCTGCGGTGTTGCTTCCTCGGTTTACGCCGCCGCCGATCCTTCGGGCGCGGTGATGCCCGATACGGTGTTCGCCAATGTGGGGAAACTGCTGCTGGCGACCCAGATCTATGACATGCACCGGCTCGCGCATTACGTCAGCGGCGGCCTGGTGGTGGCACTTCCGGGTCCCGACGAGGACCACAACCCGCACACCGCCGCCAGCCTGGCCGCCGTGCTGGGCGCGCGGTCGGACATTCCCTACGACAAGCGGATCGAGGTCGCGCGCATGATGGAGGACCTGACCGCGTCCAATACCGCGGGCTGGATGAGCATGATCTCGCTGCATGGCGGCGGCAGCCCCGAGGCGATGAAGCGCGAGATTTTCCGCAACTACCCGATCGGCGACAAGGTGGATCTGGTCGAACGCCTGCTGGACCGCGGCGTGCTGGCCGACCCCGACCGCAAGATCACCCGAAACCGCCAACTGGGCAACCACCAGCCTGGCCGCTGCTGCGCGACCGGGTGCGATACACCGGAACTGCGTTCCGCGGCGGAGTAGGCGGCGCCGCTATCCGGGCCCGGTCGGCATCGTCGGGAACTGCCCGACGCCTTCGGGAATGACCATCCAGTCCATCTTGCTGCGGCAGTAGATGTGCATTCCCGGCGTCACCGCCGAGGGATCGTCCAGCGTGCCGACTTCGATCATGGTGACGTTCGGCATCAGCTCCGCCTCGCTGCTGATCGGCGATCCGCAATTGGGGCAAAAGCGCTTGGTGATGTCCTTGCCGCTGTCGCCTTTGCCGACATAGGCGGTTAACGCTCCGGTCACCGCGACGCCGGGGCTGGGCACGGCGAGCACGACGCTGAACGCCGACCCCGTGCCCTTCTGACAGGATGTGCAGTGGCAGACCCCGGAAAACACCGGATCGGCGGAGATTTTATAGCGGACTTTGCCGCACAAACAGCCGCCTTGCAGATCGGATATTTGAACCCTCCATCATTGGAACCCTGGCATTGGGCAAAGCCTAGCGAACCCGCACGCCCAATGCCAGCATTGCCAATGCCGGCATTGGCTACATCAGGAAAACACCCTTGCCGGTGTTCTGCTGATCGAACAGCTTGTAGGCCTCGTCGGCCTGCTCCAGCTTCCACCGATCGGTGAACAGCTTGTCCAGGTCGATCCCGCGCTCGACCACGAACCGCGCGCATTCGGCCTGGCCGGAATGGGAGAACGTCCACGATCCGATGATCGTCAGCTGCTTGCGCAGGATATCGGGGCTGACATCGATCTTCACGTCGCCGCCTTCGCCGACGAAGCACATCGTGCCCCATACCTTCGTGCTGCGGATCGCCTGCAGCCGCGCCTCGGACGAGGATGACGTGTCCAGGGTCAGGTCCGCGCCGCGGCCATGCGTCAATTCCTTGATCGCGCCGACCGGATCGTTCGAGCGCGGATCGACCGTCGCCCAGGCGCCGAACTCCGTGGCGCGGGCAAGACGCTCCGGGCTGATATCCAACGCGATCACCCGCGCGCCCATCGCAGCGGCAAGCTGCGTGCCCGACAGCCCGACCGGACCCTGACCGAAGATCGCGATCACGTCGTTGCCGGAGATATTCATCCGTCGCAGCGCGCCGTAGGCGGTGCCGGTACCGCAGGAAATCGCGGCCCCCGCCTCGAACGTCAGCTCGTCGGGCAGCGGCACCAGAGTGCTCGCCGGCACCAGCATGTATTTGGCGTGGCCGCCATGGTTGGAGGCGCCATAAACCTTGATCGTGGTTTCCTGGCACAGTTGCGCCCAGCCGGTGCGGCAATGGCCGCAGACGGTGCAGCCGATATAATGGTGCACCATGACACGCTGGCCGATTTTTGCCTGTGCCTCGGTGACGCCGGGGCCGATCGCCGCAACGATGCCGCACGGCTCGTGCCCAGCAATCACCGGACCGACCGGGGCGGGCAGCCCATTGCCCTTGGTGCCACCCTTCGGCACGCGGTAGGTCTTTAG
>JAYTXR010000213.1:0-3818 GCA_043742865.1 Acetobacteraceae bacterium
CCAGGCATCCACGGCTTTCTCGTGGCCGGTAAAGCCGTGGATGGCCGGCACAGGGCCGGCCATGACGGTCGCACAAGGGTCAGCCATTCCGCGGGTTGGTAGCAGAGGGCTGAAACAAGCTATTCGGGCGGCAACCGATTGGCTGCCGCCCGTTTCACATAGAGTATTCTTCCGTTGCCGCGAGGACATCCTGACGATCGTGTCAGGACGTCCAGGCGGCTGCAACAGGCGGTATTACGCCCGACGGCGACGCAGCAGGCCCAGACCGACAAGGCCTGCGCCGAGAATCGCCAGGCTGGCCGGCTCCGGGGTTGGGGTGACGGTTGGCGGCGCAGTCAGGGTGATCAGATCCTCCACCGAGAAGTAATCGGTGGCGCCGTCAAGGATCGGGGTCAGGAAGTTGACCGTGGCGGAAGTCGCGGTGGTGCCGGTGAAGTAGACATCGGCGCCGCCATACTGATCCCCTTTGCCCGCGCCAGCGGCAAAGCCGGTGGACAAGCCCGCCGCAGCGTTTGTCACGCCAGTGCCGAACACGGCGGCGTCAATGCCGTCGCCGTCCATGCCGCCGATAATGCCGCCGTTGGACAGCGACGCATCAAAGATGAAGAAGTTCGAGATCGAATGGCCGCTGTTGTTGATCACGCCGATCAGACCATCGTCGCTGCCGTCATAGTTCGTCTTGCCAGCGGTATTGAGCGGATCGGCGCTGGTCCTTATCGAACCGTTGCTGTTGAAAGTTATCAGGACGTTGCAGGCTCCGGTCCCGGCCAACGGGCCGGAAGTGGTTACGGGGCACACCGCGGCAGCCTGAGCAGGCGCAATGGCGACGGCAAGGCCAGCGAGCATAGTGCCGGTCAACAGAATGGTTGTAAGTTTCATTTTTTATCTTTTTGAGTCTGTCGAGATCAAAGGGCCGCGGCTGTGCCGAAGCCCCTCTCTCTCAATTCGATAGCATCATTTTCCATGAATTTCGATACATAATCTTGCCTGTTCACGATTTCGTGTTGAGGCGTGGTGATGCCGTTTGGAGGCCTCGGCTTGTTTCCTGCCGTCAGAGCCTATTTCGTTCCCAATCAACGTGTTATCCAAAAGATCGAGCCTGTTTTGTTCTTAGGCGAGCCCAAAGACTACCGAGGCGGAGGCCAAAACGGCGGACTTCGACGGGATGCGGACTTCGACGGGATCACGGCGGTGTCCGTCTTACGCGGTATGGGTCATAAGGTGATGGACCGCAGTATCCCCAATATGAGCAGGTATGTGGCGGCGAAACATCACACGGTCAGCGAGTCGTCGTCGGCCCACTGGGCGAGGCGGATACTCTAAATCGCGGGAACCGTCACGCCGATCATATCGCCCTCGCGCACCAGGGCGGCAAGTTTCTCCTCGCTCCAGCCCTCGGTGCCGGCCGGGCGCATCGGCAGCACCATCCAGCGGTAATCAGCGGTGGAATCGACCACGCGCAGCTTGACCGATGCCGGCACATTTGTGCCGAACTCCGCCAGCAGCCCGCGCGGATCGCGCACCGCGCGGGCGCGGTAGGCGGCGGATTTGAACCAGAACGGCGGGTAGCCCAGCACTGCGCGCGGGTAGCAGCTGCACAGCGTGCACACCACCAGGTTATGCAATTCGGCGGTGTTTTCCAGCACGCCCAGCGGCGGCATGCCGCGCATCGGAATGCCCAAAGCCTCCGCCGCCTGCGCGCCGTCCGCCAGCATGGCGGCGCGATAGGCCGGGTCGGTCCAGGCTTTCGCGACCATGCGCGCCCCCTGGCCGGGGGTGGCGGCATCGGTCACCGCCCGACGCTCGGCGATTTCGTCGGGGGTCACGATGCCCTTGGATTCCAGCAATCCGCGAACCGCGATCAGCAGGCGCTCGCCATCGGTCTCCAGAATGTTTGTCATGCCGGCTCCAGCCAATGTTCGAAGATTTCCACCAGCAACTCGTCCCTGTCCGACCCCTCCGGCCAGATCGACCGGCGGGGGAACGCCACATGATACAGAGCCACGCGCGCGGCCGGCCGGGCGAATGCCAGATCCTCGGGATTGGGATAGGCGCCAAGCTGGCGGACCACGACGCCATGATGGCCGCGCAGATAATACGGCGTGCGGATATGGCAGGGACCGCGGGCCTCCGGCCAGTCATCCTTCACCCGCACCGTGGCGCCGGGCGCGAACATCAGCCCCGCTCCAGGGCGGCGCGCAGTTCGGCCTCGGTAATCACGCCCTTGCGCAGCAGGTTGGCGGTGATCGCGCGGATCCATTTGCGATAATAGCTGAGGCGCAGATAATCGGCCTCCGGGATCGCCTCGATCGCGCGGCGCAGCTCGTCGACGCCCATGATCTTCTTGGCGCCCAGAATTCCGCGCAGGGCATCCACGTTCTTGTCGAAATCGGTCAGCGCGTGCGGTTCGATATCGACCGGTTCGCACATGAATTTCTGGGCGCCGCCCAGATCATGCATCGCGCGGGGGGAAGCTTCGGGCATGGCGGCCTCCGGGTTGCTCAATTGATCGCCTCGCCGGGCATTATACCCCAGAACTCGTCGCGTTTAAGCCAGCCTTTGTAGTCGCCGACCTGGACCTGGCACCAATCGGCGGCCGCCTCGCAGCCGCGGATATGGCCGACGACCCCGGGCTGCAGCCGGGCGACCGGCGCGGCATCGGCACTGTTCTGGCGGCGCAGCACCCGCTCGGTTCCGGTGACCACGAAGCTGCGGCGCCCGGTCAGCGTGGCCTGGTGCACCCAGCCCTTGACGCCGTCCGGATCGCGCACCAGCCGCCAAACCTCGAACTCCCGCTCGATCTGCACCGGCAGGTCGCGGCGCTTGTAGACCCAGTCGATCGGGTAGCGCACACCGGGCCCGGTGCGCAGATTGACCTCGTCGGAGCGGAGCGCGGCGAAGCGCGGCAGATTCATGCTGGTCGCGGTGCCCTTGGCCGGCTCGGCCGGCGGCGCGACCGGCGCCGGGGCTGGAATGGCGGCTCCGCCAGCCGCCGCAGCGAGAGCGGCGGGCGGGGCTTTGGTGCCGGGTTTGGCGGGATGGAGAACGGGCTTGGCGTGAACCGGACCTTTCGGACGCACCAGAGGTGGTGGCTTCGCCGTGGATGCGGGTTTCGGCAGCGCCGACGGCGCTGATTTCTGTTTCGCCGGCGGCAGGGTGCCGGGGTTTGCCGGCGCCGATGGCTGGGCGAAGACCCCAGCGATCGACCCAAGCATCAACATCCCGACGCACGCCAGCCGCGCGCACCATCCCAAAACGCCGATCGCTGTTTGCCGGGCTGCCATGGCCCATGCGTGCCCAGAATCCGCTGGACCGGTCAAGGGCATCCGCATCAGAGCGTCGCGATCTGCCCGGTCCCGACCGCCGACAGGAAGGTCGCCACCCCGGCGATCTCGACGCCGGGCAGCAATCCCTCCGCCCCGATCGCTTCGGCAAGCAGCCCGGCCTCGCAGGCGATCAGCCGCACGCCCATCTCCACGCAGGCCTCGCGTAATTCCTCCAGCCCGGCCACCCCGGCGGCGCGGACCCTCTGGTCACGCGGCGCATCCGCAAGGCCGGACCAATCCGCGAGCAGCGCCCGGCAGCCACCATTGCTGGCAAACACCACGACCTGCCGCCCCAACGCTGCCGCGCCGGCGGCCAGCACGAAGGCATAATGCGCGCGGTCATGCGACCCCGACAGCAGCAATATGCCCAGCGTGGGCGGCGGATCAGACGGCACAGGCGGGACCGGTGGTAGTTGCGTGCGCGGACAGATCGGTGATCTCCGCATCCGGCCCGCATAGCCGGCATTTCGGGTCCGCGCGCAGCCGCACGCT
>JAYTXR010000214.1:0-15839 GCA_043742865.1 Acetobacteraceae bacterium
AGCATTCGAAACTGGCATTGCCTTGGTGGGGTCCGGGGCAAAGCCCCAGTCTTGCTGTCATCCCCACACGCCGGCCACGAACAGCGCAATGATGCAGACGAGGCCGAGCGCCCAGGCAGCCGAGCGCAGCGTGGCGTTGCCACGGATATAGGCTGCCGTGTACGCCACGCGCAGCAGCACGAAGGCAATGGCCAGGCGATCCACCAGCGCCGGTGGCCCATTGACCAGCGTGGCGACCAGAACCGCAGCGGCGAACGGGGGGAAAGCCTCGAAATGATTCTGGTGCGCCGCATAGGCGCGGGCGCGCCAGCCGGTAAGCGTGGCGGACCAAACGCGGGGTTGGGCGTTGTCGTAGCCGCTGCCGCTGCCGATGAATTTAGCCGCTCCTACAGTTAGGTACGGCAGCAGGGCTGCGATCAGGATCATCCAGAAGGCGGTGGTCATGGGTGGGGGGCCGTTCTTTTGGTTTCCCCCACTATACATGGATCGATGCTTGCGGCGTCAGCAGGGCGGCGGATTGCTCCGCCCGCCCTGCTGATCACATCGTGGGCCGTTTCATCTTGCAGGTGCTGGGCTGGCCGAGATCGGCGGCCTTAACCACGGCGGAGGTCTTCCAGCCAAGGCCGGTCTTCTCGGAATCGTATTTCACGTTCTTGCTAAAGATCGCGGCGTAGTAGGTCATCAGCAGCTGGTGGTCTTCCGCGCGCATGGTCGCCTTCGCGCCGGCGGCATCGATGATCGTGATGCCCTCCATCGCGACCGCGAGTTTCGCCGGGTCGGTGGAGCCGGCCTTGTTCATGGCATCCGCGATCAGCTGGACCGCGGCGTACCGGTCGCCGAAGATGTAGTCAAAACCATTCTTGGCGCGAAAACCCTCGACGAACGCGGTTACCTTCGGGTCGTTGACCTCGGTCGCGACGTTCTCGTGGAACGACAGCACGGAAAACACCCGCCCGTCGCCGCCCGGCCCGATGGCAGTCGGGGTGCCGGCGATGTGGCCGAGCATGGTGTAGTAGGCGATCGGCAGGCCGGTATCCATGCCCGCCTTGATCAGCAGGATCAGGTCCGGACCCCAGTTGCCGGTGATCAGCGCATCCGCTCCGGATGCCTTGATCTTAACCACGTACGAAGAAAAATCCTTGACCTTGCCAAGCGGTATCATTTCCTCGCCGACGATCTGGATGTCCGGTCGCAGCTTGCCCAGATAGGCTTTGAGGTCGCGCTGGGCCGACTGGCCGAACAGATAGTCCTGGTTGATCAGGTAGACCTTGCCGATGGTCTTCGGCAACGCCCGGACGATCACCTCGGCCTGCATCCCGGCATGGGCGGAGCTGCGGAAATGCCAGTAGCTGCATTGTTCGTTGGTCAACTCCGGGGCCAGACCGCCGCAATTCACATACAGGATGCGGTGGGCAGGGTTGCGCTCGTTATTCTTGTCCACCGCGGCGATCAGCGCGCTGGCGGTGTTGGACGGCCCGCAGTTCAGCAGCACGGGCATATTGTCGTCGAGCATCTTCTGCAGCGTGATCAGCGCCTCCGAAGGCTGGCCCTTGTTGTCGAACGCCACCAGTTCCAGCTTCTTGCCCAGCACGCCGCCGCGGGCATTGACGCCGTCGATGGCGTATTGGATGGACTTGATCCCCTGGTCGCCGACCTGGGCGAACACGCCGGAAAGTGCTTCGGAGTAGCCGATCTTGATGGTGTCCTCGGCGTGGGACGGCCTGGGCGCGAATAGCGTGAAAGTCGTGATGGCGAGCGCCGCTAGGGCGGTGAAACACGCCCCGATCCTGGTCTTCATTGGACTGTCCCCTTGGGTTGCAAAGATCCGCCTTATGGCTTGGCGCAGAAGAGCGCTGGGCCAGCCTAACGCAGTTAAGGGGACAGTTTCACCAGGAAAGCGCGCGCCGGCTATTTTCTGTCGACAGCCGGTCGCGACGGCAAAATTTCAAACTGTCATCAGGGGGCATTGATGGTTGCCAACCGAAAGCCTCCCCTGGTTCCGTCGGAATTCGACTGAACCACGTCGAACACATGAACCGCTCCGACCGGATCTCCCTTGTCCACCGCAACCTTGAGCAGCAGCGGCATCAAGGAATTCGGCGAGAGGTCCAGCGTCAAGACATTGCGCGGCGTTTGCGGATCGTTTTCATCGTCCTCGTCGGCCCAATGTCCCATCAGATGTTCGACGCCTTCCTTGATCTCGCCCGCCGCCTCCGACAATCCTTCCTCCAACCGCTGCATGGCGCCGCGAAATCGCGTCAGGCCGGCAACGCGCGCCGGTGTCGGGGCGGGCTGGATCGGCAGCGCGCCGAGGCCCGCGCGCTGGATCATGTCCAACAGCTCGGGGTCGGTCCTTGGATTGAACGTCGCTTCCCGCAGGAAGACTTTTGCGATGCCCGATTTCCGCCCTCCTGCCAGGCCGGCGTAGAACGGAATGGCAATGTGAAGCTGGCTGGCGAGCCTGTGCAAGGAAACATTGTGCTGGCCGTGATGCGTGTCCGTGCAGAACGTCCCGAACGCCGCGCTGTTCCACGACAAGGCCGTCCCGTCATCCGTCACCGCGCCGGTCATTACGGGAGGGAAGGAGCCGCTGCAATTGGCGAAAATGCAGGCGTGCAGGCTGGTCTTGGTAATATTCTCAAACGCCGCGCCGGCCACGTTATCAAAATGATGGATATCGCCGGTTTGCGGTGTCCAATTGAGCGGCACCGTAAAACTGCCACCAGCCGGGATGACCACATCCGTCGGGAATGGAAACACGTTGTCCCAGTTCAGTCCGTTACCGGATGTCAACGACGGCAGGATCGATGTCGAGTTAAAGCTATGCAACGTGTTGAATGCACAGACGGTGACCTGAACGTGGTTGAGGCGCACGGACTCACCGGCCGTGTTCGTGACTTTGACGGAAATCGTCGTGGACTGCGCCGCATTGAGCAGGCCGGTAGAGATCGTGATGTTCGGGTTGAACCAGAAATTTCCGCCACAGCCCGAGCCAAGCACGAGAAAATTTGTCATTGCCAAACCTTTCGTGAACAGAGGGTGAAATCTGATCGGTAAGCTGAGTCGGTGCGATGAATCCAGTTTTCCTGGGACGGACGAGCCGACAACCCCATTCCCGCCGCTGATCGGGACGCAGATGCCGGACAGCGCAACCTCATGTTAGCGCGGTTGCCAAACCGTTTTCAGCGGGAAAGCGTCGCTGGATAGCCAGATGATTTCACATTCGCGTGATCCGGTTGTCGTCAATGTCGAAACTCACAAGCTGGCTGTTCTCAAAGCAATTTCAGCACCAAAAAACCGCCGATGATGCCGCCGGCCACGGCCAGAGTGACCAGGCCAAGGCGCTTTTCGATGAACTCGCGCACCGGTTCGCCGAACCAGTGGATCAGCCCGGCGACCAGGAAGAAGCGGGCGCCTCGGGTGACCAGGCTGGCGGCCATGAATTTGGGGAAGCTGTAGGCGGCGGCGCCGCAGGCGATGGTGATGATCTTGTAGGGGATCGGCAGCAATCCCTTCAGCAAAATGATCCGCAGGCCATACTCGGCGAAAGTGCTCTGGAACGCGGCGAATTTGTCCGCATAGCCATAGGCGGCGAGGATCGGCTCTGCGAGCTGAACGAACAGCGCGTAGCCGATCAGATAGCCGAAGGCGCCGCCGGCGACGCTGCCAAGCGTGCAGATGCCGGCCAGAAACCAGGCCCGACGCGGCCGGGACAGCACCATCGGAATGAGCAGTATATCGGGCGGGATGGGGAAAAAGCTGGCTTCGGCGAAGGCAATGCCCGCGAGCCACCAAGGCGCGTTGGGCGAGGCCGACAGAGCCAGAACACGGTCGTAGAAGCGGCGCAGCATAAGAAGGCCCTCTCTGGCCTGAATTGGCCGCCCGCCGTATCCTGCCGCCAACCAAAGCTCAAGGGGGAGTAGAAATATGGTCCGTACCGTCGCCCGCCTGCTGGCCGAAAGCCTGGAAGCGCATGATGTAGACCAGGTGTTCTGTGTCCCCGGCGAAAGCTATATCGGTCTGACCAACGCGTTGGCCGATATGAATTCGATCCGTGTGGTGGTCTGCCGGCACGAGGGCGGGGCGGGGTTCATGGCGGTGGCGGACGGGCGGATGCAGCCCCGGGCCGGCGTGTGTATGGTTTCCCGCGGCCCGGGGATGTCCAACGCGATGGTGTCGCTGCACTCGGCGTATCATGACGCGACGCCGCTGGTGATGCTGGTCGGCCAAGTCGAGCGGCGCGATTTCGGCCGTGGGGCGCTGCAGGAGCAGAATTATTCCAAGCTGCTGGCCGACGTCACCAAGGCGGTGATCGAGGTCAACGAGCCGGACCAGGCCTCCGAGGCGATCGCGCGCGCGTTCCATCTGGCGGAGAGCGGCACCCCGGGGCCGGTGGCGGTTATTCTGCCTGAGGATATTTTCGACGAGACCACCGAAGCCGAGGTCAACCTGCCGCGGGCGCGGGCGATGGCGGGGCCGCGGCCGGAGGATCTGGATCGGCTCGCACAGATGCTGGCCAGCTCCGAACGGCCGCTGCTGCTGGTCGGCGGCGAACTGGTGCACGACTCGCTGTACGATCCCGCGGTGACCGACGATCTGCGGCAACTGGCGGAAAGCTGGGTGTTGCCGGTCAACCCGACGCATCGGCGTCCGCAGCTATTCGATGCCGCGCATCCGAACTATGGCGGCTACATGGGCATTCGCGTTCCGCCGCCGCTGATCTCGGAGATGAAGAAGGCCGATCTGATGGTCTGCCTGGGCGAGCGGATGACCGACAGCGTCAGCCAGTCCTACAGCTTCCCGGAAGCCCCGCAGCCGCAGCTGCCGTTCGTGCATATCTGGCCGGACCCGAACGAGGTCGGCCGGGTGTGGCGGCCCGATCTGGGCATCGCCTGCTCGCCTTACGAGGTCATCAAGGGGCTGCTGGCGCGCACCCCGCCATCCGATGCGGCCAAAAGGCGCGGCTGGGTGGACGGACTGCACGCCATCCATCGCCGGCTGCTGGCCAAAACCTGGGAGCCGACCTCCGATGGGGTGAATTTTGCCGCGGTGGTCTGCGAGGTCGACAAGCATCTCGCCGATGATGCCACCGTGACCTCGGATGCCGGCAATTTCGGGTCCTATATCCATCGCTACATCGCGTTCCGGCCGGGCCAGCTATTCCTGTCCTCGGTGGTCGGCGCGATGGGATCGGGCATGCCGATGGGGGTGGCGGCAAGCCTGCGCCGTCCGGGCCGGCAGGTGGTGGCGTTCATGGGCGATGGCGGCGCGCTGATGGCCGGCAACGAGATTGCCACCGCGTTCCAGTACGGCGCCACGCCGATCATCATCATCTCTGATAACGCGATGTACGGCACCATCGGGATGCACACGCATGTGCGCTACCCCGGCCGGCCGTTCATGGAATCGAACCGGCTGACCAACCCGGATTTCGCCGCCTGGGGCCGGTCGTTCGGGGCCGAGGGGATCACGATCTCCGACGAGGCGGAAGTCGCTGACGGGATCGCGCGGGCGTTCGCGGTGCAGACCCGGCCCGTGGTGGTGCATTGCAAGACCTCCGCCATTCAGATGAGCGCCTGGCGACGCTACGATCTGGCGGAGACGCTGCCTTGATGCGGATCGCGTTGATCCATGCGCTGAAGGTGTCGATCCCGCCGATCGAGGCGGCGTTCGCCCGGCTATGGCCGCAGGCTCGGCTGGCCAATCTGCTGGACGATGCGCTGGCATCGGATCTTGCCCGCGACGGGGCGCTGACCCCGGCGATGACGGAGCGGTTCCGGGCGCTGGCGCGCTATGCGGCCGGCTGCGGGGCGGACGGGATCCTGTTCACCTGTTCGGCGTTCGGCCCCTGCATCGCGGCCTGCGCGGCCGATCTGGCGCCGATGCCGGTGCTGACGCCAAACGAGGCGATGATCGAGGAAGCGGTGGCGCTGGCCGGCCCGACCGCGCGGATCGGGCTGCTGGCGAGTTTTGCCCCGACGCTGGCGACGATGCCGGCGGAGTTTTTAGCCGTCGCGCCGGGGATGCGGGTGGAGACGTGCCTGTCGGCTGCCTCGCTGACCGCGTTGCAGGCTGGCGATGGCGCCGGGCATGACCGCGCGGCGGCGGACGCGGTCGGCGCGATCGCCGATTGCGACGTGATCGCGCTGGCGCAATTCAGCCTGGCGCGGGCGGCCGGCGCAGTGGCGGCGGCGACCGGCAAAACGGTGCTGACCACGCCGGATTCCGCGGTGCGCAAGTTGCGGCGATTGCTGCGAGGTTAGGCAATGGATCTGGCGAGGCTCCGGGCTAATGGGAGCGCCCGGCTGGCCGCGGGACCTGGGATTAAGAGCCCGGGCGGTTCAGAACCGGTGCGCACGGTCCAGAAGGACGGGGGCCAGCCTGACAGGAACCAGTTGGGAGGGAACCAGCTGGGAGGCGTCTTGCACGCTGACGCCAACGGGTTGCTCCCGGTCCATCCATCCATGGCCGAGCATTACCATGCCGAACAGCACGCCGGCGTAAAGCATCGTCGCCGCCACAGCGATCCGGCGGGCGCGGGCGCGGGCGGTAACGACGGGACCGCCCAGGTACAGATATCGGTCGCGGCGGTCGGACATTGGGGTCACCATGGCCTGTCTCCTGAAGACAGCGGGGGAATGCCGGAGCTGGCGACCCAATGCCTACGCCGGAAACCCGCCCATGAATGTGATCGGGATCACAGCTCGGCAGAAGTTCCTCGAACGCACGTCCGTCCTCGAAAGCCCGCCTACACGGCCCGGCCGACCAGCGCGCCCACCCCCGCGGTCACCGCCATCGCCAGTGCGCCCCAGAATGCCACCCGCAACGTCGGCTTGAGGATGCCTGCCCCCCCGGCTTTCGCCGCCAGCGCGCCCAGCAGCGCCAGGAACACCAGTGCCGTGGCGAAGACGATCGGCACCAGCAGCCGCGTCGGGGCAACCAGCACGGCGACGATCGGCAGCGCGGCGCCCGACGCGAACGATATTGCCGATGCCAAGGCAGCCTGGATCGGCCGGGCGGTGGTCGCGTCCGAGATGCCGAGCTCGTCATGGGCATGCGCGCCGAGCGCGTCCTTCGCCATCAGCTGCTCGGCGACCTGGCGGGCCAGCGCCGGTTCGATCCCCCGGCGCACATAGATCCGCGCCAGCTCCTGGGTCTCGGCATCAGGGTCGTCCACCAGTTCCCGCTTCTCCAGCGTCAGATCGGCGGCTTCGGTGTCCGATTGGGAGCTGACCGACACATATTCCCCGGCCGACATCGCCATCGACCCCGCAACCAGCCCGGCGATTGCCGCGGTCAGCACCTCGTGCCCGCTCGGCGTCGCGGCCGCAACGCCGACGATCAGGCTGGCGGTGGAGATGATGCCGTCATTGGCACCGAGCACTGCAGCGCGCAGCCAGCCAATACGCCCGATAAGATGAGCTTCGGCATGACGACGAACCACGGATCTGGAACTCAGGACAGCCGGTGACTTATAGCAGTTCGATCAGGATTTCCTCGCGGCCCAGGCTCAGGATCACGCCCGTCTGGGTGCCCGTCAAGTGCAGCACCACCCCCGCCCGGTTGCGCAACCACAGATCGCTCCTGCTGGAGGTATCCAAACCGATCCCACCAGTACTCTGCGTATACAGCCCGGCGAAATCGGCAGAATTCTGCAAGTTATAGACCTCGCCGCTGACCTGGGAGTTGGACGCGCCGCCGCCGCCGGTAACTCCGCCAGCCAGCTTGAACGCATAGGACCGCCCCTGGAAATCCAGAGTTCCCTTTCCGGCGGCGCCGCCGGCGGCGATGATCTCGGTCATGCGGACCGTGCCGACCGGCGACATCCCGGCGATGCTCTGTGGCCCCGGCTTTTCGAGGGACGTGCATCCGGAAGCTGCCAGCACCAGAGCCTGGGCGAATCCACGCACAGATCGGGTTGCAATGCTCAATCTCATGGTCTTTTGGCTCCAGATTAAAGATAAGGCCGGCTAGCCTATCCCGCGCCAATTCGCAACCGGCTTCCCGACGCGGCGCCCAGCGCATGGCGCAACGCGGTCAGCAGCGCTCCCATTGCGGGCACTGCCCGTGCCGACCGTCCGGCCGCCTGGCGTTCCGGCGTCTGCAGGAACCACCGCACCGGGCGCAATTCGGGCCCGGCTTGCCATACCCGGAACCGCCCGCCCGGCACGACCACCGCCAGGCCAGGCTCCGCCGCCTCCACCCGGCCCGCCACGTCCCAAAGTTCGAGGCAGTCCAGCAGCAGCGCGCGCAATTCCGCGTCGCTCAGAGCGCCGGCCCGGCCAGGATTTCGGCCGCGACCTTGCGGTGCTGCCACTGCCCATCGTCCAACGCGCCATGGAACGCGCCGTTCTCCATCACCACTTTGCCCCGAAGAATGGTCAGGCTCGGCCAGGCATCCATCCTGTGGCCTTCCCACGGACTGTAATCGGTCTCGTGCAGATCTTCCTTCTTCAGCACCCGCGCCAGCCCCGGATCCAACACGCACAGATCCGCATCCGATCCCGCCGCGATCGCGCCCTTGCGGGGATACAGTCCCATGATTTTCGCCGCGTTGGACGAAACCAGATCCACGAACCGGTTCAGCGAATAGCCCCGCCTGCCGACCATGTGCGTGTACATCAGCGCCACCCGCGGCTCGACGCCGGCATTTCCCCCGGTGGTGTCGTCGATGCGCGAGCCCTGCAGCTTGGTCGCCAGCGTGCAGCAGATTTCGTCGGTGGCGATCGCGTTGATCGACCCGTCCAGCGTCCCGGCCCACATCGCCGCCTGATCTTCGGGGCCTTTCAGCGATGGATAGGTATGAAATATCTGCCCCCCCGGCCGCTTATAGTCCTCGCTCGAATACAGCATGTACTGGTGCAGGCTCTCGCCATAGACCGGCACCCCCCGCTGTCGCGCCTCGCGGATCGCGGATACCCCGGACGCGGCGCTGACATGCATCATATACAGCGCCGTCCCCGGCACCTTCTCGGCCAGCCGGATCACCCGGCGGAACGACACATCCTCCGACAAGGAATTATGCACCTCGGCCATGTTCGCGAAACCGGTGCGGCCCTCACGGATCAGCTTGCCGTACATGTGCATGACGATGTCGTTATCCTCGGAATGGATCACCCCGAGGCCGCCGCTTTTGGCCAGCACCTGGAACACTTCCCAGATATCGCCGAAATCCACCATCCGCCCTTTGCGCGACGGCGTGATGTCGGTGGTGAAGATCTTCACGGTGGCGAACCCGGCCTGGATGGCCTCCGCCAACTGGCCCGGCAGATCCAGCGGCAGTTCACCCTCCACCATGATGTGCTGGGCGTAGTCGCAGTAGCACTGACCCTTCCAGTCGGCCTCGCGCCGCTCCAGCGCGTCGCGCAGCCTGGGCGCCTGGTTGGCGCGGGAGAAATCGATCAGGGTCGTGGTGCCGCCGAACAGCGCGGCCCGGCTGACCACCGATGGCGGCGCCGTCTCCCCGGCCGAGCCATCGGGGTTCGGCAGAAACCATTTACAGTGCACATGCGGATCGATCCCGCCGGGAATGACGATTTTTCCGGTGGCGTCGATCCAGCGCGCGCTGTCCGGCACCGCCAGCATTCCGGGCGCGGCGACGGCGGCGATCTTGCCGGCGGCGATCAGAATGTCGTAGGCGCCCACCCCCTGCGGCGTCACCACGGTATCGCCCCGCACCACCAGATCGATCATTTTCACCATCCTTCGCGGCCAGGTCGCCATCGTCTCTCGTCCCGCACGATCCGGCAAGGGTTTGCCGATCCCGCCGCTTGCCCCTAGAACGCCGCTAAGGCCGCAACCAGCAGCCAGCAGGGAAGGCTCCAAGGTGAAACGCATCGATCCCGCCGCGCCGGCCGCATGAGCCTCCCGACCGACGCCATCCTGTCCGATGCAACCGCCATCGACGTGCCCCACACCGGCATTCTTGGCGCGCTGCAAAATTTGCTGAATGTCCTGAACACCGCCCTGGCGGTGTTCTCCGCCATCGCCATCGGGGCCGCCGGCATCATCCTGACCTGGGAAGTTCTGGGACGCCATATCGGCGGCTTCCCCAGCGACTGGCAGGACGAGTTCGCGGTGTTCCTGTTGATCGGCGCCACCTTCACCTCCGCCGCCTGGACCCAGGCCCGCCGCGGCCATGTCGGCATCGAGGCGCTGGCCGCCATCCTGCCCCCCGGGATCAACCGCGCCCGCCGCTGGCTGGCCGATCTCTGTGCCGGATTGTTTTGCGGCTTCTTCACCTGGAAGACCTGCCAGCTGCTGGCGGAAGCCATCGACGAGGGCACCACCAGCTCCTCCTCCTGGTCGCCGCCGCTGTGGATCCCCTATTCCGCCATGGCAGCCGGCATGGCCTTGCTGACGTTGCAACTCACGCTGCAAATTCTCGGCGCCCCCTCGGTCTGGAGTCGCCAAAAGTGAGTACCCTGCAGATTGGCCTGGCCTATGGCGGCGCCACCTTGCTGGCGCTGTTCTCCGGCATTCCCATCGCCTTCGCGCTGGGCGGCGTGGCCACGCTGTTCATGATGCTGTTCATGCCCGGCGCCTCGCTCGATACCATCGCCCAGAACGTCTACGAGGAACTCTCCTCGATCACGCTGCTGACGATACCGCTGTTCATCCTGAAGGGCGCGGCGATTGGCAAATCGCGCGCCGGCAAGGATCTGTACGACGCGCTGCACACCTGGATGAACCGGGTGCCCGGCGGCCTCGGCGTCGCGGTGGTGCTGGCCTGCGGGCTGTTCGCGGCGATGGCCGGTTCCAGCCCGGCCACCTGCTCGGCGATCGGCAGTTCCGGTATCCCCGAGATGCGCCGGCGCGGCTACTCGCCGGGCTTTGCCGCCGGCCTGGTCGCCGCCGGCGGCACGCTCGGCATCCTGCTGCCGCCGTCCATCGTGCTCATTCTCTACGCCGTCGCCTCCGAGCAATCGCTCGGGCGGCTGTTTCTCGCCGGCCTCGGGCCTGGTATTTTGCTGCTTACGCTGTTTTCGGCTTTTGCCGTGTTTCAGTGGAAACGCGAGCATGCAAAAGCCACCATTATCGCGTCGACCGGCGGCGCGCGCAGCGAGATCCTCCGCGCCGAAACCTTCACGATGCGCGACCGCATGGAAGCGCTGCCCCGCGTGCTGCCGTTCCTGATCCTGCTCACTGGCGTCATGGTCGCGCTGTACGGCGGCTTCGCCACCCCGTCTGAAACCGCCGGTCTGGGAGCGGTGCTGGCGCTGATCCTGATCGCCATCGTTTACGGAGCCTGGCATCTGTCCGATCTGAAACCGATCTTCGCCGGCACCTTGGGCGAGGCGGGTATGCTGCTGATGATCATCGGCATGAGCCTGCTTTACAGCTATGTAATGAGCTTCCTGCACATCAGCCAGGGGGCCGCGCAGTGGATCGTGGCGCTGCATCTGTCGAAATACCTGCTGCTGGCGGCGGTGCTGTTTTTGGTCATCGTGCTCGGCTTCTTCCTGCCGCCGGTGTCGATCATCCTGATGACCGCGCCGATCGTGCTGCCGCCGCTGCGCGCCGCCGGGTTCGATCTGGTGTGGTTCGGCGTGGTCATGGCGGTGGTGATGGAGATGGGCCTGATCCATCCCCCGGTCGGGCTGAACATCTTCGTCATCAACCGCATCGCCCCCGATATCGGGCTGGCCCCGATCATCTGGGGCACGCTGCCGTTTGTAGCGCTGATGGCGATCGGCGTGGTTATTCTGGCCTTTGTCCCCGGCATCGCGCTGTGGCTGCCGAACCTGGTTTACAATCGCTGAACCGGTTGTCGCCATGCCTGCCTGCGATTAGGCTCGCCACAACGCTAATCCAAAGGGAGGTCGACCATGCTGAGACCGTCGCTGATCCTCGCCGCCGCGTTGCTGACCCTGTCAGCCGCGCACGCCCAGGCGCCAGCATCCGCGCCCACCCCCGCCGCGCCCACCCCCGCCGGCGCCACCCCCGCCGGCGCCACCCCTGTCGTCCCGGCGGCGGTCCCTGAGGCGATGCCCTGGAACGTGCCCTACGGCACCCCGATCCGCATTGACCAGGCCAAGTCGGTCGCCGCCGCCATCGCGGAAGCCAGGAAACACGGCTGGAAACTGGCGCTGACGATCGTCGAACCGACCGGGGACCTGGTCTATTTCGAGAAGATGGACGACACCCAATACGCCTCCATCGCCATCTCCCAGGCCAAGGCCCGCGCGGCCGCCACGCTGCGCCGGCCCACCCAGGTGCTGGAGGAAGCGATCAACGGCGGCAGCCCCGCCACCATAACGCTGCCCGGCATCGCCGGGTCGCGCGGCGGCTTCCCGCTGATCGAGAACGGCAAACTGATCGGCGCCATCGGCATGAGCGGCGCGCTGGGCGCCCAGGACGCGGTCGCCGCGAAGGCCGGCGCGGATAGCCTAAGGTAATGCCCGGTCTTGAAATAATGCCCAGCATCGTCCGCTTCCGCGACCTGGAACCCACCTGGACCACCAAGCAGGCCAAGGAGCCGGGCTATCTGCGCTGGCTCGTCACCTGGGTCGGCGGCCCGGCAGGGCATATCAACACCAACCCCGGTACCGCCATCGAAAGCGGCCATAGCGCCGTCGGCCTGATGTATCTGCCCGTGGGCCAACGCCAGGCCGGCAGGCACGTCCACGGCGTCACCGAGATCTACGTCGTGCTGCAAGGGCAGCTGGAGGGCTTCGATGCCTCCGGCCATCCCCATTGCGCCGGCCCGATGGACTGCACCTACATCCCCGCCGGCTGCCCGCACGGCGTACGCAATTGCGGGCAGGAGGACGTGGTGCTGATCTGGGTGCATGACGGTATCGAACGCAACGGCACTGCGGTGTATTACCCCGACGACCATCGTTTCAATGACGCGCCGGCGATCGAGTTGTTGCGTCTTGCCGACCTGCAACCGGACTGGTCTGCGCCGGGGGCGAAAGAACCCGGCACGATGCGCTGGTCGGCGAACTGGGTCGGTGGTCACGGCATCGCCAATCCCAAAGTCGCCATCGGCATGACCGTGCTCGAGCCCGGCCATAGGCTCCCCGCCGCCCCGCGTCCCGCCGCCCGCCTGTATTTGATAGCCGCCGGGGAGGCGATTACCGATATCGGCGACGGCACCACCACGCTGGGCCGGCTGGATGGTCTGCATGTGCCTGCGGGCGAGATGGTTGCCATTCGCAACAATGGTCCGGGGACGCTTCGGTTGCTATGGGTTGATGAAGCGCCGCAATAAACAGCAAGATCGGGCGCTGCCCGAACCCGCCAGGGGCCAAGCCCCTGGACCTTATCCACAGGAGATTTACGACATGATCGCAACCCGGCGCAGCCTGATGACCGCCGCCCTCGCCGCCCCCGCACTAGCGCACAGCGCTGCCGCGGCCAGCCCGGTGCGGATCGGCTCGCTGTCGGATCTTTCCGGCCCGACCTCCACCGACAGCGGCATGATGACGGTCTATTCGGCCCAGTTGGCGATCGAGGATTTCGGCCCGACCGTGCTGGGCCGGCCGATCGAGCTGCTGTTTGCCGACGACCAGAACAAGGCCGATATCGGCAGCGTCATCGCCCGCAAATGGCTGGACGAGGATGGCGCCAGCACGATCATCAGCAACTCGTTCTCCCCGCTTGGCCTGGCCGTCAAACGCATGTGCGAAGACCGCAAGAAACCGTTCCTGGTCGGCTCGACCGCCAGTTCCGCCTTCACCCAGGCCGAGTGTTCGCCGTTCACCGTGGCTTTCGGCGTCAACACCTACAGCATGCCGAAAGCCGTGGTCTCCGCACTGCTGCGCCAGCGGCTGGATACCTGGTTCTTCATCACCACGGACTACACCTTCGCCCATATGCTGGAGGCCGATGCCAGTTCGTTCGTCACCTCCGCCGGCGGGCGCATCGTCGGCTCCATCCGTTCGCCGATCGGCAACCCGGATTTCTCCGCCCAGTTGCTGCAAGCCCAGGCCTCCGGCGCCAAGGTGATCGCGCTGGCGGTGCAGGGGATCGATTTTCAGAACGTGGTCAAGCAGGCTGCCGAGTTTCACGTCACCAAAACCGGCCAGACCGTCGCCGGGCTGTACACGCTGGACAACCAGATCATCGGCGCCGGCCTGGAAAACACCGCCGGCATGTCCGCCTCCAGCGCGTTCTACTGGGATATGAACGATGAAACACGCGCCTATACCCAGCGGATCATGAAGAAATCCGGCGGCGTCGCTCCCACCGTGGCCCAGGTCGCCGGCTACAGCGCGATGCTGCACTACCTGCGCGCGGTCCGGTCAGCCGGTACGCTGGAAGGCCCGGCCGTGGTCGCGGCGATGAAGGCCACGCCGATCAATGATTTCTGGAGCAAGAACGTCAAAATCCGCGAGGACGGCCAGGCCCTGCGACCGATGTACCTGATGCGGGTAAAAACGCCGGCGGAGTCGAAATCGAAATACGACATCTTTGAAATCAAAAGCACCATCCCGCCGGAGGATGCCTGGAAGCCGCTATCGGAAAGCGCCTGCCCGTTCATCCGCAAGACATAGACCCAGGAGAGCGTTCATGAGCGATTATTCCGCGCCGACCCGCGATATGCGCTTCGTTCTCAACGAACTCGCGGGGCTTCAGGGGATCACCGCGCTGCCGGGCTTTGGCGAGGTCGGACCCGAACTGGTGGACGCCATCCTGGACGAAGCGGCGAAATTCGCCCGCGAGGAGCTGGGTCCGCTGAACCACCCAGGCGATGTGCAGCCGCCGGTCCTGTCGGACGGTGTGGTCACCACCACGCCGGGGTTCCGCGACGCCTATGGGAAATTCGTTGCCGGCGGCTGGCATGCGCTGTCCTGCGATCCCGCCTATGGCGGCCAGGGCATGCCGCGGCTGGTGGCCTGCGCGGTCGAGGAGATGTGGCAATCGGCCAACCTGTCCTTCGGCCTGTGCCCGATGCTGACCCGCGGCGCGATCGAGGCGCTGCATCTGTGCGGCACCCAGACGCAGAAGGACCAGTACCTGCCGAAGATGGTTGAAGGCAGCTGGACCGGCACGATGAACCTGACCGAGAGCCAGGCGGGCTCGGACCTGTCGGCGGTGCGCGCCCGCGCGGTCGCCGACGGCGAGCATTACCGCATCACCGGCACCAAGGTCTTCATCACCTATGGCGAGCACGACTACACCGACAACATCATCCATCTGGTGCTGGCGCGCCTGCCGGACGCGCCGGAGGGTGTGAAGGGGATCTCGCTGTTCGTGGTGCCTAAATTCCTGGTCAACGCCGATGGCAGCCTGGGCGAGCGCAACGATGTCCGCTGCGTGTCGCTGGAGCACAAGCTCGGCATCCATGCCAGCCCGACCGCGATGCTGGCGTTCGGCGATGCCGGCGGGGCGATCGGCACGCTGGTCGGAGAGGTTAATCGCGGTCTGGAATACATGTTCATCATGATGAACGCCGCCCGCTTCGCCGTCGGCCTGCAGGGCGTGGCGATCGGGGAGCGCGCCTATCAGCAGGCGCTGGACTATGCGCGCGGGAGAACCCAGGGCACCGAAGCGGGGGTGCGCGGGGGCGGGCGGGTGGCGATCATCAAGCACCCGGATGTGCGGCGGATGCTGATGGCCATGAAGGCCGCCACCGAGGCGGGCCGCGCGCTGGCCTACACCACCGCCGCCGCGCTGGATCTGGCCGATCAACATCCGGACCCGGCGGTGCGCGCCCGGTTTCAGGCCCGGGCCGATTTGCTGATCCCGGTGGTGAAAGGCTGGAGCACCGAGAACGCGGTGGAAATCGCCTCCATCGGGGTACAGATCCACGGCGGCATGGGCTTCATCGAGGCGACCGGCGCCGCCCAGCATCTTCGCGATGCCCGCATTCTGACCATTTACGAAGGCAC
>JAYTXR010000215.1:0-10194 GCA_043742865.1 Acetobacteraceae bacterium
GGGCGCGGCGCCGCCCTTCGAAGCCGGGTCCCAGGTGCAGCGCAGCTCCGTCACCTTGCCGGCCGCGTCCTTGATCACCTCTTTGCAAGTGATGAGGCACGCGTGCCGCAGCCGGACTTCCGCGCCCGGCGAGAGCCGCTGCCACTTCTTGGGCGGCACCTCGGCGAAGTCCTCCTGCTCGATGTACAGCTCGCGCGTCAGCGGCACCTTGCGCCGCTTGCCCTCGGGCTGCTCGGGGTCGTAGGGCGCGTCGAGAAGGACCACCTCGCCCTCCGCCAGATTTTCGATAACAATCTTTAACGGCCGCACCACGGCCATCACCCGCGGCGAGGTCTTGTTGAGATCCTCCCGCAGCGCGTGCTCGAGCAGCGAGACGTCCACCACGCTGTCACGGGTAGAGACGCCCACCCGGTCGCAGAGGTTGCGCAGCGCCGCCGGCGTGAACCCGCGCCGGCGCAGACCGGCCAGCGTAGGCATGCGCGGATCGTCCCAGCCGCTCACGTGCTTGCCCTGCACCAGCTCCTTCATCCGCCGCTTGCTGAGCACGGTGAAGGTGAACTGCAGCTTGGCGAACTCGATCTGCACGGGCCGCGCATTTTCGGGCGCCCCCACCAGGTCGAGGAAGGCGTTGTAGAGCGGCCGGTGGTTGATGAACTCGAGCGTGCAGATCGAGTGGGTGATCCCCTCGAGGTGGTCGGATTGTCCGTGCGCCCAGTCGTAGACGGGATAGATGCACCACTGGTCGCCGGTCCGGTGGTGATGGGCGTGGCGGATCCGGTACAGCGCCGGGTCGCGCATGGTCATGTTTGGCGAGGCCATCGCGTCTTCGCTGATTTTGGCGCGCAGGATATGCGCGCCGTCGGCAAATTCCCCTGCCTTCATGCGGGGGAACAGGTCCAGCGATTCGGCCGCCGGGCGCTCGCGGAACGGCGAATTCTTGCCCGCTTCGCTGAAATTGCCGCGGTTGGCGGCCATGTCTTGCGCGCTCTGGCTGTCGATGTAGGCGTGGCCGGCCAGGATCAGGTATTCGGCCATCGCATAGAGCTGGTCGAAATAGTCGGACGCGAAATGCAGATAGCTGTCGGCGCCGCCGGCAGCGGCTTGTTCCCACGAAAAACCGAGCCATTGGACGGTGTCGATGATGGTGTCGACGTATTCCTGGTCTTCCTTGGCCGGATTGGTGTCGTCGAAACGCAGATGGCAACGGCCGGCATAGTCGCGCGCCAGGCCGAAATTGACGCAGATCGACTTGGCGTGGCCGATATGCAGATAGCCGTTCGGCTCTGGCGGAAACCGCGTGACCACAACGGCCACGCGGCCTTGCGCGAGGTCGGCGTCGATGATGTCGCGGATGAAGTCGCGCCCCGCTTCCTGCGTCGTTTTGTCCAGCGTCTCGGCGGTCATCGGGGCATCCATGCATAATCGGGTGAAGGAAGTTAAGGTCGGTGGCGCCAAACCAAGTATGGGGTTCTAAGGGCTTGCCCTTAGCGGGGTCCAGGGGCAGCGCCCTGGCCTTCCCTTGCCTCCGCTCCGCCTCCGCCGCAGCATGAACCCAACACGGCGTCCAACCGAACCGAAAGACCGCGATGACCCGACCCTTCGCCGATCTGCGCGTGCTCGACCTCACCACCACGATTGCCGGGCCGTACTGCGCCCGGCTGCTGGCCGATGCGGGGGCGGATGTGATTAAAATCGAGGCGCCGGAGGGGGAGCTGACCCGCCATCGCCCGCCGCTGCGCAACGGCGCCAGCACGTCCTATGGGCAGTTGAATGCCGGCAAGCGCAGCCTGGTGCTGAATTTGAAACAGCCGGAAGCGGTGGCGATCATGCGCCGGCTGGTGGCGGAAACCGACGTGCTGGTCGAGAATTTCCGCCCCGGCGTGATGGCCAGGTTCGGCCTGGATTACGCCACCCTCGCCGGCATCAACCCAAAGCTGATCTATTGCGCGATTTCCGGCTATGGTCAGACCGGGCCTTCATCCGAACTGGCGGCCTATGCGCCGGCGATCCATGCCGCTTCGGGCTACGACATGGCGCATCTGATCTATCAGGAGGGCCGCCAGCGTCCCGATAATTGCGGCATCTACACCGCCGATATCCTCAGCGGCGCGTTCGCCTATGCCGCCATCGCCACCGCGCTGGTGCAGCGCCATACCACCGGATCGGGGCAGATGATCGATGTGTCGATGCTGGAATCGATGCTCAACCTGACCACGACCGAGGTGCAGCTGGCGCAGTTCCCGCAGCCGCCGTCGGGCAAGCCGCTTTTCGGCCCGGTGGCGACCAAGAACGGCTACATCATGCCGGCGATCGCCAGCGAACGGACATTTCAGAACCTGGCCAAGGCCGCCGGGCGGCAGGATTGGGTCACCGATCCAAGGTTCGCCCAGTATCCGATCCGCCGGGTCAACTGGGGCGCGTTGATCGAGGAGCTGGAGCTGTGGTCTCGTACCCTGACCACTGCCGAGTGCGAGGCGGCGCTGCACCGGCATGGCGTGCCGTGCTCGGCCTATCGCAGCGTCGCCGAGGCGCTGGCCGACCCGCAGTTGGCGCATCGCGAGGCGCTGACCGAGGTTGTCGACGCCGGCGGCAGTTTTCGGGTGGTCAACGCGCCGTACCGGCTATCGGGCGGGGTGACGAGGGTGCGGGAGTTCTCCGCCGAGCTTGGCCAGCACACGAGGGAGGTGCTGCGCGCCGCCGGCTACGGCGATGCCGAGATCGACGGATTTGCCGCCTGCGGCGCCGTTAACGACGCCTGAACCAACCTTTAGCGGGTGGCTCTAGTGCCAGATCGCGGCAAGCCCCAAATCGGTCGCCGTCCAAAGCAGCAGCAACCAGAAATACCAACGCGGCGACAGCGAAATCTCCGCATCCTCTGCGCCTCCCTCCACCCGAAGCTGGCCGGACGCGATGGCGACCAGCGGCATGTGGATGGTGAAGGCCGCGCAGGCGGTCAGCAGAAAGGCGGTGAAGGCGACATCCCAGCCCAGCGCCAGCCCCGGCAGCGCGGCGATCGCCACGAACGGCGCACCGGCGAATAGCGGGTAAATTCCGGCACCGGCCGGCCGGCCGATCCAGGAGGCTGGCACTGCCTGGGGGGCGGTCTCGACGATGGCCTCGGCCCGTTGCGGCTCGGCCCGTTGCGACCCGGCCCGTTGCGACCCGGCCCGTTGCGACTCGGTGCGCGGTTTTTGCGACGTGGCTGACATCTCAGACCTCCAGTTCGGCGGCGAGATCGGCATGGAAGCGCGCCCCCGCAATTGTGGGTTTCACGTGTCCGGCGCGGATGACGAAGTCGGAAAAATGCTCGGCCGGCGCACGCTCGGCCGCGTAGGCGGAAAACAGCGGACCCAGGGCGGCGAGGATGCCGGCGTGATCGACGTCGCGGCGATACAGCTTGTTCAACCGCTCGCCGTTGAACGAGCCGCCCAGATACAGATGATAGACGCCGGGGGTGCGGCCCACCAGACCGATCTCGGCCAGAAACGGCCGCGCGCAACCATTCGGACAGCCGGTCATGCGGATGGTGATCTCGTCCTGTGCCAGCCCTGCCGTTGCCAGCAGCGTCTCCAGCTCGGTCACCAGATCGGGCAGATAGCGCTCGCTCTCGGCCAGCGCCAGACCGCAGGTTGGCAGCGCCACGCAGGCCATGGCGTTGCGGCGAAGCGCGCCGACGCTGTCCAGCAGTCCGAATTCCGCCAGCTGCGCCTCGATCGCCGGTTTCGCCGATGGTTTCACCCGGGCGATCACCAGATTTTGGTTGGCGGTGATGATCAGATCGCCGGTGTGAATGCGGGCGATCGCGCGTAGCCCGCTCAGCAGCCGGCGCTGGGCAAAATCAGCGACTCGGCCGTTCTCGACAAACAACGTGAAATGCCAATCGCCATCCGTGCCCTGGTGCCAGCCGAGCGCGTCGCCGGTGGCGGTCAGCAAAGCAAGGCGGGGAGGGGCGAGCCTGTAGCCCAGACGCCGCTCCAACTCCCCGGAAAACCAGGCCACGCCGAGCCGCTCGATGGTGTATTTCAGCCGCGCCTGCTTGCGGTCCGAGCGGTCGCCGAAGTCGCGCTGCACGGTAACCACCTTCTCGGCCACATCGACCGCCTGGTCAGGCCGGCAGAAGCCGATGATGTCGCCGGTGCGCGGAAAGGTTTCCGGCTCGCCATGGGTCATGCCCATGCCGCCGCCGACCACGACGTTGTAGCCGACGATCGCGCCGTTCTCGACGATCGCGATCAGGCCCAGATCATGCGCGAACACATCGACATCGTTGCGCGGCGGCACCGCGACCGCGATCTTGAATTTCCGCGGCATGTAGGTGCGGCCGTAGATCGGCTCTTCCTCCGCCTCGCCGCCGGCGACTTTCTCCTCATCCACCCAAAGCTCGTACCAGGCGCGCGAGCGTGGCAGCAGATGCGTGCTGATGGCCTTCGATAATTCGAACACCTCGGCGTGCAGCGCGCTTTGCTGCGGGTTGGCCGCGCAGATTACGTTGCGGTTCACGTCGCCGCAGGCGGCGATGGTGTCGAGCAGCGCGTCGCTCATGGCGCGGATCGCCGGGCGCAGATTGGTCTTGATTATGCCGTGAAACTGGATCGTCTGGCGTGTCGTCAGCCGCAGCGTGCCATTGGCGCGCCCGGTGCCGATGGCGTCCATCGCCAGCCACTGGCCGGAGGTCAGCACGCCGCCGGGGATGCGCACCCGGGCCATGAAGCTGAACGCCTTTTCCATCTTCTTGCGCCCGCGTTCGGCGCGCAGATCGCGGTCATCCTGCTGATAGATGCCGTGGAATTTGGTTAGCTGGGTGTCGTCCTCGGCCAGCGCGCCGGTGATCGGCAGGTCCAGCCCTTCGGCGATGGTGCCGCGCAGCAGGTTGCTGGCGGCCTTGATCTCCTCGTTGCGGGATAATTTGCGAGCCGGTTCATCGGTCATGGGGCTGTTCCGTCGAATTCAATACACGTCGCGCAGATAGCGCCCGGCGCGGCGCAGCCCGTCCAGATGGGCGATGGCGGCATCCGCATCGCAGCCGCGCTGGTCGGCGATGATCCGCAGCAGCGTGGCGTGAACGTCCTTCGCCATCGCCTGGCCGTCGCCACAGACATACAGCGCCGCACCTTCCTCCAGCCAGGCGAACAGGTCGCTTCGAGCGTCCCACAGGCGATGCTGCACATAGATCTTGTCGCGCTGATCGCGGGAGAACGCGACATCCATCCGGGTCAGCACGCCGCCCTGCTGCAATTCCTGCCATTCCAGCTGGTACAGGAAGTCGTGGGTGAAGTTGCGCGCGCCGAAGAACAGCCAGTTGGCCCCGGTGGCGCCGGTTTCCGCGCGTTCCTGCAGGAAGCCGCGGAACGGCGCCACGCCGGTGCCGGGACCGACCATGATGACGCGCTGTCCAGGGTCGGCCGGCAGGCGGAAATGCGGATTGGGTTTCACGTGGATTTTCAGCGTCTGCCCAACCGAGCGGCGCTCCGACAGATAGGTGGAAGCCACGCCCTTGCGCTGGCGCCCCCAGCTTTCGTAACGGGTTTCGGCGATCAGCAGATGCGCCTCGTCGGGTGTCGCCTTCAGGCTGGAGGCGACCGAATACAGCCGGGGCGGCAGCGGGCGCAGTAATTTTGTCAGCTGCTCCCCGGTCAGCCGATGTGGCGCCAGCGCCAGCAGGTCGATCACCTGACGCCCCGGGGCGAATGCCGCCAGCGCGGCTTCATCGCCTGCCAGGGTCCGCAGCGCCGGCTCGCCGGTCAGCTCGGCATAGGCGCGGATCTGCGGCTGGGTCAGCGTGGTGATGTCGTAGCGTTCCGACAACGCGGCATGCAGCGCGGAATCGCCGCCCAGCCCGGCGGTGCTCAGCAATTCTTCCACCAGCACGGGATCGTTGACCGGCTGCACCCCGATCGCATCGCCGGGCTCGTAGGTCAGGCCGGAATCGGCCAGCGACAGCTCGACATGGAAGGTGCGGCCGGTGGAGCGGCTGCCGTTCAGGTTGACCCAGTCGGTGATCTCCGCCTCGAACGGGCGGGCGCGGGTGTAGACCGATTCCTCGGCCGGGGCGCGGGCGAAATCGACATGGATAACCGCGTCATCGGTCTCGCCGCCGGCCGCGCGTTGCTTCAGTTCGGCCAGCGAGCTACCCAGCCAGAGGCGGGCTTCGGTCTCGTAGTCCAGATCGCATTCGATGCGCGGGGTCACCCGGATGGCGCCCAGCTGTTCCAGCCGCTCATCGAAGCGGCGGCCGATTTCGCAGAATTTCGCATAGGCGCGGTCGCCCAGCGCCAGCACCGCGTAGCGGGTGCCCGCAAGTCGCGGCGCATCGTCGGCCATCAGCGCGGCATACAGATCGGCGCCACGCTGCGGCGGCTCGCCCTCGCCCCAGGTGCTGGCGATCAACAGAACGTTCGGCAGCGCGGCCAGCTGCGCCGGCGTGACGTCAGCCATGTCCATCACCCGGGCGGCGAAGCCGAGTTTGACCGCGGCCTTGCGGGCTTCCCCGGCCAGCGCCTCGGCATTGCCCGATTCGGTGGCGAACAGGATGCTTAAAGGCAGTTTCCGCGTGCTGGCGGCGGCCGCGACCGGTACCGGCGCGACTGCCGCCTGATACCCGGCCAGAAAGCCGCTGAGCCAGTGACGCTGCTCGGCCGTGGCGCTGGCCATGACGCCGTTCAGCGCGCTGATATGGTCCGGCTGGAACGGCGCCGATGCCGGCAGCAGGGCCGGCGGAAGCGGAAGACTTGCCATTGCTATGTTTCCTAGCCGCCATCGCGCGGCTCTCGATCCAGGATGCCTGTAGGCCGACCCCGCCCGATAAAAGAGGATATTTTTCTTGCAATAGCAATATACGTCGCTGAAAAAAGAATTTCTTTCTTTTTCCTGGCCCGAAAAGAAATCGAATTCCGCCTGTGGCGAGGCACGGCAGCCTGGATCGGCTCCGTCTACTCGCGCCCCAGCAGCCGGTCATTGACGAAGCTGGCCAGCCCGCCGGCGGTGAAATCCCGCCGCAGCGCCATTTCGTCGTAATCCTCGCGCACCCAATCGAGGAACGGCTTGCGGCCCTCGGCCTGTTGGGCGTAGCGGATGAAGAACGCGTCCAGGATGCCGGTGCGCGAGCGGCTTATATGGCCGAAGCGCCAGGAAAGCTGGGCCAGGGCTTCCGCGGCGGTGCCGCCGTTGAACAGCAGCAGCAGCCCGGACGCCAGCCCCGCCCGGTCGGCGCCGGATTTGCAGTGGATCAACGCCGGCTCGACCAGCGAGGCGGCGATTTCGGCGAAGTTCAGGATGCGGTCCTTGTGCGGCGCGCCGCGGCTTTCGAACGCGCGGTCGATATGGATCAGGCCCAGCAGCCGCGCGCTGTCGCGCGACAGCGCGTCCGAGCCGCATTCGCGGTGACCGCGCAGATTGATCAGCGTGCGGATCCCGTAACGGCGCCTGGCGGCGGCCAGCCGGGCAGGGGTCGGGTGGTTGCACCGATAGACGCGCCCGGGGATGACCTCGGCGAAATTGTCCCACAGCACGCGGAACACCGCGTGATCCACCAGCAGGCTGTCGGCCCAGGCGCGGCGGCGGTCCGCGGCGCTGTTCAGCCCGCCGCGGAACATGGCGGCTTGCGGGTCAGATTTGCCGTTCGACCATCATCTGCTTGATCCGCCCGATCGCTTTGGCCGGATTGAGGCCCTTCGGGCAGGTCTCGGTGCAGTTCATGATGGTGTGGCAGCGATACAGCTTGAACGGGTCTTCCAGCGCATCCAGCCGCGCGCCGGTGTGTTCGTCGCGGCTGTCGGCGATCCAGCGATAGGCCTGCAGCAGCACCGCCGGCCCCAGATAGCGGTCGCCGTTCCACCAGTAGCTGGGGCAGGCGGAGGAGCAGCAGAAGCACAGGATGCACTCCCATGCACCGTCGATCTTGGCGCGTTCTTCCTTGGATTGCAGCCGCTCGCCGTCCGGCGGGGCGGGGGTGTCGGATTTGATCCAGGGTTCGATGCTGCGGTACTGCGCGTAGATCTGCGTCAGGTCGGGCACCAGATCCTTCATCACCGGCATATGCGGCAGCGGATTGATCCGAACGGCGCCGGTCACCTCGGCGATCGGTTTCAGGCAGGCCAGCGTGTTGGTGCCGTCGATGTTCATCGCGCAGCTGCCGCAGATGCCCTCCCGGCAGGAGCGGCGAAACGTCAGCGTGGGATCGACCTCGTTCTTGATTTTGATCAGCGCGTCCAGAACCATCGGGCCGCAGGCATCGAGATCGACCTGGTAGGTGTCGGTGCTCGGGTTCTTCCCGTCATCGGGGTTCCAGCGATAGATCTTGAAGTCCTGCACCCGCTTGGCGCCGGGTGGCGCTTTATAGACCGTACCCGGGCCGATCTTGCTGTTCTTGGGAAGGGTAAAATTAGCCATCGCTGCTGCGTTCCGATCCGGCTGAATAGACGCTCAATACACACGCTTTCTGGGCGGAAACACCGACACTTCGTTGGTCAGCGTCTGCATCTTCACCGGGCGATACGCAAGTTCGACCTTACCCTGATCGTTGCACCAGGCCAGCGTGTGCTTCATCCAGTTCTCGTCGTCGCGATCGGGATAATCGTCATGCGCCTGCGCGCCGCGGCTTTCGTGGCGGGCTTCGGCGCCTACCATGGTTGTCATCGCGTTGCCCATCAGATTCTGCAATTCCAGCGCCTCCATCAGGTCGCTGTTCCAGATCAGGCTTCGGTCGGATACCGACATGTCGGCCAGCCCGCCCCACAGGTTCTGCATCTTGTCCACACCCTGGGTCATGCTCTCGCTGCTGCGGAATACCGCGGCGTGGGCCTGCATGGTGCGCTGCATGGTGTCGCGCAGGTCCGCCACGCGGGTTGTCCCCTTGGCGTGGCGGGTGCGGTCGAAGCGTTCCAGCGAGGCCTCCCCGGCATGGGCCGGCAGCGGCATCTGCGACGCGCCGGGTTTCAGCGTTTCCGCCGCACGGTTGGCGGCGGCACGGCCGAACACCACCAGATCCAGCAGCGAGTTGGTGCCGAGCCGGTTGGCGCCATGCACCGACACGCAGGCCGCCTCGCCCACGGCCATCAGCCCGGGCACGATGGCGTCGGGATTGTCCTTGGTCGGACGCAGCGCCTCGCCATGATAATTGGTGGGAATGCCGCCCATGTTGTAGTGCACGGTCGGCAGCACCGGGATCGGGTCCTTGGTTACCTCCACCCCGGCGAACACCTTGGCGGTCTCGGAGATGCCCGGCAGCCGCTCGTTCAGCAGATCGGCGCCCAGATGCTCCAGATGCAGCAGCATGTGGTCCTTGTTCGGACCGCAGCCGCGCCCGGCATTGATCTCCAGCGTCATCGAACGCGACACCACGTCGCGCGAGGCCAGATCCTTCGCGGTCGGGGCATAGCGCTCCATGAAGCGCTCGCCCTCGGAATTGGTCATATAGCCGCCCTCGCCGCGGGCGCCCTCGGTGATCAGGCAGCCGGCGGGGAAAATCCCGGTGGGGTGGAACTGCACGAACTCCATGTCCTGCACCGGCAGTCCGGCGCGGAGCACCATGCCGGTGCCATCCCCGGTGCAGGTATGCGCCGAGGTGCAGGACAGATAGGCCCGGCCGTAGCCCCCGGTGGCCAGCACCACGGTCTGGGCGCGAAAGCGGTGCATGCTGCCGTCTTCGAGGTTCCAGGCCATCACGCCGCGGCAGACGCCGTCATTGTCCATGATCAGGTCGAGGGCGAAATACTCGACGAAGAACTCCACCTCGTGCTTCAGGCTCTGCTGATACAGGGTGTGCAGGATCGCATGCCCGGTGCGGTCGGCGGCGGCGCAGGCGCGCATGGCCGGGGTCTTGCCGTAATCGGTCATGTGGCCGCCGAACGGGCGCTGGTAGATCTTGCCGTCCTCGGTGCGGCTGAACGGCACGCCGAAATGCTCCAGCTCATAGACCGCCGGAATGGCTTCGCGGCACATGTATTCGATGGCGTCCTGGTCGCCCAGCCAGTCCGACCCCTTGACGGTGTCGTACATGTGCCAGCGCCAATCGTCCTCGCCCATATTGCCGAGAGCGGCACCGATGCCGCCCTGGGCGGCGACCGTGTGGCTGCGGGTGGGAAACACCTTGGTGATGCAGGCGGTTTTCAGCCCGGCTGCGCCCATGCCCAGGGTGGCGCGAAGTCCGGCGCCGCCGGCGCCGACCACCACGACATCGTAGGTGTGATCGACAAT
>JAYTXR010000216.1:0-3121 GCA_043742865.1 Acetobacteraceae bacterium
CCCGACAGCGTGCTGCCGCGCTCACCGATCATCGTGCCATAGCCCTGCGGCTGACGCAGGATGAATTCATGCGCATCCGCCATCTGGCAGGCCTGCTCCAGCTCCGCGTCGGAGGCATCGGGACGGCCCATCAGCAGGTTGTCGCGGATGCTGCGGTTGAACAGCAGGCTTTCCTGGAACACCACGCCGATGGCGCCGCGCAGGCTCTCCAGCGTCACGTCGCGCAGATCCTGGCCATCAATGGTGACCCGCCCTGAGGACGGATCCCATAGCCGCTGCAGCAGCGCCATCGCGGTGGATTTGCCGGCGCCGGTCTGGCCGACCAGCGCCACTGTGGTGCCGGGGCGGGCGATGAAGCTGCAATCGGTCAGGATGCTCGGGCCGCCGGGATAGGCGAAGCCGATATTGTCGAACACCACCTCGCCTTTGGGGGCAAGCAGCCTGACCGCATCGGGCTTTTCCGGCACCGAGCTGCGGCTGTCCAGAATGGCAAAAAACTCCTCGAGCGCCGGCAGGCGGAAGAACAATGTGGCGGTGAACGAGATGGCGGAATCCAGTCGCCCGATCAGCAGCGTGGCGATCCCCATGAACGAAACGATCTCGCCGACCGTGGCCTGACCCTGCACATGCAGCAAGGTGCCGACCGCGACGATGACGATGACCGCGACGGTGCTGGACGCGCGGGTCAGCACACTGACCAGCGCCCACCAGTTCAGCACCGGCAGCTGGTGGCGGATGAACTGATTGGCGATGTCGCTGAACAGCCGGGTTTCCGCTGCCAGGCGGGTGAAGGACTGCACGACCATCACATTCGACAGCGCATCCTGCACGGTGCCCGACAGCGTGGAGTTGATCTTCTCCGCCTCGCGCTGACCGGCCTCGGTGCGGCGGATCACGATCGTGGTCACGCTGACGAAGATCACCACCAGCACCATCAGCACCGAGGCCAGCTTCCAGTTGATGAACAAGGTTAGCGGCAGCAGCACCCCCACCGACAGCATCGTCGCCAGGTGGTCGCGGAAGAATGTCAGCCAGACCCCGAACAGCGATTCCGAGCCGGCGATCATGGCCTTGATCAGCCGCCCGGACTGAGTATCGCCATAGAACGACAGCGGCAGCGACAGCACATGGCCATAATATTTGCTCATTGCCAGCAGCCGGTTGCGATGCGCGAGCCGTTCGGCCTGCAGCGAGACCGCGGCGTTGGCGGCGATCCCGCCGATGCCCACCGCGGTCCAGATAGCGAGCAGCGTGCCGGCCTGCCGCCACAGCTCGGTCGGCGGCAGATCGGTCGAGCGGGTGAGCAATTCGATCACCCGGCCGAACAGCATCGGGTCGATGAAATGCAGCGTGGCGACGGCCATGTTGGCCAGCCCCAGGAACACCGCGACCTTCAGGTCCGGGCCCAGTAGCAGCAGCACCCGTCCATAGGTTTTTACGAACCGCATAAGGCCATCCGACTGAAGTTCCCGGGAACCTGCGGCAAAGCTGTGGCGAAAATGCGTCGCCTCAACATTGGCGGCTGCTTATTCGCAGGGATGGCGCCACGAACTCGTCCTGGGCGGCGACGGTGAGGATTTCGCGCGAGCCGGCCTCGGCGGTGCGCGCCAGCAAGCCATGCACCGAGGAACCCGCCGCCTCCAGCGCCTGCACGACGCTGCCGCTGCGCAGCCGGTGGAACAGGAACAACGCCGCGATGGCATCGCCGGCGCCGTTCAGCTGCACCGGCAGGCGAGGGGTGCGCAGCAAATGGAATTCCCCCCCCTCCCCGGCCAGCAGATCGATGCGGTCGGCAGGCGTGTCCTCGGTGGTCAGACTGGTCAGCAGCACCGTGCGCGGGCCGGGCGCATGCATCGTCGATTGCAGCTGCGCGATGGCTGTCTTGGCGCCATCGAGCGTGGTGCAGCTTGTGTCGGTCAGCCGCTCGAGCTCGAACGAATTGGGCGTTGCGATGTCGGCCTGCGGCAAGGCGTGCTGGCGCAGCATGGCCTCGATCCCCTGGCGGACATAGACGCCGGTGTCATGGTCGCCGATCACCGGATCGCAGCAATACAGCATGGCCGGGTTGGCCGCTCGGACCCTGGCCACGGCGTCCAGCACCGCTTCCCCGATGCCGGCATCCCCCAGATAGCCCGACAGCACCGCATCGCAGCGCGCCAGCGCCCCGCGCCGGTCGATCCCGTCCACCAGTGCGCGGACATCCTCGCCGTTGAACACCTGGCCGGTCCAGTCGCCATAGCCGGTGTGGTTGGAGAACTGCACCGTGTTGATCGCCCAGACCTCCGCCCCCAGCCGCTGCAGCGGGAACACCGCGCTGGCATTGCCGACATGGCCGTAGGCGACCCAGGACTGGATGGACAGGATGTTCATAAAGGCGCCGATTACTGGAAACAAAACCGTAGCAAACCCCGTGTTAGCGGCATTCTGACCTCATTGCCATTAGGCCGATTGCCTTTGGGGGGGCTTGCCGGTATCGGCTGGAACCCCCCACCCACCCCCCACACACAAGGACCCATCCGTAGCATGACCCCCCCCGGGCGCATCGCCGCCGCGATCGAGTTGCTGGACAGCATCCACAAGGCCCCGCGCAAGCCCGCCGACGCCGTCGCCAACGATTATTTCCGCCAGCGCCGCTTCATCGGCTCGGGCGACCGGCGGGCAGTGTCTGATCGCGCCTGGTCGGTTTTGCGCACACGGCGCAAGCTTGGCTGGTGGTTGGGGCGCAATGATGGCAGCACCAAGCAGACCCCACGTTTGCTGGTGGCGGCATCTTTGTTGTTGGAAGGCTGGACACTCGCCGGCGTGGACCAGAGCTATTCTGGCGGGCAATACGCGCCGTCGCCACTGAGCGGCGGTGAAAAATCTGGCCTCGCGCGCCTCGAAAGCCACAGCCTCGAACATCCGGAAATGCCCGATGCGGTGCGGCTTGAAGTGCCGGACTGGATCGTTCCGCATCTTGTGGCCCGGTTCGGCGATACGCTCAACGCCGAAATGGCGGCGATGGCGCTGCCCGCGCCACTCGATCTGCGGGTGAACTTGTTACGTGGCACGCGCGAGCAGGCGATGGTGGCGCTGGCCGCCGAGGGGGTTGAAACCACGCCAACCGAATTCTCCCCTTGGG
>JAYTXR010000217.1:0-13877 GCA_043742865.1 Acetobacteraceae bacterium
TGATGGGCGGGGCATTTCCGGGGCCGGTGAAATATGGCTACAGCCTGGTGGCGCGCGACCCCGCCGGGCGTCGGGTGTTCGTGCTGCATCCGCATCAGGATGTTCTCAACGCTCCCGCCGCCATGTGCATCCCGGTGCCGCAAGCGGTGCCGACCCGGCGCGCGGTGCTGGGCGCGAACATGGAAACCGCGGTGAACGTGCTGTGGGACGCCATGCCGCTGGCCGGCGAACGCATCCTGGTGATCGGCGCCGGCGTGCTCGGCCTGCTGATCGCGGCGTTGTGCGCGCGCGTGCCGGGGACGCGGGTGACGGTGGTGGACATCGAACCCTCCCGCTGCCGGCAGGCGGGCGCGTTCGGCTGCGGCTTCGCATTGCCGAAGACGGCGCCGGGCGACCAGGATCTGCTGATCCACACCTCCGCGTCCGCGGCCGGACTTCGGCTGGGGTTGGACCGGGCCGGCTTTGAGGCTCGGATCGTCGAGGCCAGCTGGTACGGCGCGTCCGCCCCGGCGGTGCCGCTGGGCGAGGCGTTCCATTCCCGCCGTCTGCGGCTGATCGCCACCCAGGTCGGCGCGGTGGCACCGGCGATGCGCGGACGGCGCAGCCATGCCGAGCGGATGGCGCTGGCGCTGGACCTGCTGGCCGATCCGGTGTTCGACCTGCTGCTGGAAGGTCCGACGCGCTTTGAGGATTTGCCCCGCGCGATGCCGGTGATTTTGGCGCTGGGCGGATTATGCCACGTTATAACCTATGGAAGCCCTGAATAATGTTCAGCCTGACCGTCTGCGACCACATCATGATCGCGCATAGTTTTCGCGGCGAGGCATTTGGCCCGGCGCAAAAACTGCACGGCGCGACCTATGCGATCGAGGCCGGGTTTTATGCGCCAAAGCTGGATCCCCTGAACCTGCTGATCGACATCGCGCTGGCCAGAACCGAATTGCGCCGCGTGCTGGACGGGCTGGACTACAGCAATCTCGACGACAAGCCGGCGCTTTCCGGGCAGAACACCACCACCGAATACATGGCCTGGCACATCCATACCCTGTTGGCGGCGTCCTGCCGCGACGGGCGGCTGGGCGCCGGCGGTCAGCAAGTTCATGCCTTGAAGGTCCTTCTGCGAGAAAGTCCGGTGGCCTGGGCCGCCTACGAGGCACCCATCGGCGTCCCAACCTGATGCCCATCACGCTGATCGTCCCCGCCCCGTTCGATACCGTCTCCGGCGGCTACGAGTATGACCGGCGGATGGTCGCAGGAATGCGGGCGGACGGCCGTGAAATCGTGGTGGTGGAACTGCCCGGCAGCTTTCCGCTGACCGATGCGCGGGCGATGGCGGCGGCGCGCGCGGCGTGGGACGGGCTGAGGCCCGACACCCGCGTGGTGATCGACGGCCTGGCGCTGCCGGCCTTCGCCTCGCTCGGCGAGGCGATCGCGCAGCGGCCCGTCGCCGGACTGATCCATCACGCGACATCGCTGGAAACCGGCCTGGCCGAGGGCGACCGGATTGACCTCGGCGGCATCGAGCGGCATCTGTTCCAGCGGCTAAGCCGGGTGATCGCCAACAGCGAGACCACCGCGGACAGTCTAGCCGGCGAGTTCGGCGTGCAGCGCGACCGGATCGCGGTGGTGACCCCGGGCACCGATCCGGCGCCGCGCAGCCCCGGCTCCAGCTCGGAGATTTGCCATATCCTGTCGATCGGCACGCTGATCCCGCGCAAGGGCCATGATCTGCTGCTGCGCGCGCTGGCGAAACTGTTCGACCTGCCGTGGAAGCTGACCATCGCCGGCTCGAAGCTCGCCGACCCCGTGCACGCCGACGGGCTGGCCGCCTTGGCCGAGGGACTGAAAATCTCCCGGCATGTGAGCTTTGCCGGCGAGACCACGGGGGCGGCACTGGAGGCGCTGTGGGGCTCGGCCGATCTGTTCGCGCTGGCGACGCATTACGAGGGCTATGGCATGGTTGTGGCCGAGGCGCTGAAGCGCGGACTGCCGGTGGCGGTGACCGCCGGGGGGGCTGCCGGCGCGCTGGTGCCGATCGAGGGCGGCGTGGTCTGCCCGCCCGGCGATGTGGATCAGCTGTCCAAATCCCTGCGCCGGTTGATTTTCTGCGCCGAGCTGCGCCATGACATGGCGCAGGTGGCATGGCAGGCTGGTGCCGTGCTGCCGAGCTGGGAACGGCAAAGCCGGCTGTTCGCCGAGGCGCTTGGGTGATAGGCCCTGGCCTGTAGGGAGAATCTCGCCCGTAGGGAGAAAAACCACCATGCTGCTGGGCTGCATCGCCGATGATTTCACCGGGGCGACCGACCTCGCCTCCATGCTGGTGCGCGGTGGCATGCGCACGGTGCAGCTGATCGGCGTGCCCGGCCCGGCCGACCCGCCGCCGGCGGCGGATGCGGTGGTGGTGGCGCTGAAATCGCGCACCGCCCCGGTCGGTCAGGCGGTGGCCGAAAGCCTGGCCGCCATGGAGTGGCTGCGGCGAAATGGCTGCAAACAGTTCTTTTTCAAGTATTGCTCCACGTTCGACAGCACCGAGCAGGGCAATATCGGCCCGGTGGCCGATGCCTTGCTGGCCGCGCTCGACGGCGGCTTCGCGCTGGCTTGCCCGGCCTTTCCGGCCAATGCGCGCAGCGTGTTCCAGGGACATCTGTTCGTCGGTTCGAGCCTGCTGAACGAAAGCGGGATGGAAAACCATCCGCTGACGCCGATGCGGGATGCCAATCTGGTCCGCGTGCTGTCGCGCCAGACCGACGGCACGGTCGGGCTGGTGAATTTTTCCACCGTGGACCAGGGCGCAGCCGCGATCCGCAAGGCCATGATCCAGCTGAAAGAACAGGGACGCCGCTACGCCATCGTTGATGCGGTCAGCAATGAGCATCTGCTGGCGATCGGGCAAGCCGCCGCCGGCCACCCGCTGATCACCGGCGGGTCCGGCGTGGCGATGGGCTTGCCGGAGAATTTCCGCCGCGCCGGGCTGCTGACCGCCGAGGGCGATCCCGGCGCGCTGCCGCCGGTTACCGGTTTCGCCGCGGTGCTGGCCGGATCCTGTTCGCGCGCGACGCTGTTTCAGATCGGCAACGCCCGGGCGCATCTGCCGACCTTGGAGCTGGATGCGCTGGCAACGCCGGATGCCGACGCGCTGGCGGCGCAGGCGATCGCCTGGATGGAGGGCAAACTAGGGGAAAAGCCGGTGGTGATCGCCGCCTCGGCCCCGCCCGACAAGGTTGCCCAACTCCAGCAACGCCTGGGGCGTGAGGCCGCCGGCGAGATGATCGAGCGCGCCATGGCCGCGATCGCGGCCAGCCTGGTCGCCAACGGCGTGCGCCGGCTGGTGGTGGCGGGAGGCGAGACGTCGGGCGCGATCGTGGCTCGGCTGGGCGTGAAGTCGCTGCGGATCGGCCCGGAGATCGACCCCGGCGTGCCCTGGACCTATGCCGAGGGTACCGGCGAACCGATGCTGCTGGCACTGAAATCGGGCAATTTCGGCACGCCGGATTTCTTCCAGAAATCGTTTCAGAGACTCTCCGAACCAGCGGTGGGCGCATGAGCGAGACCGCCACCCGACACTTGCTGACGGAACTGGCCGCCAGCCTGTTCGCGCGCGGGTTTTCGGTCGGAAGTGCTGGAAACATCAGCGTAAAACTGGATGACGGCTATCTGATGACGCCGACCAATTCCTGCCTGGGCCGGCTCGACGCCGAGCGGATTTCCCGGCTGGACGGGCAGTTTCGCCATATCGGCGGCGACCCACCGTCCAAGGAGGTATTCCTGCACCGCGCGTTCTACGCGGCACGGGCGGATGCCGGCGCGGTGGTGCATCTGCACTCCACCCAGGCGACCGCGGTGTCCTGTCTGACGGATGTGGACCCGGCAAACCCGATCCCGCCGCTGACCCCGTATTTCGTCATGCGGGTCGGCCGTACCCTGCCGATCATCCCGTATTACCGCCCTGGCGACCCGTCGATGGAACCGGCCATCCACGCGGCGGCGAAGGAAGCGCGCGCGGTTTTACTGGCCAATCATGGCCCGGTGGTCAGCGGCAAGACCCTGACCGATGCGGTCCATGCGGCGGAGGAACTGGAGGAGGCCGCAAAGCTGTTTCTGCTGCTGCGCGGCGCCTCCCCCCGGTTGCTGACGGGCGCGCAAATCGAGGATCTGCTATCCACCTTCGGCTAACAACAACAGCTACCGCAGCCCCAATCCGCGCGCGATTATGCCGCGCAGGATTTCCCGCGTGCCGCCCTGGATCGAAAACCGCGGCGCATGCATCATCGTGGCCGACAGCACCGACACATAGGCATCGAGCGCCCCCAGCTCCGGCTCCGCGGGGAACAGCAGCCGCGCCGCTTCCGGCACCTCCTGATCGAATTTGGTGCCGACATCCTTGACCAGGGCGGCTTCCATGTTCGGGTTCTCGTCGCGTTCCAGCATCCCCGCGACCGACAGCGACATCCGCCGCAAGATCGCCAGATGCGCCGACAGCCGCCCGATCGCCACGGCAACAGCGGGCTCCGGGTCCGGCCCCGCCAGACGCACCAGCTCCACCAGCAGGCGGAACGTGATCAGGAACCGCTCCGGCCCGCTGCGTTCGAACGCCAGCTCGCTGGTGACCTGCTTCCAGCCATTGCCCTCCTGGCCCAGCAACCGGTCGGACGGGACGAACAGATCGGTCAGGAACACCTCGTTGAAATGGTGCTCGCCCAGCATGTTAAAGACCGGACGCACTTCGATGCCCGGCGATTTCATATCGACTAGAAACTGGGTGGCGCCGGCCTTGCGGTCGATCTGCTGGTCCTGACCGTCCTTTCCCGCCTGGGCCAGCCGGCAGAACAAGATCATGTAGGTCGCCCGGTGCGCGTTGGAGGTCCACAGCTTGGTGCCGTTGACGACGTAGCCGCCCTGCACCTTGGTGGCCCGTGTGGTGGTGCCGGCCAGATCCGAGCCGGAGTTCGGCTCGCTCATGCCGATGCAGAAATACATCTCCCCGGCGGCAATTCTGGGCAGGAAGAATTCCTGTTGTTCAACCGTGCCGAAACGCAGGATGTTGGGCCCGCTCTGCCGGTCGGCGACCCAGTGCGCGCCGACCGGCGCGCCAGCGGCCAGCATCTCCTCCAGCACCACGTAGCGCTCCAGCGCGCTGCGCTCATGCCCGCCCCATTTTTTCGCCCAGGTCATCGCCACCCAGCCCTGCCCGGCCATCTTGCGGCTGAATTCGGGGCTGTAGGCCATCGGCAGCTTCTGCATCAGAGGCTGGTTGTCGGCGATGAAGCCACGAACCTCCTGGCGTAAGCCCTCGATTGCCGGCGGCAGGCGGACGGGATCGAAGCGGAATGCCGGAACGTTCATCGCGAGCCTCTTTTGCTGGATCGGCCGATCATGGCAGCAGCACAATCGAGCCGGTGGTCTTGCGATCCTCCAGATCCCGGTTCGCCTGCGCGCCGTCGCGCAGGGCATAGGTCTGGTTCACCGCCACCCGTACCTTGCCGGTCAGCACCGCATCGAACGTGTCGGCCGCCACGGCCAGCAAATCGGCGCGGGTTTGCACAAATGTTTGCAAGGTGCCGCCGCGAACCGCAAGTGATTTGCCGTTCAGCAGCCCAAGATCGAACGCCGGCACCGGGCCGGAGGCGCGGCCGAAGCTGACCACCTGGCCGCGTGGCGCCAGGCAATCGATGGATTTCAGCAGCGTGTCTCGCCCCACCCCGTCATAGACCACCGGAACGCCGCGCCCGCCGGTGATGTCCAGCACGCGGGCGACGAAATCTTCCTCGGTGTACAAAATCACGTGGCTATAGCCGTTGGCGCGCGCCAGCGCCGCCTTCGCCGGGGTCGACACGGTGCCGATCACCATTGCCCCCAGGGCTGCCGCCCATTGCCCCAGGAACAGCCCGATCCCACCGGCGGCGGCGTGGCACAGAATGGTCTCGCCCGGCTGCACCCGGTGTAGCTGGCGGATCAGATACTGCACGGTCATCCCCTGCAGCATGGTCGCCGCGGCAGTCCGGTCGTCGATGCCGTCCGGCAGCTTCACCAGCCGCTCGGCGGCGATCACCCGGCGTTCGGAATAGGCGCCCGATACCGGCGCATAGGCCACCCGGTCGCCCACCGCGACTTCCGCGACCCCCGGCCCGATTGCCTCCACCACCCCCGCACCCTCCCGGCCCGGGATGTGCGGCAGGGACGGCGCGGCACCCCGGCGATAGACCACATCGACGAAATTGACCCCGATCGCGGTATGGCGCAGCAGCGCCTCCCCGGGTCCCGGCGGCGGCACCGCGACCGGCTCCCAGATCAATTGTTCGGGACCGCCATAGGCATGAATGCGCAGCGCATGGGTCATTGGTCACGTTTCCTCTTCGCGATCGGCTGGTAGTTTGGCAGAGACCGAATTTTCCGCAAACGGCTTGCGGGCGAACTGAGCGCGGAAGGGTTACCCGGCACGGAATGGTTGCAAGGCGGGGTTCCAAGGCGGCAACGCTGTCTTTAAGGGGTAATTCGCAATCCAGAGTGGAGTGCGCCAGAGGGATTTTTGCAGACGATGGATCATCTACTCAGCCAGGTCGGTGCCGGCGCCACGCTGGGCAGCCTCTACGCCCTGATCGCGGTCGCGGCGAACCTGAGTTACCGCGCGGCGGGCATTGTGAATTTCGCCCAGGGGCCGGCGATGCTCGCCGCGGCGGCGCTGACCATTGTCCTGGTCCGCTGGTTCGCCCTGCCCGGCCCACTGGCCGCGCTCGCGAGCCTGGCCTTGCTGGTGGGTGTTCTGGTGCTGACCGAAGCCGTCATCGCCCGGCCGGCGCAACGCGAGGCGGGCAGGCTGGGCTGGGTGTTGGCGACGCTGGGGATCGGCATTGGGCTGCAGGGGGCGGCGGCGCTGATCCTGGAGCCCGGTCCGATAACCGTCCCGGACGCGCTGTTCGGCCTGCATCTGGAATGGCGCCCGCCCGCGATCGCGGCCATCGCCGTTGCCGCGATCGCCGCGACCGGCATCCCGACGCGCATCGTTTGGCCCGGCGCCGCGCTGCGGGCCAACGTCACCAGCGCCGTGCTGGCGATGCTGGCTGGGCTGCTGATGGCCCAACTCGGAACTCCGATCCAGCCGGGCTTCGGCCTGAACTCACTGGGTATGGGCTCGCTGGGCATGGGATTTATGGGGATGGGCTTCCTCGCGGCATTGCTGGGCGGCCTCGGCAGCACAAGGGGGGGGATCGCCGGCGGGCTGCTGGTCGGCATGGGGGAAACGCTGGCCGGGGCGACGGCCTCTGCTTCCGCTCATGCGATCCTGCTGGGATTGGCAATACTGATCCTGATTTTTCGGCCGCAGGGGCTGTTCGGCGTCCCCGAGGCCGCCAGACGATGACCCTGTTTCGTGTCATGGCCGCCGCCCTGGGCCGCGAGTTGCGCCGCGGTCTGGGCCGGCTGATGGGTCTTCCGGGCGGGCGGCCGGCGGCTTTCCTGGCGCTGGCGATCGGCCTGATCGGCGCTGCCTCGCTCGCTGTTTCCGCGGGGCTGCCCACCGCGGCACTGGCGATGCTGACGGCGCTGCTGATCAACGTGCTGCTGGCGCAGAGCCTGAACCTGCTGACCGGCCTCGCCGGGCAGGTCTCGCTGGGCCATGCCGGGTTTTTCGGCCTCGGGGCTTATGTGTCGGCGCTGGCGATTCGCAACGCCGGCTTCGGATTGCCGGGCGCCGTTTTGGCGGCAATGCTGGCCGGCGGTGTCGCCGGGCTGCTGATCTCGCTGCCGGTCGGCCGGCTTCGGCTTGTACCGATGGCGATAATCACGCTGGCCTTCGGTCTGATCGCCGAGGAAGTTGCCACCAAAATGACCGCCGCCGGCAACCTGACCGGCCTGCCATCCGCGGCACTCGGCAATCTGGCGGTGCTGGGCACCCGGCTCACCGGCCTGACCTATTTCCAGGTCGTGCTCGCGGTCACGATCCTGGCGGTGTTTCTGGTCGACGGGCTGACGCGCAGCAGCATCGGCCGGGCGCTGATCGCGGTCCGCGCCGATGAGACCGCGGCCGGAACCCTCGGTATCCCGGGTGCGGCCATGAAGCGGCTGGCCTATACGCTCTCGGGCGCGCTGGCCGGGCTTGCCGGGGCGTTGCAGGTGCATCTGACCGGCGCGGTCAGCCCCGCCATGCTCGATCTGCCGCGATCGATCGACATGCTGGCGATGGTGCTGGCGGGGGGACTCGGGTCGATGTCCGGGCAGTTCGTCAGCGCGGCGGTGGTCACGCTGCTGGCGGAATGGGTTCCGGCCTCCCTGCCCTACCGCGATGCCGGCGAGCTGGTTCTGTCTGGCGGGGTGGTCGCGCTGGCGCTGCTGCTGGCGCCGCGCGGAATCGGCGCCTGGTTCGCGCCCGCCAGCTTCATCGATGCCGGTTCGCAGCATCTGGCCGGGTCGCGGCGGACAACGGCGATCCCCAAGGTGGCGAGCCGCGCCACCAATGCCAGCCTGGTCGCGGCCGGGCTCTCGGTCGAAGCCGGCGGATCGACCGTGGTGGACAAGATCTTCCTGACCTTGCAGCCGGGCCGCATCACCGCCCTGGTCGGGCCGGACGGGGCCGGCAAATCCGCGCTGATCGACGCGCTGACCGGTCTGCGCATCCCCAGCGCCGGTTCGGCGCGGTTCTTCGGGCGCACCATCACCCACCGGCCCGGCCACGTTGTCGCCGCCCTCGGTCTGCGCCGCAGCTTCCAGGTGCCCCGGCTGGTGCCGCGGTTCACGGTGCGCGAAAACCTACTGTTGGGCGCGCATTGCCGGCTCTGGCATGATGCTTTGTTTATGCCGTTGGGCCTGACATTCGCGGTCCGCCACGAGGCCGATATCCTGCGCCAGAT
Source organism: Acetobacteraceae bacterium (assembly GCA_043742865.1). Taxonomy (GTDB): domain Bacteria; phylum Pseudomonadota; class Alphaproteobacteria; order Acetobacterales; family Acetobacteraceae; genus PALSA-911. The sequence continues at coordinate 8,844 of JAYTXR010000217.1, forward strand.
CAACGCCCTGATGGATCTGGCGGGCCTGACGGAGCTGGCCGACCGCCCCTGCGGTACGCTCCCATACGGCGCCCGCAAGCTGACCGATATCGCCCGCCTGCTGATCGCCAATCCGCGGATGCTGCTGCTCGACGAGCCGTCGGCCGGATTGTCCGAACCCGAGATCGCCGCCCTGGTCCGGCTGATCGAGGCGGCGAGGCAGGCCGGCGTAATCCTGATGCTGGCCAAGGCGCGGCTGGATTTCACGGCAACCCTGGTGGACAATGTGGTGGTGATGGATCGGGGACGGGTCGTGTTCAATGGCGATATCGCCAGCCTGCGCGCCGACCCGGTGGCATTTGCCGCCTGTCATGGCGCGGCCACCGTCGCCATGCCAAAATAGTTCTTTCCCCAGGGAAATGCCCGAAGGAAACGCCGGAAGGAAGCGCCCAAATGAAACTTTTCGACATCGCCGGCAAGGTCGCCATCGTCACCGGCGGCAATGGCGGCATCGGCCTGGGCATGGCCCGCGGCATGGCCTCCATAGGTGCTGCCATCGTGGTGGCCGGCCGCAACGCCGAGAAGGCGAAAATCGCGGTCGAGGCGCTGCGCGGCATCGGCGCGCGGGCCGAATTCGTCCCCGTGGACGTTACCAAACAGGACCAGTGCGTCCGCATGGTCGCCGACGCCATGGCCGCCTTCGGGCGGGTAGACATCCTGGTCAACAACGCCGGCATGTCAATCCGCAAGCGCCCCGAGGACCTCAGCGAGGCCGAATGGCACACGGTCATGGACACCAACCTGACCAGCGCGTTCCTGTGTTCCAAGGCGGTTTACGAACCGATGAAACAATCGGGCGGCGGCAAGATCATCAATATCGGCTCGATGATGTCGCTGTTCGGCACCGCCTACGCCTCCCCCTATGCCTCCAGCAAGGGCGGCATCGTGCAGATGACGCGCGCCTTCGCCTCCGCCTGGGCGCGCGACAACATCCAGGTGAACGCCATTCTGCCCGGCTGGATCGACACCGAACTGACGCAGGGCGCCCGCCGCGAGGTCGATGGCCTGAACGAGACCGTGCTGAGCCGCACGCCGACCGGCCGCTGGGGCCGGCCGGACGACCTGTCCGGCATCGCCGCCTTTCTCGCCGCCCCGGCATCGGACTTCGTCACCGGCACCGCGATCCCCGTCGATGGCGGCTTCTCGATGCAAGGTTGACGCGTAGCAACGCCTGCAATTGCCCCGGAGCCCCTCATGATCGCCAACATCGCCTCGCCCCGAATGATGCTGGTTGGCGGCGGCACAATCCGCCAGCTCGCCGACATTCTGGAAAAATTCGACCTGCGCCGGCCGCTGATCGTCACCGACCCGTTCATGGTGTCGTCCGGACTGCTGCGGCGCTGCCTGGAGCCGCTGGAGCAGGCCGGCATCGCCGCCGCCATTTTCAGCGACACGATCCCCGAGCCCACCGACACCATCGTCGAGAACGGCGTGGTCGCGATCCGCGCCGGCGATTATGACTGCCTGATCGGCTTTGGCGGCGGCTCACCGATCGACACCGCCAAGGCGATGGCCATTCTGGCCGTGAACGGCGGCAAGATGCGCGACTATAAGGCGCCCTTCCCCGCCGACCGCGGCGCCATGCCGGTCATCGCCATCCCCACCACCGCCGGCACCGGCAGCGAATGCACCCGCTTCACGGTCATCACCGACCACGAACGCGACGAGAAGATGCTGATCGCCGGGTTGGGCGCGCTGCCACTGGCCGCCATCGTGGATTACGAGCTGACCTTCACGGTGCCGCCGCGCACCACCGCGGATACCGGCGTGGACAGCCTGACCCATGCGCTGGAAGCCTATGTCTCCAAACGTGCCAACCCGTTCTCCGACGCGCTGGCGCTGGCCGCCATGGAGTTGATCGGCCGGCATCTGCGCACCGCCTACGCCGAACCCCGCAATGGCGGGGCGCGCGAGGCGATGATGCTGGGCGCGACCCAGGCGGGGCTGGCGTTCTCCAACAGCTCGGTCGCCCTGGTGCACGGCATGTCGCGCCCGATCGGGGCGCATTTCCATGTGCCGCACGGGCTGTCTAACGCGATGCTGCTGCCCGCCATCACCCGCTTCTCGATCGGCGCGGCCGAAGCCCGCTACGCCGAAGCCTCCCGCCGCTCCGGCTTCGCCGCCGCCGCCGACCCCGACCCGATCGCCGCCGCCAAACTGGTCAGCGGCCTGGAACAGCTGAACGCGGAGCTTGGCGTGCCAACCCCGGCCGCCTACGGCATCGACGAGGCCACCTGGAATGCCAAACTGGACCTGATGTCCGACCAGGCTTTGGCCTCCGGCAGCCCCGCCAACAACCCCCGTGTGCCGGAAAAATCTGACATCCTTGCGCTCTACCGCGAAGTGTGGACCGGAAGCCGCGGCAACGCCTGAACCGTGACCTCAGGCCGGCTGCCAGGTTTCCAGCCATAATTTTACCGCAGCAGGCGGGAGCGGGCGGGCGATCCGGTAGCCTTGGCCGCTATCGAGCCCCATGGCGAGCATCAGATCCTGGGTTTCCCAGTCCTCGATGCCTTCGGCCACGGTCTGCATGCCCGCTGCCTTGGTGGCCTGGGTGATCTGCTCGATGAAGGCGCGACAGGCAAGGTCGTGTTTGGCGTGCCGGACGACGGTTTTATCAAATTTCAGCGTGGTGAAACCCATTTCCAACAATGCGCCGATATTGGCCATGGCCGGGGACGCATCATCGATGGAAACGCGGTAGCCGATATGCCGCAGCCGGCGAACCGCGTCGCGCAGCGCGGAGGGGTCGTTCACCGGCTGGGTTTCGGTCAGTTCAATCATGATCTGCGCCACCGGAATAGCGCATTTTTGCCGCTGGATTTCCAGCAATTCAATGGTATCTGCCATCAGCAGCACGTTCAGCGGCACGTTCACCCCGATCCGCAGCCCCAGCCGGGCGAGCCCATGGGCGCAGGCATCGTCCATCGCCCGCGTGATCATGGTTCGGGTGAGCAGCCGTGACAGGCCGGCGGCCTCCATTTGCGGGATGAACCGGTCGGCGCCCAGCATGCCGAGTTCCGGATGGTCCAGCCGGGCCAGCGTTTCCACCCCGATCGGCTTCTGGTCGGCGAGCCGGACAACGGGCTGGTAGCGCAGTTTCAGCATCGGGCCGTGCAGCGCCGCCAGCATCTGATCCATACTCAGGACCGGGTCCACGTTGTCCAGATTGCGGGGCTGGCGGCTCAGGGCGCGGCTGATCGCAATGCGGTTGGCGTGGCGGACGACGATGCTGCCTGGCGGCTGCCGGCCGGCGTCGCCCAGCAGCAGCAGCCCGGTTTCCGCGCCGGCATCGCCGAAAGTGAGGTCGGCCAGGTCATCGACCGCCGGGTCGTGCTGGCGGGCCTGCAGCAGCACCAGCGAATAGGGCTCCGAGGCGGCCAGGATGCGCGACAGCGCGGAGCGGGAGTTTCGGGTGCTGTGCACCACCGCGGCTCCGAGCCGGGCGGCCGCGGCGGCCACCACCCGGGTCCAGCGCTGGTTGGCGCCGACGACCAGCAGACGCAACGGCGCCGAGGCCTCGGCCGGAGGAAAATCGGCGTCAACCCAGTCCGGCGCAGCGAAACCGCCCAAATTCTCCATTATTCTAACGAATTCCTGCCCAGACCCAAGCTTCGAATCCAAAGCCTGCCCAACAACCAAACCTAACGTATAAAATAAATCTTGTCGCGCGAATTCCAATTACATTTACGACAGTTTGGTTACGGATTTTTTGCCTTCTCCTCGGCGCGGACCGTCGTCGGGCATCCGTCAGCGTGACTTCGGGGCGATCGGGCGTGACGGCGTGGGGCGCGAAGCTGGCGGAGCGGCCACGCGTTCGGCCACCGGGGCATTGTCCCGCCGCAAGCGATTTTCCCCCAGGAACAATAAGATGGGCGCCGCGATGAAGATCGAGGACGATGTCCCGACGACAATGCCGAACAGCATCACCCAGGCAAATCCGGAGATCGAGGCGCCGCCAAACAGCGCCAGCGGCAGGCTGGCCAGGAACACCGTCATTGACGTGCCGAGGGTGCGGTTCAGGGTTTCGTTGATCGACAGGTCAATCAGTTCCCGTAGCGGCATCGATTTGTATTTGCGCAGATTTTCGCGCACCCGGTCATAGACCACGACCCTGTCGTTGGTCGAATAACCCAGCACGGTCAGGATGGCTGCGACCATCACCAAATCGAACTGGATGCGCGTCAACGCGAGAAAACCGATCGCCTTGGTAATATCCAGCACGAGCGTGACGACCGCCCCGACAGCGAACTGCCATTCGAAACGGAACCAGATATAGACCAGGATCATCACCAAACTGATGCCCAGGGCCAGCAGCCCGTTGCGGAACAGCTCCGCCGAGACGCTCGCCCCAACCGCGTCGGTGCGCACGACGCGCGAACCCGGCATGGCCTTTTCCAGCGCGTTTCGCACCTTGGTCACGGCCTGCTGGGTCGCCGCTTCGGTCGGCTGCGCGCCCAAACGGACCAGCACGGATGCGTCGTCGCCAAAGCGTTGCACGCCCTGTTCCGGCATGTGCTCGGCTGCCAAAGCGGCGCGGATTTTGGCGAAATCGGCCGGGCCTTCGGTGCGGATCTCCATGATCACGCCGCCCGAAAAATCGATGCCCAGATGCAGGCCGGGATAGAAGAACAGCACGACGGAGATGGTGGACAGGAAGGCGGAAACAGCCAGTCCCAGGACCCGGCCGCGCATGAACTGAATGCGGGTGTGGTCGGGCGCAAGGCGCAAGCGGGGTGTTATGAACATTTCTGACCCTAAACCGGCAACACTTTAGGCCGGTTGGCGACATACCATTTCGACACCAGCAGCCGTGTCAGCATCCAGGCGGTAAACATCGATGTCGCGATGCCCAGGCTAATGGTGACCGCGAAGCCCTTCACCGGCCCGGAGCCGAAGGCGAACAGCATCACATGCGCCAGGAAGGCGGTCGCGTTGCTATCGAAGATCGTGCTGTAAGCGCGGGAGAATCCGTGTTCCAGCGCCGCCAGCGGC
>JAYTXR010000218.1:0-3323 GCA_043742865.1 Acetobacteraceae bacterium
CAAGGGGCCGCACAATGTGCGGCCCCTTTTTCTTGCCTGATTTCCGAGGCGCACCGTGGGATCCTGGCGCGCCAGCAGCACGTATGTTCGCATGTTGGCGTTGCGCTGCGCTGCCGGGCTCTGTTAGGGAAGTACGCCGTGTTTGCGAGCATGGCCAAATATAATCCGGGGTGCCAAGTGTCCGAGACGTCCCTTCCACGTCAGGCCGGTCCGGGAGGTCTTCCCGAACCTTCGGTGATGCCGTCTCGTCTGGCCGTGGCCGCTAAACCGCCGCGCGACTTCCGGCTGGATTTCTTCCGCGGCATCGCGCTGTTCTTCATTTTCATCGACCATATCCCCGACAATAAGTTCCGCTACGTCACCTTGCGTTCCTTCGCGTTCTCCGATGCGGCGGAGCTGTTCATCTTTATCTCCGGCTTCACCGCGGCCCTGGTCTACGGACGGGCAATGACACGCGACGGATTCCTGCTGGCCTCGGCGCGAATTTATCGCCGGGTCTGGCAGCTCTACACGGCGCATCTTTGCCTGTTCCTGATCTTCAGCGCCGAGGTCGCCTACACGGTGCTGAATTTTAACAATCCGCTATTCGCCGACGAATTGAAGATCGGCGCTTTTCTCGACGAGCCCGCTGCCACCATCATGCATGTGCTGACGCTGGGGTTTCAGCCAAGCTATCTGGACATCCTGCCGCTTTATATCTTCCTGCTCGGCCTGTTTCCGCTGGTGCTGGCAGCCCTTAAGGTCAGCCCGTGGCTCGCGGTGCTGCCGTCGGTCGCGATCTACGCCGCGGCCCGGATTTGGGGCCTGGCCATGCCTGGCTATCCGGAAGGACGGTTCTGGTATTTCAACCCGTTCGCCTGGCAGTTGCTGTTCGTCATCGCCGCCACCTTCGGCTTCGCCGAGGCGCAGGGGCGCCGATTGCTGCCGGCCGGTCCGTGGCTGCGGTGGGCCTGCGTTGGCTTCGTCGCGGTTGGCGCGGTGATCGAGATCACCTGGACCTTGCACGAAATGACCGGCTGGTTCCCGGCTCTTTTCTATCATCAGCTCTGGCCCATAAACAAGAGCAACCTGCCCTTGCTGCGGCTGGTGAGCATGCTGGCGATCGCAGTCGTGGCGGGTGCCTATGTGCCGCACAACGCGCGTTTTCTGACCAGCCGGCCCGGCTGGATCGCGGTGCTGTGCGGACAGAACTCGCTGGAGATCTTCTGCCTGAGCATCCTGCTCTCGGTGCTCGGGAACATGGTTCAGACCATCTTCGGCACCGCGCTGCCGGTGCAGATCGTTATCAACCTCTCGGGGATTGCCACCATGCTGAGTTTCGGGCTGTTGTTGGCCTGGTTCGATGGCGGCGGCAAACTGCCTGGCCCGCCGAAGTCGTTCGCGGCTGGGGGCAAGTCGTGATGAGGCGGGCCGTGTTGACCAGCCGGATCGACACGCTGCTGGCCGCGGCACTCTGGCTGCTGGTTGTCGTCGCACCACCGGCGTGGGCGGACGACATACCCTGCCCGATTCCGGACGGCATAGATTTCAGCGGTTTCGCGCTGCCGCAGAGCGAGTTGCAAATCGCCGCCGGCAAGCGGCTGGTGGTGCTGGTGATCGGCGGGGCATCGATGTCCGGCACCGCCGCGGGAGGGCGCGCCTATTCCGTGCCAGCGCGGCTGGAGGCGCGGCTGCGCGCCGATCTGCCGGGCAAGGACATTGCGGTGGTGGCCCGCGACATCGCCGGCGGCAACACCCGCGCCGCCGCCGACCGGATGGCCGCCAGTATTCGCGATGCCGGGGCGAAGCTGGTGGTCTGGGAAACCGGATCCAGCGCGGCAGTCGCCGGCGAGGACATCGAGATGTTCGGAACGGAGCTGGAATCCGGCATCAATGCGGCCAGGGACGCCAAGGCCGATATCATTATGATGGACTTGCAATACGCCCCAAGCATCGCGCGGGTGATGAACCAGGGTCCCTATAGCGACGCCATCCGGGGGGCCGCCGAGATGGCGGCGATCCCGATGCTGCCGCGCTCCAATCTGATGCACGCCTGGAGCGACAGCGGCGATCTGGATTTTGATGCCGAAAAGCCGGCCGAGAGGGTGAAGGTGGCGCGCACGCTGTACGATTGCCTGGCCGCCACGCTCGCCACCGGCATCGCCGGGGCACTTCGCTGATCACCGCATTCGCCCGGCGCTGGCTGGCCCGCCTCAACGGCGCCATTCTGCTTGCAGGGTGCATCGGCATTCTGGCCACGGGCCATACATGGGCCGGCGAAATCGTTCGGGTCGATTTCGCCGCCGCCGCGCTGCACCGAAGATTGCATTACAATGTGTATCTGCCGGACGGCTATGCCGAGAGCCGACAGAATTACCCGGTTCTGTATCTGCTGCACGGCTATGGCGAGGACGCCGAGGAGTGGGTCGTCAAAGCCAACCTGGTTGAGATGATCGACACGCTGATCGAAGCCGGTGAGATCCCACCCTGTCTGGTGGTGATGCCGTCGGCCGGGACCAGCTGGTATATCGATCGGCAGGAAAAGATGGAGACCGCGATCATCCGGGATCTGATCCCGGAGGTGGAGCGGCATTTTCACACGATCGGGCGGCGCAGTGGCCGGCTGATCGGCGGCGAGTCGATGGGCGGCTACGGCACGCTGCGGTTTCTGTTGAAATACCCGGAGTTGTTCCAGGCCGCTTTCCTGCTCAGCCCGGCGGTCTATGTGCCCGAGCCGCCCAAGGATTCCGGCGCGCGGCGCTCCCCGGCGTTTCAGACCGACGGCCAGTTCGACCCGGCGATCTGGGCCGAATACAATTATCCGCCTTTGCTGGCCGGGTTTTTGGCGCGCCAGATCGAGCTGCCGGTCTATTTCGGCTGCGGCATCCAGGACCAGTTCCGGATCGATATCCATATGGCGAAGCTGTATGTCCGCTGGGTCCAGCGGCGCTGGAGCGCAAGCTATCGGCTGACCCTGGGCGGACATGATTTCGCCACCTGGCGGAAACTGGCGCCAGAGGCATTGACCTTCGTTTTCAGAGCCGCCAGTCGGCCGGAGCCGCGTTCCACCCAGCCGGTCACGGAAATCGGGACGGTTGTGAAAACCCCCGGCTAACGTCCGCGCCGGACATGCCGCAACGCAGCCTATCGCTGCCGGCGCTTGCGTTTTCCGCTGCCCGCGGCGAATTATGGTGCCGATCAAGACGATTGGAGCGTCCATGTCCGGCCACCTATCTTCCGGCCACCTACCTTCCGGCAATCTATCTTCGGTGTTTATCGACGGTGAAGCCGGCACCACCGGCCTTGGCATCCGCGAACGCCTGCGCGCAATCGCCGGGATCGAG
>JAYTXR010000219.1:0-14303 GCA_043742865.1 Acetobacteraceae bacterium
GAGCTTTCCAACCGTCCACTTTCCGCACCCGCGGCGCGGCGTTTCGCTATCCATTCTAATTACCCGCACGCAAAGCCCGGAGCCCGTCAATATGCCAACAATCGATGAGCTTGCGCCGGCAACGGCCGCGTCCGACACCGACGAAGTTCCGGTGAGCCAGAGCGGCGTTGCGCGCAAACTGACCCGTGCGCAGTTTCTCGCGGGTGTGCAGCCCCAGATCGCGCTTCCAGCGGGAGCTTTGATAGGTCGTACAAGTGCGGGTACCGGCATCGCCGAGACCATTTCGATTGGTGCTAATCTCCAACTTTCCGCCGGCACCTTATCGGCGTCCGCCGCACCCTATGTTATTGCCGCGTTGCCGGCTGGCACAGTGCCGTCCGGTGGGGATCTTGTGCCCCTCAGCCAGTCCGGCGCGAACACCGCCGTCACTTACACTCAGTTTATGGCGGGCATTTCGGGTCTTTCCGGGATTGGGTCCATGGCGACGCAGTCACCCACGAACGTCGCGATCACGGGGGGTGCGATCTCCGGCCTTACGACGCTCAATGTCCCCGGGACCATATCGACCTCGTCCAACCCCGTGCTGAATGGCGCCGATCTCATCATAAACGCCAATAATCACGGCGTGTTCCTGAAAAACTCGGGACCAGGCTATTCGCTATTGAGCAGCAGCGGATCGAACGTTGCGCTGTTCGGAGCATCGGGTGCTCCCGTCTGGTCGTTCGACAATGGCATCGCTGCGGGATCCCCGTTGTTTGTGCAGGTGCCATTGCAGGCACCCTGGGTTCGAACGGGAACACCGACATATACGCTCGCAGGCGCGGCTCCGGCTGCGGGGGTTACGCAGGGACTGGACATCGGCATTAGCTACAAGGGAACGTTAGGAAATACGGAACCTTATGCGAATGCGATCTATGTGGCTTCAGATACTCTGAATTCCGACAAAGCACCGATTAATTTATCTGCATTGAAAATTAATTATCAGTACGGCGGCACTGGAACGACCGGGGGACGCACCGGACTAAGGATCGTCATCAACCCGATCGGATCCGTGGGGGGCAGCAATCCGTTTCAGGTTGGCGCGGAAATATTTTCTACTAGCAACGTTTCTTTCGGCGGCACGGATTTGAGTGGTGGCGCACGCGGCCAGATCGTTCCCATGAACCCGGTCGGTCGAGCTTACAGCGGGGCGACTAACCTCGTTGTCGTCTCCGGCCTGGGTGAAATCAACATGAGCGTGGATGCCGGCGCATCGGCTGCCATCCTCAATGGGTTTCAGATATCCCGGCTGAACTCCGATGCGGGCACCGTCGGACGGTTTCGTGCGATGATGTTTGCCGGCACACAGACGCCCGCTGGCGCAACCAACACGATTCCGGATATGGATTATGGTGTTGTGTGGGGTCATGACCATCACCAATGGTCGTTTGGGGCCAGCTCCCGGATGATCGGCTGGATTGCACAGGCGCCCGGGACCAATGTCGGGGGCGCGCCGATGTATCCCAGCACGCTGGGTTGGGGCGTCGACCTCTGGGGGGTGAATATCGTCAACCAGGCTTGGCGTTCTACCGGCTTTCAGGTCGATGGAACCGGTGCTGTTTCTATTGGAACCGCCAGACTGAGTCCGTCTCCGCTCGGTCTCAGTATCAGTGCGGGGGGTCAATTCGTCTCGTCCACCGCGGTCAACGCCGCCGGCGCAGGTTACCAGATCGGTGAATATCTGTACGGGTCCGCCGGCGATATCTATGCCATCGCGGCACTATCCGGCACGGGCGTGAGTGCGGTCACGATCGTGGCTGTTGGCTATGCAAACACTCCATCGACGAACCCGGTTGCCGTCTCCGGCGGTTCCGGGCTCGGCGCGACCCTCAATCTTGGCTGGACGGCGGCAAACGGCGTGGTCGTCGGCGGCCCCAGTCAAAAGATCGGGTTCTATGGCGCCCCCCCGATCGCGCGTCCCTCCATCACCGGCTCACGCGCAGGAAACACTGCATTGGCTTCGATCGTCACGGCTCTTTCTGCTTTCGGGCTCATCACGGACAGCACGACACCATGACCGCAGAACCGACCTTCTCCCTGGACCTCTCGGTATCCCAGGTGAACACAATCCTCTTGGCCCTCAATGAGGCGCCGTACCGGATCTCCGCTCCGGTCATTGCAACGATCCTGGAGCAGGCGAGCGCCCGGCAGAATCCTTCCGTTAGCCCAACTACATCCCCTTGCCCCTCGGCGACCGCCCCAGAGTCATAGCGGCCTGCCAAAGCTAGTTCTTTCGCCGCCGTTATTATCGCGCCTCTTGCCAACTGGAATCTTTCGATGCCCACAATACCGCAGCTGCCTTCCGCCCTCCAGGTCAACGCAGCGGACGAGATCCCGCTTAGCCAGGCCGGGGTTACCCGCACCGCATCTGTGGGAACTTTGCTTGCTTCCACCCAACCGGCGATCCTCGCACCCACCGGCACATTGCTGGGCCGCGCCAGCCTCGGCCCAGGCGGTCCGGAGCCGCTTACCCTGGGGGCCGGGCTTGGACTGACGAATGCCAGCCTGGCTGCCAACGGCACCGATCACGCCGGTTTCGCCCAGGAGATTACGCTGCAACCGGCGGACGAAGTGGTCCTGAACAGCAGCGGCACCCCGAAGCGCATGGTGCTGGGACTATTGCGAGGGTTGTTCTCTGCCGGCGCTAATATCGCGATCGATCCATCTGGTTCCATCTCGGGCACATCACCATCGTCCACCATTACCGGGCTCAGTCCGGTCAGCACGATTGCGGCCACTGACCTCGTCGGGATCAGCCAGAGTGGCGCGGACCACACAATCACCTATGCCAATCTGCTGAATGGTCAGACCATCGACGTCGCTCAGCCAGCCCTGGGCGTATCCGATTCGGACAGTTTCTGGGTCGCCCAGGGTAGTAGCACTATGCTACGACAGGGCTTCTCAGCAGTGTGGAACTGGGTCGGGTCGAAACTTCCGACCTATAAGCTACCCGTCGTCGAACTCACGGCAAACACGACGCTGGACGGCACGGTTCATAATGGCCGAATGCTGATCTGCAGCGCGCCGGTCACTCTGACACCCGCCTTCATCAATATGGGCAATGGATTCCACTGTGAGGTGATCAATTTGTCCGGCGGCACCGTGAGCCTCGGGGCGGGTATTGTGACCTCCTCCGGAACTGCCACCCTGCCAGCCGGACAGTTTGCCACCTTGCGCGGCGCGACGTATTCGTTCGGCAGTATCATCTTTGCCGCAATCTCTGGCAGCACGGGCACGCTTACTGCACCGGGTCAGGTGACCGGCGTTGCCACTGGCGTGATCACGCCAAATTCCATCGCGCTATCCTGGGCAGTTCCAAACTCGGGAGGAACTCCAGCCAACTATACAGTGCAGTACCGCGTCGTTGGGGCAGCCACCTGGAACACCGCGAGCTCCGCTGGAACCGGGACCAGTTTCGCCCTGACAGGCCTCGCCACGGCAACCGCCTACAACGTCCAGGTTCTAGCCGTAAACGCGTCCGGAACCGGTCCGGCCTCCTCCACCCTGACGGCCAATACCGCCTCCGCGGGGCTGGTCACCTCGATTACCTGGAATCTGGCGCCCTCCGGCTCATACGCACACGGCAATGGCAGCATCGGCGTGAACGCGCATGTCAATCCGCCATCGGCAACGGTGCAGTTCGGATTCTCCAACTCGGCCACAGTTCCACCCGCCTCCTGGACGGCAGGCGGTCTGGTGACTGCGGATCTTTGGGCGGCGTATGTCGCCACCCCAGCGACCGCAGGCGCCTGGTATGCCTGGGCGGAGGGAACCGATGGTTCTTCCCCGACCGTCTACGCCACCGCCTTCACGGTGACGTAGATGAGCGTGGCCTTGATCGGGCCCGGCGTGGCGATGGCCATCGGCCATGGCCGCCGGGCGCTCTGGCGACCCGTCCGCATTTCCGGATCGCCACCACTGTCAGGGGGTCCTTCCTTGTCCACCATAGCCGGGCTTTCCGGCTGGTGGGACGCGGGCACCGTCGTGGATCTGCGGGATCCATCCGGGGCGCCGTTAGCCGGCTGGAACCAGCAGATCGGCTCCCTGCATGACAAATCCGGCAACGGTCGTTCACTCCGGCCGTACAGCTTCGCTGTATCGACAGGCCTGCCCTTGGCCATGCCGCGTCTGGTTGGCCTGCTGGGCGGCGTCGGGCGGATCGCCGGGGGTTCGGGAACCCTCGCCCCAGCGTTGGATCCGGATCTCGGTTTTCAGCTCCCGGCCACACCGTTCGGCTCAGGTTCGGTCTGGACCCGCTATCTCGTTTGGTCCCGGCCCAACCGGCGGCAGAATTCCACTCTGGATACCTTCCCGATTACGCTTATGGCTACCGGCGCCACCCCGATCCTGCAGGTAGACAGCGTCGGGGTTCCAAACCGTCTGATCCTGTTCCCAGGGGCCAGTCAGACAATCCTGAGCACCACCCTCGAACGCCGCCACACGCACTCGCTCGCGCTCCGCCACACGCCGGGCCAGGGTATCGATGTCTGGCTGGATGGGATACGGGTCGCGACCGCGGCAACCAATCCTCTACCCTCGGCCGCCACGCAACCGATGACCCTGCTGCATGGGACGAATTTACTCGGCGGCGCGCAGTGCTGGCTGCATGAAGTCGCGCTCTGGGAACGCGCCTTGTCCGATGCGGATATCTCCGCACTTCACGTCATCGCCACACGGTGGACCCGCGGCATACGCCGTGGAGTGGTATTGATCGTCGATGGCCAGTCCAATGCCATCAACTATGCGCTGAACGATGGCGCCGCCCAGTTGCTGGCACAAGGAGTTTCCTGGCATCTGGGCGCGTTGGCCGGGAATATCGTCGCCACCGCGGGCAGTGCCACCAGCCACACCATGGCTAGCGGCCGCGGCCTCTATACCGCGGTCAATGGTGGCTATCCGGCCAGCTTCGTGAACAACCCAAACGACGGATCCAATCCAGCCACATGGCCTCTCGGCGCCGACGGCCAGGCAGTTGCCGCCGCGTTGGCCGCCTTGTCAGCCGAAGACCAGGCCGATATCGCCGCGATTATCTGGCCGTGGAACGAGACCGATACGCTTCGGTCGTACAGCGAGAAGCCGGTATTCAAGGCCGCTGCCACACGTTTTCTGGCCCTTCAGCGTGCCATGCTCGGCCGTGGAGCTTCCGACCTGCCGCTTATCTGGTGGAACGCCATTCCGTATGGCGGCAATGACGGCATGCAGATGCACCGGGAAGTCGTTGCCGAACTCGCCGCGGACCCGACGCAGAACCTCATCATCGGCAATCGCCAAACCAGCGATTCCACGTCACGAGGCGCTGTCTGGAACCCGCAAACCGGCCTGGCCAGCGGCGGTGATCCCGCGCACCGTGACGGGCTTGATAATCAACGCTTCGCGCGCCTGGCTGCACCGCTCGTCGCACGGGCGATCCTGGCCACTGGCCGATCCGACGCCCTGGCTTCGATACCCTCAACCCTCCCCAGCCAGGGCGGTCCCCGGATCGTTCATGCCTACCGTCAGTCCAGCACCGTGCTGGTTCTGACCATTCAGCACGATATCGGCACTGACCTGGCTGTGCCGCTTCAGGCCGTGAACGGAAGTGGCTTCGCGGTCATGGATGGCGGTTCGGTGCAAAGCCCCGGCCTGCTGGTTGCCGCCACATCTTGCGCGCGGATCGATGCCACGCATCTGCAGATTACGCTGGCATCGGCGCTTACCAACGCAAGTTCCGCCTGCCAAATGTTCTACCCCTATGGCAGCGGCGCGATCGGACGAGGTAACGCCGTCACGGACAACGCCTCCAAGCTCGCCAAGCCCACAGGCTGGGACATAGCCGCCGATCTCGGAAGCGCCTGGAGTCTGGACTATCCGCTTGCCGCTACCGCGGCCCCCATCGTGCTGTCCGACACACCTTGACCCCGCACCCAATCCGTTAACCCAATCTCTGGGGAGAAAAGCGATGCCGGACGAACCCGGACGCACGAACCTGCATATCGGCAGAATGGACGGCCGGCTGACCGCGCTGGAGTCTCGCATCGACCGCCACGAGACCTTTGTCACGGCCAAGCTCAATGCCATCGAGACCAAACTGGACGATGTGCTGATGGCACAGGCCGCGGGCACTGGTAACACCAAAGCAATCCGCTGGATCGTCGGGATAACGCTCTCCATCGGTGCCTGGTTGCTCGGGTACCTGACCCAACAGCCCGGCACGCATTGATGGAAAGAGGCTGACATGGCCGTCTTCGAACAGGCCTTTGCGTATATCATCGGCAACGAGGGAGGTTTCACCAGCAATCGGAACGACCCTGGAAACTGGACCGGCGGCAAACCTGGTGAAGGCGACTGCCGCGGCACCAAATTCGGCATCAGCGCCCACGCCTACCCCGATCTGGACATCCCCGGTCTCACGCTGGACGACGCCCACGCGATCTATCGCCGCGATTACTGGGACAGGATCGAAGCCGACGCGCTGCCAGGACCGCTGGCACTGCTGGCCTTCGATGCGGCGGTCAATAACGGCGTCGGCCGCGCCCGACAATGGTTGGTTCCTGCTCGCAAGCAAGCGAACGGCGCCGGAATGTGCGCGGAGTTTCAGGCGCAGCGGCTGGCATTCATGGCGTCCCTGCCGACCTGGAAAGTCTTCGGTCTGGGCTGGTCTCGCCGTCTCTGTCGTCTGCCCTATCAATCTCTCACGATGACCCAATAGGACCCTTGCATGTCGAACACAGTGGCATCGTTTCCGTCGATGTTGAAAGCCCGGCGCGCAAGCGTTCGCGCGCCCGCTGCGCCGGTACGCGGAACGTGGATACCCGGAACGCTGATACCTGGACGCGCTGCATTTTTACTCTGTCATATCTCGCACCTGCTGGGATTTGCGCTGCTGGTTGCGCTGGAACTCTTGTCCCACGGCCTGCATGCCCAGCGGGGTGGTTAACCGATGCTCGCGCTCATTCCCCTGGCCATCCAGATCGCACCGACGATCGCAAAATGGCTGTTCGGCGACGACGGCGAGAAGGTCGCCCAGCAGGTCGGCGCTGTCGTTACACAAGTAACCGGTGTCGCCGACCCGCATACCGACACCGGCATCGCGGCGGTCGAGGCCGTGCTGCAAGGCAAGCCTGAACTTGCCATCCAGATCCAGGTCCAACTCGCGAAGATCGCCGCCGACCGCGAAGCCGAAGCCAACCGCGCCGCCGAGGCAGCCCGCAAGGCCGAGCTCGATGCTCTGCTCACACAGATCGCCGACACCGACAGCGCCCGCAAGCAAACCATCGCGCTGGCCCAGGCCGGCAGCGGGATTGCCTATGGGGCGCCGGTGGTCTCCGCCCTGGTGCTGATCACCTTTGCCGTCGTGATGACCCTTGCCTTCACCCGCAGCCTACCGATGGGGAGCGAAACCGTCTTAAACATGCTGCTTGGCTCGCTCGCCGCGATGGCCACCAGCGTCGTCAGCTACTGGGTTGGTTCCTCGGCCGGATCGGCCCGCAAGGACGCGCACATCGTCCAACTTGCAACCGGTCAGATCACGCCGGGTTCAACGGGCTAAACCAAGATTTTTGACGTTATCCTCGGTCCGACCTACACTTGCTCCAGGAAACCCGAGGGGAACAAACCCATGTCCGAAGCTATCAGCATTGTCGTCCGCAATGGGACCGTCATCGACGGCACTGGCGCAGCGCCTTACGAAGCCGACGTCGCCATCGCCGGCGGCAAGATCGTCGAGATTGGCAAGATCACCGCCAGGGGCGCGGAGGAGATCGACGCCAAAGGCAAGCTGGTCACCCCCGGTTTCGTCGACATCCACACCCACTACGATGCTCAGGCCGCCTGGGACAGCCGTATGCACCCGTCCTCCTGGCACGGCGTCACTACCGCGGTGATGGGCAATTGCGGCGTCGGCTTCGCTCCCTGCAAGCCCGAGGACCGTAATAAGCTGGTCGAGCTGATGGAAGGCGTGGAGGACATTCCCGGCGCCGTCATGGCCGAAGGCCTGAAATGGGAGTGGGAGAGCTTTGGCGAATTCCTTACCTCCCTGGAACGCCGCCAGCGCGACATCGACCTCTGCGCGCTGCTGCCACATGCTGCCGTGCGCGTCTATGTGATGGGCGAGCGCGCCATTCGCCACGAGGCCGCCAACCAGGGCGACATCGCCCAGATGCGCCAGATCGTCGAGGAATCGGTCCGCGCCGGCGCTTTTGGAGTCTCCACATCGCGCACGATCAGCCACAAATCGCTGAAGGGCGAATACATCCCCACTCTGCGCGCTGCCGAGGAAGAGCTTACCGGCCTCGCCATGGGTATGAAGGATGCCGGCTCCGGCTTCCTCGAAATCGTCGGCGACTGGAACCAGCCCGATCCCGTCACGGAATTCGCCATGCTCCGCCGTGTGGTCGAGAAATCCGGCCGCACCGCGGTGTTCTCGCTCACCCAGCGCCATGATCGCACCGAAGTGTGGAAGGAGCTGATGGCCCTGTCCGACCAGGCGATCGAGGACGGGGTGTCGATCCGCCCCGTGGCCGCGCCACGCGCCATCGGCATCCTGCTCGGCCTGGAGGGCAGTCAGAATCCGTTCTCCGGCACGCCAACCTACAAGTCGATCGCCCATCTGCCGCTCGCCGAGCGGGTCAAAATCATGAGTGATCCCGAAATCCGCGCCAGAATCCTGTCGGACGACCCGGTGACCGGCAGCACCTTCCCGCTGTTTCACCGCATGTCCTACACCAAGATGTTCCGCTTCGGGCACCCCGCGAACTACGAACCCCAGCGCGAAGACAGCATCACCGCCATCGCCGAACGCGAAGGCCGCACCCCGCAGGAGGTCGCCTACGACATCATGCTGGAAGACGGCGGACGCGACTTCATCTACTGCCCGCTGGTCAACTACGTCGATTACGACCTGTCGGCTTCCGAAGCGATGCTGGACAGCCGCAACACCATCATGGGCATCGGTGACGGCGGGGCGCATGTCGGCTTTATCATCGACGCCGGCTTCCCGACCTGGCTGCTCGCCCACTGGGGCCGCAAGAAGCAGCGCTGGACCCCGCAGGAACTGATCCGCCGCCTGACCTCCGACACCGCCGGCGCCGCTGGCCTGCATGACCGGGGCGCGATCGCGGTCGGCAAAAAGGGCGATTTGAACATTTTGGACTGGGAGAAGATCGCTTTCGGCCGCCCCTACGTCACCTTCGATCTCCCCGCCGGAGGCCGCCGTCTGCTGCAAAAAGCCGACGGCTATGACACCACCATCGTCTCCGGTGAGGTCACCTACCGCAACGGCGAACCCACCGGCGCCCTTCCGGGCCGCATGGTCCGCGGCCAGCGCGCCCACTAATCCGCCAACAGCCAGCAGGAACCCGCCAGGAGCATCCCTCCTGGCGGGTTTTTGCGCTTTGACGCCGCCCCGCTTCCGGCCCTAGGCTTCCGTCAAGGAAACCCCACGGGACAAGGAAGCCGGCCATGAGCCAGCCAGACATCGTCGTCCGCAACGGAACCGTCGTCGACGGTATTGGCGGCGCCCCATACGAAGCCGACATCGCACTGACCGACGGCAAGATTACCGAGATCGGCCAGATCTCCGCCAAAGGCGTCGAGGAAATCGACGCCCGTGGCAAGCTGGTTACCCCTGGCTTCATTGACATCCACACCCATTATGACGGCCAGGCCATCTGGGACGCCCACACCGCTCCCTCCTCCTGGCACGGCGTTACCACCGCGGTGATGGGCAATTGCGGCGTTGGCTTCGCCCCGTGCAAACCCGACGATCGCCAAAAACTCATCGAGCTGATGGAGGGCGTGGAGGACATTCCCGGCGCTGTCATGCACGAGGGTCTGCAATGGGAATGGGAATCCTTCGCGCAATACCTCGACGCCCTGGACCGCCGCCAGCGCGACATCGACCTCTGTGCGCTGCTCCCCCATGCCGCCGTTCGGGTCTTCGTCATGGGCGACCGGGCCATAAGGCTGGAGAACGCAAACCAGGCCGACATCGCCCAGATGCGCGAAATCGCCGCCGACGCGATCCGCGCTGGCGCTTTTGGCTTCTCCACCTCCCGCACCACCAGTCACAAATCCCTCAAGGGCGATTACACCCCCACTTTGCGCGCGCAGGAGGAAGAGCTCACCGGCATCGCCATGGGTATGCAGGACGCCGGCGCCGGCTTTCTTGAAATGGTCTCCGAATGGAACCAGCCGGACACGGCGACCGAGTTCGGCATCCTCCGCCGCGTCGTCGAACGTTCGGGCCGCACCGCGGTCTTCACCTGCTCGCAGCGCAACAACCGGCCGCATTATTGGAAGGAGCTGATGGTCCACGCTGAACAGGCGCGTCAGGACGGCCTATCCATCCGTCCGGTCTGCGCGCCCCGCGCCATCGGCGTGCTGCTCGGCCTGGAGGGCAGCCAGAACCCGTTCTCCGGCACCCAAACCTACAAAACCATCGCCAACCTGCCTCGCGGGCAGCGCGTGCTGGCCATGCGGGATTCGGACATCCGCCGGAAGATATTGGCGGAAGACCCGAAGGCCGGATCGGCTTTCCCGCTGTTCCACCGGCTGACCTATACGCAGATGTATCGCTTCGGTAATCCACCGAATTACCAGCCGCAGCGCGAGGACAGCATCGCCGCCATCGCCGAGCGCGAGGGCCGCACCGCTCCGGAAGTCGCCTACGACATGCTGATCGAGGATGACGGCCAGAATTTCATCTATACCCCGCTATCGAACTACGCGAACTATGATTTCTCCGCTTCGGAGGCGATGCTGGATGATCGCAACGCCATCATGGGCCTTGGCGACGGTGGTGCGCATGTCGGCTTCATCCTCGATGCCGGCTACCCGACCTGGCTATTGACCTACTGGGGCAAGTCCCGCAATCGCTGGCCGATGCCCGAACTGATCCGCCGCCTGACCTCCGACCCCGCCAGTGCGGCCGGGCTCTCCGACCGGGGGGTGCTCGCCCCCGGCAAGAAAGCGGATCTGAATATCATCGACTATGACCGCCTTGGCTTCGGCCGGCCCTATGTCACGCATGATCTGCCGGCCGGCGGCAAGCGGCTGCTGCAGAAGGCGGATGGCTACGAAGTCACAATTGTTTCCGGTGCCATCACCTACCGCAACGGCGAAGCCACCGGCGCCCTGCCTGGCCGCCTGGTGCGCGGACAACGTTAAGGGTAGGATTCATCATCTCACCATGCTACGCTTTCGTTAGAAATCAGGGGATGATCGCCATGCGCCTTACAACAGAGCAGGTTCGACAGTTCGACGAGGAAGGCTATCTGTTCCTCCCCGACTGTTTCTCCCCCGAGGAAACCGCTTCTCTGCGGTCGGAAGCGCTTTCGATCTACGACACCGACCGGCCCGAAGTTTGGCGGGAGAAATCGGGCGCGCCCCGCACCGCTTTCGCAGCGCATACCTATAACGAGGCGTTTCGATTGCTCGGCGCCCACCCGCGACTGATCCACCCGGTTGAGCAGCTGTTCGGCGAGCAGCTTTACATGCATCAATACAAGATCAACGCCAAATCCGCCTTCAATGGCGAGGTCTGGCAGTGGCATCAGGATTTCGGTACCTGGCACCGCGATGATGGAATGCCCGACCCAAAAGCGATGAACATCGCGGTATTCCTTGATGAAGTCACGCATATTAACGGCCCGCTGATGGTCGTGCCGCGCAGCCATAAACACGGGGTCCTCGCCGCCGGACATGATCTGTCCACCACAAGCTATCCGCTGTGGACTTTGGATAATGACACTGTGACCAAACTGGTCGAAGCCGGCGGCATCGTCACCCCCGTCGGCAAACCCGGAGGAGTGCTGATGTTCCATGGCAACCTCGTGCATGGTTCTTCCGGAAACATCACGCCGTATCCGCGCAAAATTGTCTATCTGACGTTGAACTCGGTCTCCAACTACATCCGCAAGCCGACCCGGCCGGAATGGATCGCGCATCAAGACTTCACCCCGATTGTCCCGGTGGCCGATGACGCGCTGTTGCATTACGCGCATAATTACCGGCAAGCTGCGGAGTAGGCAGCGACTCCGGAGGAGCCCGTTATGGTCGTCATGGCGTCGAGCCTGGAAGCCGCCGCTACCCGCCGCCGGTCAAGCTCCGACGGCACTGGATTCTGGCACACGACGTTTATCGGGACTAACCGGATCATCCGACGTGAATACCCCGAACACGAACTCTCTCAGGGCCCGTTGCCCGAATTGGACACGCTCTATCCCCTGGGGTTCCTGGTGGAACAGGACCCGGGTTCCACGGTTCGGGCGCATTATCATGAGGCGGACCAGTTTCAGGTGATCGTCGCGGGCGCCGGCCGGATGGCCTCCCATCCAGTCCGTGGCATCGCTGTGCACTACACCAACGCCCACTCACCATACGGTCCGATCGTGGCCGGAGACCAGGGCGTGCATTATTTTACCCTGCGCAACAGCTACGACCGTGGCGCCCGGTATATGCCGGAATCCCGCCCCGATTTGCGCCAGACGCCGCGTCATTTCCGTGAAGCGACCATCCCGCCGCTTCCGCCGCTGGATCCGGCGGAGTTGGCTACGATTTCGCCATCCTGCACCGAGGCGTTGGCCTCCCAGACCGACGGTTTGGGCGCGTGGCGCTACCGCCTGCCCGCCGGCGGGCAGATAACTGGCCGCGATCCACGGACGGGCGCCGGGCAACACTGGCTGGTGTTGGGAGGCGAACTGGTTCGGGAAGATGGCTCCACATTGCCGCGGTCCTCGCTGATATTTGTCTCCCCCGACGATGCCCCGTTCGAAGCGGCGGCGAGCGAAGCTGGCCTCGAAATCCTGTGCATGCAGTATCCGGACCGCGGCACGCTCAGACCCCCCTCTACTCCGATCTAAGCGCCGCAGGACCGCCGCCCGGCAGGCGGGATCCCCTCGACCAGTCCTTCCAGGTTAACCCCAACCGCTTCGTCAATAAACCGCCCGTGCCGCCCAACGAAACTCACCGCCGGATAGGTCGATTATTACTCCGCCGCTTTCTTGCCCAGGGTAGCCAAGACCTCGGCTGTGTGCTCGCCCAGCGTCGGTGCCGCCCGAAGGACGGAGCCGGGGGTCTGTGACAGTTTTACCGGCACGCCCAATGTGCGGAATTTTCCGGTTACCGGGTGCTCGGTCTCGACCACCATGTCGCGGGCCAGGATTTGCGGATCTGTGAACACCTCGTCGTAATGCAGCACCGGGCCTGCGGGGATGCCGGCCGCTTCCAGGCCTGCCAGCCACTCGGCCGAGGGTTTCGTCGCCAGCTTTGCCTGGATCAGCTCTACCAGCGCTGCATTGTTCGCGACCCGGTCGGCGTTCTTGCCGAAGCGTGGATCGGCAAGAAGTTCCGGTGTTCCGATCAGGCCGCACAAGGCGGAAAAAAATTTCTGCTGTGAGGCACCGAGGGTGATGTAGCCGTCAGACGTGGCAAAAACCCGGTACGGAGCGCTGCCGCGATGCTGTTGGCCGATCCGCGCCGGGCGGGTGCCAGTGGCGAAATAATGCGCCGCCTCATACACCGCCAGCGACGTTGCCGCCTCCAGCAGCGAGGTTTCTACGATCTGCCCCTCGCCGGTGCGGTGGCGGGCCTGCACCGCGGCAAGCAGGCCGAAGGCCAGGAACATGCCGGCGGTGACGTCGGAGATCGCGATCGGCAGCCGATGCGGCGGCCCGTCCTCAGGGCCGTTGGTGCTCATTAGCCCGGACATGCCCTGGGTAATCAGGTCGAAACCGCCGCGGGAGGCGTAAGGCCCGGTCTGGCCGAAGCCGGAGATGGCGCCGTAGATCAGGCGGGGGTTCCGCGCGTGCAGCACCGCCCAGCCGATGCCCAGGCGGTCCATCACGCCGGGACGGTAATTCTCGATCAGGATGTCGGCGCGGTCCACCAGTTCCAGCAACGCCGCCTTGTCGGCCGGGTTCTTGAAATCCAGCGCCACGGAGCGCTTGTTGCGGTTCCAGATCATGAAGGGGGCACTTTCGCCGTTCACGAACGGCGGCATGTTGCGGGCGGAGTCGCCGCTGCCAGGCTGCTCGATCTTCAGCACATCGGCGCCGTGATCGGCCAGCATCATCGCCGCATACGGCCCCGACAGATGGCCGGTCAGGTCCAGCACCAGCAATCCGTCCAACGATCCACGCGCGGGGTGTTCCATGGCTCAGGGCTCCAAAACTCGGTTGCGGACCAGCCTAGCCCATCTTATTCATCGCATGTCAGGGATTCTGTAGCGGGTGTCGCCTAAGCTTTTGATCTTGTTTAGGGATTGGGTGTCGAGACCATCCATCCAC
>JAYTXR010000220.1:0-7863 GCA_043742865.1 Acetobacteraceae bacterium
ATAGGCGCGCACCCGCGGGATGGTGCCGAACGCGGTGGCCGCACCCTGCGGGGACACCACCGTCAGAGTGCCGCCGATGCGCATGCGGTACAGATTGGCCAGTCCGACGCCAATGGCGATGGCGTCGTCGCCCTGAAAATCGCTCAGGCTGCCGGCCAGAACGCGGCTGCTGATGGCGCGCAGCGCGACCAGATCCTCGCGCGCGATGCCCCGCACCAGACCACCGCGGGCCGCCCCTTGCGGGCCGGTGAGCAACACCTGGCCGTCCAGGGTTGGAATGACGGAGGCAACCCCCGGCAACGCGGCGATGCGATCGCGGAGTGGCAGAAAATTATCCAGCTTTTCCCCGGCATAGGCCTCGATCGTGACGTGGCCGTTGAGGCCGAGGATGCGGTTCACCAGTTCGGCCTGAAAGCCGCTCATCACCGATGACACGATAATCAGCGTCGCGACGCCCAGGGCGATGCCGACCAGCGAGAAGATCGCGATAATCGAGACGAAGCGCTCCCCCTTGCGCGCCCGCAGATAGCGGCCGGCGACCGCGCGTTCGAACGGGCCGAACATCTCAGGCCAGGAGGGCCAGGGCGCTGTCCAGCGACAATTCGGAGCGTTCGCCGGTGGCGCGGCGTTTCAGTTCCACCAGCCCTTTTGCGGCGCCGCGCGGGCCGACGATGATCTGCCAGGGCAGGCCGATCAGATCCGCCTCGTTGAACTTGACCCCGGCCCGCTCGGAGCGGTCGTCGTAGATCGCGTTGCCTTTGAGGCGAGCATAGATATCCTCGCAGATGCCGTCACAGGTGGCGTCGCCCGGTTTCAGGTTCAGGATCGAGGCCCGGTACGGCGCGATCGCGTCCGGCCAGATGATGCCGGTTTCGTCATGGCTGGCCTCGATCACGGCGCCGACCAGGCGGGAGACGCCGATGCCGTAGCTGCCCATCTCCGGCACGATCGGGCCGCCATCGGGGCCAGCGACGCTCATGCCCATGGCTTTGGAGTATTTGGTGCCGAAATAGAAAATATGGCCGACCTCGATGCCCCGGCCCTCGCGCTTGCGGTCTGCCGGCACGCCGGCCCAGGCGGCAAGGTCGTGCTTTTCCTCGGTGGCGGCATAGAGGCCTGTCATCCGCGCATAGAACGCGTCCAACGCCTCGGGCTTGCCGTAATCGATGTTTTCAAAATCACCGTCATAGAACACTTGGCTTTCGCCGGTGGCCGCCAGGACAATGAATTCATGGGAAAGTTCGCCGCCGATCGGTCCGGTATCGGCGACCATCGGGATGGCCTTCAGGCCCATGCGCTGGAACGTGCGCATATAGGCCAGCATCATGCGGCGGTAGCTGACGACGGCCCCGGCGTAATCCAGATCGAAGCTGTAGGCGTCCTTCATCAGGAACTCGCGGCCGCGCATGACACCAAAGCGCGGCCGCACTTCGTCGCGGAACTTCCACTGGATATGATACAGAATTTGCGGCAATTCGCGATAGGATTTGACCGAGCCGCGCAACAGATCGGTGATCATCTCCTCGTTGGTCGGGCCGTACAGCATATCCCGGCCGTGCCGATCGGTCAGGCGGAGCATTTCGCGGCCGTAATCCTCGTAACGCCCGCTCTCGCGCCATAAATCGGCTGGCTGGATGGTCGGCATCAGCATTTCCTGGGCGCCGGCGGCGTCCTGCTCCTCGCGCACGATCTGCTCGATATGGCGCAGCACGCGCAGGCCGAGCGGCAGCCAGGCATAGATCCCGGCGGAGGTCTGGCGCACCAGCCCGGCGCGCAGCATCAGCCGGTGGGAGGCGATCTGCGCCTCCGCTGGGGTTTCCTTCAGCGTGGGCACGAAACTGCAGGTCAAACGCATCGGGGCAATATCCGGGGGACGGGAGGGAACTGAAGGGGGATGGGACTCGCCGGACCCTAGACGGCAAAGCCGAACGCCGCCAGATGCATGAATTCCACAGATATAAATTATCAAATAAACCGGATTTTCGACACCCCCGGATTTTACAGAAGATTTATTGTGCGATGCACAATAAATTTTCTGTAAAAAAATCTCCCTCAAAGCGAGGTAAACAGAATAAAACCAAGTGACTTGGGGAGTTCTTCCGGTTAATCAACCCTCGGTCTGTCAGGAATGGCGCGACGGGCCAGGTTTGGGGAGGAAACGCCAACCAGACGGCAGGACGAGGGCTAATTCGTTCTGACCGTGCTGGCGGCGTTGCCGACGCCCGATCAGGCCTCGTTCGATTTATCCAGCACCGGCTGGAATGCCGCGGTCGCCTTTTTCAGTTCCGTGGCCGGATCGGCGCCACCGATCATGTTGGTCAGCGCCACCCCGATCGTATCGCGGAACTCCGTCACCGGCACGATTTCCGGCAGGCCCGACCGGGCGATCTTAAGGCTGGCCAGAGCCGTGTCGAACCAGTCGGGCTTGAACGGGCTGCCGGCGCGAACCTCCGCATTGGTGTACGGGCTGGCGCGCGGCGGGGTGCCGGAACCGGTGCGAAGATAGTTGTTCGCCATCGTCTTACCCGCGGCCCATTGCACATAGAGCCAGGCGGCCGTCTTGTTCCTGCTCTGCGCGGGAATGCCGACCGCGTCCATGAAGGTCGCGGACCATTGCCCTTTCGGCCCGGAGGGCACCGTGGTGAAGCCGACATTGTCAAATATCTTGGACTTGGTCTTGTCCACCAGCGGAGCGGTGAACCCGATCGCATCCCACCACATCGCCGCGCGGCCCTGGCTGAACGTGGTCTGCGCCTCGTTCCAGTTAAAGCCGACCACCCCGGGCGGGGCGCATTCGCGCATGATCCGCTGGTAATAGCGCGCCGCCTCGATCGCCGCCGGCGTGTCGGTCAGCAGCGTCTTGCCGTCCGGCGTGACGGTCTCCTGATCGTAGCCCAACAGGATGTTATCGTACAGCACGACATTGGCGTTCTTCAGCCCGCGCCCGACAAATCCGGCAATACCCTTGTCCTTGTCAGTGAGCTTGATCGCCGCATCGATCATCTCGGCGAGGGTTTTGGGCACCGCGACGCCTTTGGCGGCCAGCAGCTCCTTGTTGTACATCAGCACGAACAGGTCCTGATTGATCGCCAGCACGTTGATCTTGCCGTCCGGACCGGTGGCGACCTTCATGCCGGCGGGGAAGAAATCCCCGAGATCGAAATCCGCCGCGGTCAGCGCCGGATCGGCCAGATAGGGGCGCAAATCCTGCATCCATTTGGCCCGCTCGATCAGCCGTTTCTGGACATGCATGGCGACGTTGACGACATCAAAACTCGGCCGCCCGCTCGCCATCTCCATCGCCACTTTCGGGCGCTGCTGCTGTTCGGGGATCTGCTCGGAGCCGACCTTGATGCCGGTCAGTTCCTCGAACTCCTTCTGATGCGCCTGCAACTGGTCCGAGCGCGGCGATTTCTGCAGGTTCACCTCGATCTTCGCGCCCTTGGCCTGCTTCCAGTCGAACGGCGACTGCGCGCCGACGGTTTCTACCAAGGCGGGGGCGGCAAGCAGGCCGGCCGATACGGCCAGCAGATGGCGACGGCGGATCATGGTTTTTTCTCCCTGGGGGCGCATTCTGGGCGCGTGACGGGAGATTAGCCGAGGAACCTGGATTTTAGGAAGATCCGGCGGCAAGCAGACCGTCGAGGCGCTGGACCGCGGCACGGAATGCAAACGCCTCGCCGCAGATATTGTCCACGGCGAATGGGCAGGAATGGGTCGCGACAAAGCTCCAATCCTGGTGCAATTGCGATGAAGCCGCGTCAGTCGTCGCGGTGGGCGCGCTCCATGCGCTCATGACGCTCCTGCGCCTCGATCGACATCTGGGCAATCGGGCGGGCTTCCAGCCGGCGCAGGCCGATCGGCTCGCCGGTCTCCTCGCAATAGCCGTAGGTGCCGGCCTCGAGCCGGGCGAGCGCCTGGTCGATCTTGTTGATCAGCTTGCGGGCGCGATCGCGAGTGCGCAATTCCAGCGCCCGGTCGGTCTCCACGCTGGCGCGGTCGGTGATGTCGGCTTCCAGGATGCCGCCCTGGGACAGACTGGCCAAGGTGCCATCCGCCTCGCGCAGCAGGTCTGACCTCCAGCGCAGCAGCTTTTGGCGAAAATACTCCACCTGAGCCGCATTCATGAATTCCTCGGCGGCCGAGGGACGATAATCAGGCGGCAGTGTCACCATCATTGGGCAGGTCCTGCACTGGCTTGCCGGGACCCTTTACGGGTTGTGGAGCCTCCGGCACCCGCCGCTACCGGCTGGTAGGCGGGCCTATAGCAGCGCCCGGCCTGGTCGCCAAGGGGCGAATGACAGGCTTCAACGGATTGACATGGAAGGGTTTTACCGAACCTTGTCCAGCCGGTTTCGGTTCATGTCCGATGACGCGCCAACTCCAGCCGGGCGCGCAGCGCGATCGCCGCAACGATGGCGCGCAACCGCGGATCGGCGGCCAGCGGGACGGCGGCGGCCAGACCCGACATCCGCACCGACAGCGACGCCAGCGCTGCCGGCGCGTCCCCCTGGGCAACCAGCGACAGCTGCATTTCGGCCAGCGCGGAAAGCAGCGCCTGGCCGTGCCGGCGCGCCTCCCGGTCGCGCGCGCCGGCCACCGAGGGCGCCTCCGCCGTCGCCTCCTGCAGGCCGAGCAGGCCTTCCATGAACGCGGCGAAGACCGGTGCGGAGTCGGTTGGCGTCGAGGCGTCCGGCACAGGGGAGGCATCCGGCCCCGCCGGCGCACCGGCGGCGCGCGGGTCCGACGGCACCCTGAAACCGCCCGCCGCGCGGTTCCGCCGGGCGGCGGCAGATGCGGCGGTGGGTTCGACCCCCATTCCATGGATCAGCGTCATGCTAAAATAGGCTCCTTGCTTCCCGGCCGGGCTTGCCGCCCGGCATTAGCTGCCGGGTCCGCCGGCCGGCAAATGGCAGGTTTTCCGCGACATTTGCCGATGGCGGACGCTGGCACAGGGTTTGCTGTCCAGACAGAGCATGACGGGCAAACCTTTCCTCCCCGCTACCGGCCGGGTCCTGGCGCTCACCCTGCTGTTCGCGCTCGCCGTGGCCGCCTCGTTGGCCGCCGCGCCACCGGCGAGCGCCCAGATCCGCGTTAAGGACATCGCCGACCTGGAGGGCGTGCGCTCGAACCAGCTGGTGGGCTACGGCCTGGTCGTCGGGCTGAACGGCACCGGCGACAAGCTGGACAGCGCGGTGTTTACCCGCCAATCGCTGATCGGCATGCTGGAACGGCTGGGCGTGAACACCCGCGACCAGGGCGCCAAGCTGCAAACCAAGAACGTCGCCGCGGTGATGGTGACGGCGGACCTGCCGGCCTTTGCCCGCGTCGGCGGGCGGATCGACATCGCGGTCTCCTCCCTGGGCGACGCCAGCAACCTGACCGGCGGCACCCTGCTGGTTACCCCGCTGCTCGGCGCCGATGGCGAGGTCTACGGCGTGGCGCAGGGTGCCCTGGCCACCGGGGCGATCTCTGCGCGCGGCAGCGCCGCCTCGGTCACCCGAGGCGTTCCCACCGCGGCGCGGATCGCCAACGGCGCCACCGTGGAACGCGAGGTGCCGTTCCGCCTGGACAGCCGCGCGGCCATGCGGCTTGGCCTGCGTAACCCCGACCTGACGACGGCCAGGCGGATCGCCGAGGCCATCAACCGCGCGGTCGGGCCGATCGCCAAGGCGACCGATCCGCGCACGGTGGAGCTCAACATGGCCGGACATGACCCGATCGAGACTCTGGCGCGGATCGGGGAGTTGCGGGTGGAGCCGGACACCGCGGCGATCGTGATCGTGGAAGAAGCCAGCGGCACCATCGTGATGGGGGCGAATGTGCGCATCTCCACGGTCGCGATCGCGCAGGGCAATTTGACCATCCGAGTGACCGAAACGCCCGAGGTCAGCCAGCCGGGCGCGCTCTCGAATGGCACCACCACCGTGGTCGACCGCACTCAGATCCAGATCGACGACCAGAAGGACCGCAAACTCGGCATCCTGCGCGGCAGCGTGACGTTGCGCGATCTGGTCGCCAGCCTGAACGCGCTGGGGGTGGGCCCGCGCGACCTGATCAGCATCCTGCAATCGATCAAGGCCGCTGGCGCGCTGCAGGCAGATCTGCAGGTGCGCTGATGGCCCACCTCCTGCAACCGCCGGCACGGTTTCTCCAACAGCCGGCCCTATCGGTCCAGGGTGACGCGAAAGCGGAAAAATCCGCGCGCGAGTTCGAGGCTATGGCGATCGGCCAGCTGCTGCAGCCGATGTTCGCCACCGTGGACAACGCCCACTCGCTGTTCGGCGGTGGCGCCGGCGAGGAAACCTGGAAGCCGATGCTGGTCAACGAGATTGCCAAGAAAATCGCCGCCAATGGCGGGTTTGGCCTGGCGCGCCCGGTGCTGGCCGAAATGCTGCGCCTTCAGGAAGCCCGCAAGACGGACCCCGTTCCGCCCACCCACCCCCTCCAGCCAAGGCAAGCGCCATGACCCCCGAACTGATCAACGCCGTAGAGCGGCTGGCCGACACCATCGCGCGGGAGAACGCGGCGCTGGGTGCGCTGGACCTGGCCGGCGCGGCGGGGATGCTGGCGGAGAAAACCGCCGCAATCGCGGCATTCAATGCCGCCGACGACCAGGCACGGCGGACCGGACCCTATATGGAGGCGGGGCGCCAGCGGGCGGAGACGCTGAAACAGGCGGAGCGGCTTCGTACCCTGGCGGCCGAGAACAGGCGTCTGCTGGAACGCGCGATCGCGGTGCAGGCCCGGGTCATCGGCACGATCGTCGCCGGCGCAAAACCGGCGGCCCAGCGCTACGGCGCCACGGGCGGCCTGCATCGTGGCTCCCCGGGGGCGATGGCGCTGTCTTCGCGCGCCTGAGTTGGTTTTCGGCGCGCCGGCGTGATACCTGCGCGCCATGCCGTTGGTCTCGTTGGATGTGTGGAGCGCGCTGTTGCGGCGAAAGCCGGCGGGCTCGGCGCTGTACGACCCGCTGCTGGCGTCGGCGACCGCGGCGGATGGGTGTTTCGTATTGGCGCGGATCGCCCAGTCGCTGGATGGCCGGATCGCGACGGCTTCGGGCGAATCGCGCTGGATCAGCGGCAAGACCGATCAGGAGCATACCCACCGGCTGCGCGCGCTGTCGGATGCGGTGCTGGTCGGCGCCGCCACGGTGCGCGCCGACGATCCGCTGCTGACCACGCGCGCGGTTCCGGGGCCGTCCCCGGTGCGGGTGGTGCTGGACCCGGCGCGGCGGCTGGACGACCGCTACCGGGTGTTCGGCGCGGGCCCGCCGACCTTGCTGGCCTGTGCGGCGGGAACGCCGGGGCCGGAACGGCTGGGCCAGGCGGAAGTGCTGCCGACCGCGATGGATGGCGAATGGATCGACCTCCCGGCCCTGCTGGTCACGCTGGCCCAACGCGGATTGCGGCGGATCTTCGTCGAGGGCGGCGGGGTGACGGTGTCGCAGTTTCTGCTGGCCGGCATCGTCGACAGGCTGCATGTGACCATTGCGCCGTTGCTGCTGGGCGGAGGCATTCCGGCCTTCACGTTTCCTCGCCGGGATTTTCCGGGCAGGAGCCTGCTGGCCGACGGAATGCGGTTCGACTGGTCGGTCCACCGGCTGGACGACGATCTGCTGGTCGATATTGCGATGAACCGGCATTCGCCCGATCGGCCTGAAGGTGACCCGCGGTGACGGCGGCCCGCGCGTTCTGGACCGTGGCGCCCGGATGCGGGGAAATCCGCGCGGAAACGCTGGCGGCACCGGCCGGGAGCGCGCTGCGGCTGCACACGCTGGCCAGCGGCGTGTCGCGCGGCACGGAGGCGTTGGTCTTCGCCGGCCTGGTGCCACCCAGCCAATACGAGGCAATGCGGGCTCCG
>JAYTXR010000221.1:0-8271 GCA_043742865.1 Acetobacteraceae bacterium
AAGCCCAGATAAGGATCGACGGCGTCTATCGTTAGGCCTGGGCTTGGGACGTCAATTGAGGTCGTGCCGGTTCCGATCAAAAAGACACCGGTGGAAACAGCTGAAGTCACGACAAATGCGCCGGAAAAAGATCCGTTCGGCGCTACCGTAGCCGCTTGAACACACCCTATTCCAAAGACGCCTAGGACGGCCGCGGATAAAATCACATTTCTCATCAACTTTCCCTTCAACTAACCGATCCCCCCCAATCTGGAGTCACGGGAAACATTACTCATACCATTGAGACCTATATGCGGCCAGATTGCAATCCTAAATCAGCCTGTAATACCAAAAAATCTTGGGCTTCAGGTCTGAATGGCGCCTGCAACACGCCTAAGCCGATCAAAAACGAGGCATAACACAATGGACCGCGCCCCCTCTGGCAACGGAAAGCTCCGATCAGGCGCGGCGACGAACCAGACCCAGTCCGAGGAGGCCGACGCCGAGCAGCGCTATGCTGGCGGGCTCCAGAACCGAAATGGGCGGAGTGTCGATCGAGAACGCGGTGCCAATCGCTCCGGTCGGCGACGACTCGGTGAACGTCAAACTGTAATCGGCCGCCGCGGGGGCGGTAAGCCTACCGGTGCTGTCATTGGTAAGGTTGCCGGAGAACAGTAGTCCGAGATTGCGGTCCACCTTGGAGGTAACCACCTCGGAGTTAAACGTGAAGGTATAAGAACCCAGTGTAACAGTGAACGGAGTAATAGCACCATTGGCGATGTTGAAAGAGGACTGGCTCATGCTGATGGAGGAGCCGGTGAATAGGTTTGCGATGACTGTGCCGCCATGCAGTGCCGCCAGATTATTAATAGAGCCGACGTAAGGATCTGCCAGATTAATCACGATACCGGGGCTGACCACTTTAACCGAGGTCGTGCCCGTTCCGATCAAAAACGTGCCGCCGGACGTGGCCGTAGTATGGCCATACGCGCCCGAGAACGAGCCATTCGGGGATATCGTCGCCTGAGCCGATCCGATCGCGAACGCAGTCAGCAGGGTCGCGGCTATAAGTAATTTTGGCATATAAACCTCCTTATGTGCTATCGATCTTATTGGGATGATCAGTCTTGTTATTTAACCTATTTTGGCCCGTCTGTCCGACTATTGCAATTTTGCAATTATCCCGAAGCGTGACGCTCAGAACCTTCCGTAAAATGACGATTCGCTCCCGCCTGGTTAGGAATTTATCGCTCACGGCGACGTTACCCTGGCTTCGCTCGAAACTCAACGCCAAACATCAACTTTTAGAGATATTTTGGAAAATAGACAAAAAAATTCAGTCGCCATGAAGGTGATCCACCAAATCTATCGGCAAAAAAAAGCGCGGTCCTTGCGGACCGCGCCTTCAGCGAAAGTCTAGGCTTGCGAAGATCAGCCGCGGCGGCGAACCAAGCCGAGGCCGAGAAGGCCGACGCCGAGCAGCGCAAGGGTCGCGGGCTCCGGCACGGTCGGGGCAGTCGTAGTTTCGGTCGCGCTGTAGTTGATGGCGTGACCGGCACCACCGGCCTGATTGATGTTCAGAATGAGGAAATCAGGCAAAACACCCGAGATACCGGGGCCAGTGATCGTGCCGGAAAATGTCAGCGCCAAGGTATCCGGAGTTATAAGGTTCGAACCAGCGCCCAGCGTTGTAAACGTCGCCGTATAGCCTCCAGCTATTGTTTTGAAAGTCTTTACCTCCGACGTTGCTCCAGGGCCGGCATTGACCAAATAGGAGAACGTTGTCGGGTTGAGCGCGACGGTCGTGTTTCCCACCGCAATTCCGGTGGAGTCCACCCCTACTGTATTTACCAAGAAGGAACTGGTACCGAGGCTGAACGAGGTAGACGTGCCGAGGTTTGCCCCGACGTAACTCGGCGTTGCTCCAACCGGAACAAATCCGAAATTCACGGTAAACGCCTGCGCCGGAACGCTAAAGCCCAACGCCGCTATGGCAGTCGCGGAAAGCAGTAGCTTCTTCATAGAATGACTCCTAAATCTAACGTGCCCCACCACGAGGACACTGGTTACGCTAGGTGAAGACTTGTCTTGCCCAAGTTTGCAACAAAGACAATCCTTAACGGAGTTGCAGGCCTAGTCGTTCCAAGTCGACCGAGACATTTTTAAAACTTCTAAACCATCCGCAACCCGACTTTTGACAGTAACTGTTCTCGCGTTACCGTCTCGAGCACAAAAATCCTATATCAAACATCCAGTGACACGTGGCGTCACGATGACGTGAACCGCTGACATTGCTGTCGGCCGCAGGCCGGACCTACCCGAACGCCCCAACCTCATGCGTCACCGCGGTTGCGATCTCCCGGATCAGCGCAAAATGACGCCGGATGGGATCGAATATCTCCGCATGTTCGCGCGCATAGGCGGCCATCGCCCGCGGCGCCCGGGGTTCGGCGTAGTCGTGCTCGGCAGTGTCATCGGGTGCGACCGGAAATATCTCCGCCAGCATCGCCAGCGCAGGGCCGATATCCAGCCGCAGGATCGATGCCTCCAGGGTCAGCCGGGTGACGCCCAGCCGGGGCGAGAAATCCGGGATCTGCGTCGCCAGCAGCCAGATGCGGTTGATCAGCACCAGCCGCACGGCGTGCAGCAGCACCTCGCGAATCGCCATGCGGGGCGCGCCCTGCCAGGCGACCCGCAGCGCCAAATGGTCGGCCTGGATGCGGCGGAACATCGATTGCGCGACCGCCCATAAATTCAACCGCTCCAGCGCGCGGGCGACCGACACCAGCGCCTCCCGCCTGCCGGGAAGTTGCGTCTGCGCGGCGCGGTCCAGCCAAGTGCCGGGATCGAGCGTGCCGATCACCGCGCGCAACACGTCGATGTCCGAATGCGCCAGCGCATGGTCCGCCAGATCCAGCGCGCGGTGGAAGCGCCGCGAACTGTGACGCAGTTCGGCGAATTTTTCCGGATGGCGGGCAGCGGCCGCTCCCAGCCCTTGCAGCGTGTTGGCGCACCAGCCGAGCTGCTGGAGGATGGCGTTGTTCGGGATGGCGCGCAGCTGGCTCGGGTGGGTGATGCGCACCACCCCGCCCATGCCGTCCGATTGGCGGGCCGACGGGCGCGAGCCGGTGGGGTCCAGCAGCGATGGGCCGAACGCACCCAGCAGGGCGGCGTAGCCGGCATCCTCCACCAGCCCTTCCATGCCCGCCCGGATGGTGGCGAAGAAATCGGCGGCGAAATCGGGTTCGGCATAGACCGGGTCCTCGATCGGCCCGGCGGCCGGGTGGTAGGTCTGCCCGGCGATCCGCGCGATCGTGGCCAGCGCGAGCTCCGGCGTGCCGAACAGCAGATAGCCGTCGCCGCCCTGAAACGCCGCCTCCTCGCGCACCGGCAGCCCGGCCCGGCTCAGCGCCTGGCGCGACGCGGTCGGCGACAGATATTTCAACCGCTCGGCCAGCGACCCCGGATGCGCGCCGCGGCCGATGCTCTCGCCATGCGTGTCGAACAGAATGACCTCGATGCCGGAGACGCCGTAATGCTTCAGGGTCTCGGCGATTTTCAGCCGCAGCCGTTCGATCAAATAGCTGGCGGCCAGCTGGCCGACATAGCGCCCGCTGTCGGAATAGCCGAATTGCAGCGCCAGCTTGCCAGTTTTCTGCAGATATTCCCGGTAATGCGGGCTGCGCAGCGCCTCCTCCAGGATCTCGGCGCCGTGTTCCAGCGCCTCGGCCGTCTCGAACAGCGGGCTGATCTCGACATCGTCCTCGATGCCGAACAGCCGCGCCAACCATAGCGCCGCGAGCAGGGTGTAGCCGCTCTCGGTTTCGGCGATCAGGAAGCGGATCGGCACCGAGCCGTCGATGTGCTTGAGGATCTGCGCGCAGGTCATCATCAGCTTCGCGGCGGAGGCCTGCTCAACCAGCAACGCGCCGAAATCGACCGGGACCGGCTGCACGCTATCCAGTGCGGCGTTGATCGCGGCGAACAGCGCCCGCCGTCGCGCCGGATCCTCAGGCGGGTCGGCGATGCCGAGTCGCTGGCGGACCACATTATGGATTTGCGCGGCATTGAGCCGGACATGGGTATGCGCCAGCGCCAGACCATGCCCGGCGAGGCCGGCGCGCGCGACCGACAGCGCCAGCTTGGCATGGTCCTCGGCGGCTTCGATGGCGGGCGGAAACAGCGCCAGCAACGGCGCCGGCGTGACCAGCGCCGCGTCGCGCCGGCTCACTAGCGCATGGGCGAAGGCGGCGACTTTTGCCGGGTCCGGCTGCGTGGGGCAGGCGTTGATCTGGTCCTCCACCGCGGCGATGGCCTCGGCCAGGCGATCGGTCAGCGTCCCGGTCGCCGGCAACGCCGCCAGCTGCGCGTGCAGCCGATCGAGCTGCAGCCGCTTCATCTCCAGCCGCAGCCGCAGCGTGTCCCACCAGCCGATATCGGTGCGTCCATCGGTGTCGTAGCCGACCCAGCTCGACAGAATGATCGGATTCGGGATCAGCCCGGTCCAACGGTCGGGCCAGGCAGCGCGGGCGACCGACAGCAAGGCGGCGTTGAAGCGATCCAGCGCATCGCGGCCGTGCAGGATGGCGCGGTTGGCCTCGGTGAATTCCTGCTCCAGCGTCGGCACCGTCGGGCGATGGGACGCGAACTGCGGCGCCGGGCGGCCGGAAGCTTCATGCGCCAAAGCGTGATTGACCGCGGTGGGCAGGGCAAAAGTGGGGTGGGCGGTGAACACCGCGGCAAAGCGCGTGCGCTCGACCGAATGACGGAATGTCGCCCAGGGCACCGGGCTGTCATTCGGATCCGGCCGATACAGCGAGCGGGCCAGCTCGGCCAGGGCGGCGTCATTCGCCGCGACATCGGTGCCGCCGACATAGACGCCGATGCGCGCGGCCCGATCCACGAACGCGGCATCGCGCAGGTGGCGGACCAGGCCCTCGAGCGCCGCCTCGGTCAGGGTGCCGGCGTCCAGCTGGCGGGAGATGGCCAGTGCCACCGATAGCACCGGGTTGCCGAACGGGTCTTCGGCCACACGCTCGATCGCGCGTGCGGTGCGGGCGAGCAGGTCCTGAACAAGATCGGGCACAAGATCGGGATTTGCATCTGACATGACCGTCACCTTGCCCGCTTCTTCGCACTTGCAGCAAGAACTACCGTGGCAAAATTCCGCCTAAAGCGCCCGAAGCTCCGAACAGACGCTCGCCACCTGCGCGTCGGACAATTCGGGATACATCGGCAGGCTGAGCACCTGGTCTGCGGCGGCCTCGCTTTCCCGGCAGCCGGACGGGCCGAGGCGGGTTCGCCCTTCATAGGCCGGCTGGCGATGAACCGGCATTGCGTAGTGAATGCCGGTGGCGATGCCGGCTGCGCGCAACCTGGCCTGAACTTCGGGGCGGCCTGCCACCCGGACGACATATTGATGGAACACATGGCTGGCGCCTGGCCGCCTTGCGGGCGGCGCAATCCCGACCAGGGCCAAATCATACGCCGCGGCGATGGCCCCCCGCCGGGCGTTCCCCGCATCGAGCCGCTTCAGCCGGACGCGCAGGATCGCCGCCTGGATTTCATCCAGCCGCGAGTTCACGCCCACCGCGTCGGAGACGTAATGGGTCCGCCAGCCATATTGCCGCAGCGCCGCGATGCGTTCGGCCAGCGCCATGTCATTGGTCGCCAGCACCCCGCCATCGCCGAGCGCGCCAAGGTTCTTCGTCGGATACAGGCTGAACGCGCCGATATCGCCGATCGTGCCGAGCCGTTTGCCGTGCAGGGTCGCGCCATGCGCCTGGGCGCAATCCTCGATCAGCGCCACGCCATATTTCCGGCACAGCGGCAAAATGGCGTCGAGATCGGCGGCCTGGCCATACAGATGCACGGCAATCACCGCGCGGATCGGCGGCAATCCGGCCGGGGGATCGGCCAGCACCCGTGCCAACTCGGCCGGGTCCAGCGTGTAGTGCAGCGGATCGATATCGAGCAGCAACGGCACCGCCCCGGCCATCTCGATGGCGGCAACCGTGGCGACCGCGGTATGGGAGACGGTAACGACGCAGGCATCCGAACCGATGCCCAGCCCGCGCAGCGCCAGCGCCAGCGCGTCGGTGCCGTTGGCGCAGCCGATTGCCGCCTGGCTGCCCAGAAATCCGGCGAACTCCGCCTCGAACCCCCTGCCCTCCTGGCCCAGGATATACCAGCCCGATTCCAGCACCCGGGCGATGGCGGCATCGATCTCGGATTTTTGCGCCCGGTAGCCGGCGCCGGGATCGGCCTGCTTCACGGTCGGGGTCATAGGTAATTCTCCAGCCGGGTGCGATACCACTCCAGCGACCGGGCGATGCCGTCCTCCAGCGCCATCATCGGCGACCACCGCGCGGCGGCGCGAAAGGCGCTGTCATTGGCGTGGTAGCTGCCGATGTCGATGCTGGCGCGGTCGGGGGGGAATTCCTTGGTGACGAAGCTTGCCGCGCCATCGGTCAGCCGGACCAGCATCTGCGCGATGTCGCGCAACGCGATCGGCGGCGAGCCGCCGATGTTGAAAATCCGGCCGTGGCAGGCAGGCATTTCGGCCGCGGCCAGGAACGCGGCGGTCACATCGTCCACATAGGTCATGTCGCGCAGCTGATCGCCGCCCCAGACCTCGAATGGCCTGCCCTCCAGCACGCAGCGTATCCAGATCCCCAGGAAGGTTTGCCTGGCGTCGCGGATCCGCAGCCGCGGGCCGTAGCAATTGGTCAGCCGCAGGCTGACGACCGGGCGGCCCATCACCCGGTGTTCCAGCATCCAGTATTGCTCGCCGGCGAATTTCGATACGCCGTTGGCATCGGGCGGGGCGACCGGATGCTGCTCGTCGACCGGCAGATATTGCGGCCGGCCATAGAACTGCCGGGTGGAGGCATGCACCACCACCGCATCGGGGGCGGCCTCGCGCGCCGCCTGGATCAGCCGCACCTGGGCCACCGCGTTGACCGCGATATCGGCCAGCGGATCGCGCTGACCGCCCATATGGCTGGTCTGCGCGGCCAGGTTGAAGATCGTGACCGCCCCCTCGCAGAGCGGGCGCAAATCGATTTCGCGGATGTCGCCGCGCACCAGTTCGACCGGCGCGGCCTCGCCGTCCAGGTTCACCGCGTTGGCGCCGCCGCCGAACAGAAACCCGTCCAGCGCCGTCACCCGCGCCCCTTTGGCGGCCAGCGCGTGACATAGGTTGGAACCCAGAAACCCGGCACCACCGGTCACCAGCACCTTCTTGCCGCGCCAATCCATGTCGCGTCTAGCCCGCGATCGCCAGCAGCAAATCCGCGGTCTCCCGCGGCGCCGTCACCATCGCGTCGTGCCCGGTAGCGAGTTCGTGAAAACCCCAATCCGTTCTGGCCCGCGCCATCTGCCGCGAGGTTTCCAGCGACGCATAGATCGGGTCGGTGCAGGCGATATAGGTCGCGGGCAGGCCATTGCCGAGCGGATGGCGGAGGCTGAACGGGCTGGTCATGCTGCCCATCGGATGCGGGGTCAGGTGGCGGCGAACCCAGTCATGCAAAGGATGGTCGGCCGGCACGCCGAACGCCTCCGGCGGCGGTGGAGGCACACACAGGCCCTGGCTGAATTCCTGCGCCAGCCGGCCACGCTCGGCGCTCACCTCCGCCGGCTGCACGTCGAACGCCGATCGGCCGGGTTCGGGGATGCGGGCATCGAGATAGACCAGATGGCGGATGCGCTGGGGGATGCGGTCGGCGGCGGCGGAAATCGCGAAGCCGCCAAAACTATGCCCGACCAGCACGATGTCGGTCAGTTCCTCGGCCTCGATATGATGCACCAGATCGTCAGCGAAAGTCTCCAGCGTGATCGCCTGCGACATAAGATGCCGCCGCTCGCCGACCCCGGTCTGGGTGGGGGTGGTCACCGCATGGCCGGCTGCGCGCAGGATGGCGGCCACCGGCGCCCAGCACCAGCCGCCGTGAAACGCGCCGTGCAGCAGCACAAAATGACGAGGGCGAGACACGTTCATGTCGGGGGCACTCCGGTTCGGGCTTCAGGCTAGCCGATCTGCGGGACGCGGCGAAGCCGGCTTCGGAAGCTCTCGCACGGACCAACCAGAAGCCCAATCGCCCATAGCCCGCCAGCGCTGAGCACGATGGCCGGGCCGGCGGGCAGGTCCAGATGGAACGATACCAGCAGCCCGATCCATGAAGCGGCGACTGCCAGAACCACCGACGCGCGCACCTGCCCGGCCAGGCTGGCGGCAAAATGCCGTGCCGCGATCGCCGGCAGCATCATCAGCCCGACCGACATCAGCGTGCC
>JAYTXR010000222.1:0-3593 GCA_043742865.1 Acetobacteraceae bacterium
AAGCTCCGGTTCAAAATCTGGTGGAGGCGCCGGGTACCGCCCCCGGGTCCACAACGATTATTCCACGCACCGTTTATCGCCATAGTCGGCAAGCCGACAGACGCGATATAGGCTCTCTTGCCCGGTTAGGGAAGGGAACTCGACGCAATGAGCCTGACAGATGCCCAAACGGCTGAAATCGCGGCCCAACGAGAGGGGTTCGCGCCGACGCGGCGGCCGACCGTGCCGGCGCTGGAGGCGATGCTGTATCAGCCGATCCCGGTGCTGGACCACGGTTTCGTCCGCGTCATCGACTACATGGGCGATGACGCGGCGATCGTGCAGGCGGCAAGAGTGTCCTACGGACGGGGCACCCGCCGGGTCAGCGAGGATGCCGGGCTGATCCGCTATCTGATGCGCCATTGGCACTCCACCCCGTTCGAGATGTGCGAGATCAAATACCACGTGAAGCTGCCGATTTTCGTGGCCCGCCAGTGGATCCGCCACCGCACCGCCAATGTGAACGAATATTCCGCCCGTTACTCGATCCTGGACCGGGAGTTCTACCTGCCGGTGCCCGGACAGCTCGCCGCGCAATCCGCCGCCAACCGCCAGGGCAGGGGGGAGGTGCTGCAGGGCGAGGAGGCGGCGCATGTGCTCGATCTGCTGCGCCAGGACGCGATGCAGACCTACGACCACTACGCCGAAATGCTGAACGAGGACGAAGCCGGGGAGCCGCGCGACCCCACGCGCCAGGGCCTCGCGCGCGAGCTGGCGCGGATGAACCTGACCCTGAACACCTATACCCAGTGGTACTGGAAGACCGACCTGCATAACCTTTTTCATTTTCTCCGGCTGCGCGCCGATGCGCATGCCCAGTACGAAATCCGGGTTTATGCCGAGGTGATGCTGGACACCGTCGCCGCCTGGGTCCCGGCCGCCTGCCAGGCGTTCAGGGACTACCGGCTCGGCGCTGCCACGCTGTCGGCGCAGATGCTGGACATTGTGAAGCGGATGCTGGCCGGCGAGGCGGTGGATCAGAAGACGAGCGGGCTTTCGAAGCGCGAATGGACGGAGCTAATGGACATTCTCGGACGCCCAGAAATGCCGTGATTACGGTTTTTGGCTCCATCAACCTCGATTTGATTTTCGCCCTGCCGGCCATCCCGCGCTCCGGCGAGACGCTATTGACCGGCGGCGTCGTCATCGCACCCGGCGGCAAAGGGGCGAACCAGGCCGTCGCCGCGGCGCTGGATGGCGCTGAGGTCGCCCTGGCGGGGGCGGTCGGGCGAGATGCGTTGGCCGAAGCCGCGCTAGGATTGCTGCGCCGGGCCGGCGTCGACCTGTCGCGCGTGATCGGGACCGCCGTCACCACCGGCTGTGCCGCCATCGCGGTCGATCCGGCCGGAGACAATGCCATCGCGGTGGGCTCTGGCGCCAATCTGCTGGCGCGCGAGGATCAGGTGGAGGACGCGCTGCTTGGCCCCGGCAATACCCTGTTGTTGCAAATGGAGGTGGACCGTCACCAGACCCAGGCGCTGATCCGCCGCGCCCGCGCGGCCGGCACCCGGATCGTGCTGAATTTCGCCCCGGCCGCGCCGTTGTCGCTGGAGGCATTATCAGCGGTCGATCTGCTGGTGGTGAACCAGACCGAGGCCGCATGGCTGGCTGAATATCTCGGCAGCTTCGCCGATGCCGCCGGCCTGCGCGCGGCATTGGGCGTGGATACCGTCCGCACACTCGGCGAAGCGGGTTCGGAAATCGCCACCCGGGACGGGATGCACGCGATTGCCGCGCATGCGGTCACGCCGATCGACACCACCGCCGCCGGCGATTGTTTTGTCGGTGTGCTGGCCGCTTCCCTGGATCGCGGACGGACGCTGGAACAAGCGCTGCACCGGGCCTCCATCGCGGCAGCCATTTGCTGCACCCGGCCCGGCAGCCAGAACACCCTGCCCGGTGCCAGCGAGATCGACGCGGTCATAAGGGGCGGGGACAACCCGCCGACGCAACGCGATGCCACGTACCGGCGTTGGTCTAGCTAATATTATTAGGCTGTTGCAAAGCTGATTTAATTATATGAGTGTGTTTCGCTCTCGGCGAGACCCAAGCTGATCGTTTTTGGCGGAAAATTGGAGCCTCCTGTAGCGCGCAGATATTCTTAACAGGCTTCCGTGACCTGCATATATACGACCGGATTTCATGACTCAAACGCCCTCCAACCTTGTCCCGAAATGAAGGTTATTATTTTGGGCGCAGTTGCTGCGCTAGTCGGTTGCGGTAGAAACGCCGACATGATCCCGTTAAATGCGGCGGCGAGTGCGGCCGGCGTTCCGGTTCTCGCCGCGACGCTTTATGGCACAGGGTACGGACCGGCGGTGGTCACAATGCCGGATGGTGAAGTGCTCAACGGTCATTACCGTTTAATAATCGGGG
This sequence comes from Acetobacteraceae bacterium, assembly GCA_043742865.1. Taxonomy (GTDB): domain Bacteria; phylum Pseudomonadota; class Alphaproteobacteria; order Acetobacterales; family Acetobacteraceae; genus PALSA-911. The sequence goes on from JAYTXR010000222.1 coordinate 2,416, forward strand.
GCACCATTTCCAGTGGATTTGCTTCCGCCTCCGGCCCGCGCGGCAATGCGCTAGCCAGCGGGTCAGCGATGTCCATGCAGCTCGAAAATCCATTCTTGCTTTCCGTGGTGGGCAACCGGGGCACGACCATGATCTGCAATGGTTCTGGAGGGGGTGCAGGACACGCGACCGCGGTGTGCGAGACAAACCACGGAACGCAATATCAGATGATGTTTTGACAAGTCGGTAATCGCCGACCCAGTGTCGGCTAGAGCAAAAAACGGCTGCGTTACGTCGTCATGGCTGGCTGATCGTCTCTATGGTTACCTCGCAGGAACTCTCGACCGGGGTTTTCCTGGTCGCTCCGAACTCCCGCACGGTGGTGGTGGGGACTTTAGGACGCGACGGAGTTGAGCCTTCCAGGGGTCTTCAAGCTTCCCCGTCCGCGACCTTCGGTAGCAGGCCGAACTTCACCGCGCAATCGAACAGCAATTGCGCCTTCAGGCTCAACAGCATCATCGCCCCCAGGCTGACCATGCCGACCACCGGGCGCACCGTCAGCGCCTGGTCGATCGGCAGGATTTCGCCCAGCCACAGATAAACCGCAGCCTTCAACAAGAAATAGGTGGCCCATAACAGGGTGAAAAGCTTGAAGAACCGTCGGATATCCGGCCCGTCCTCGAACGCATCGCCCTGCTGCTGCTCGACGATGCCCTGGATCATCGATTTCTCACCCCGCGCGCCCCACCCGAACGCCACCGCGATCACCACGCTGGTGATCACGTCCTCGTATTTCAGCATGAACGGCGTCTGGGCGAACAGATCGATGCAGCCGAACAGCAGGGTCAGCCCGCCCGACAGCAGATAGAGCCGGCTTATAGGCAGCCCGCGCCAGCGGCGATAGCCGGCATCCAGCAGCAGGCAGGCCAAGCCGACTCCGATGGCGATTTTCAGATCCACCGCCCACAGCAGTATCCAGAAGATCAGCAACGGTCCGAATTCCAGCAGACCGGTGCGCAAAGCGGGGGCTCGCAAGGCGGCCAGCAAGCGTTTCATCGGCAGCAAGTCTCCAGGGATCGATACGGCGGAAGGCTTCAAGGTAGCGCCACTGCATCGGCGCCCGCAACGCCCACCGCTTTTGGTAGCGGCCGCGTCTCGACAATTTGTCTGGTCATCCGCGCGGGTCATCCGTTACGCTG
>JAYTXR010000223.1:0-5042 GCA_043742865.1 Acetobacteraceae bacterium
CCTGGACGAGGCGCATCCGCAATCCGGGTTTTTCCGGCTGCTGAATGGGCTGGGCGCCCAACCCGGCGATGTGCGCCCCTGGCCGGTTCCGGCATTGCCGCCATCGGTGGTGGCATCGGTGGTGCCATTGGGGGTGCCAGCGGGCCGTGCTGGCCTGCTCGGGCGGGCGTTGTTGCCCGCCAGGGCGCTGGGCGTCTGGCGAACGCCCGCGAAGCTGAACCTGGATGGCCTGTTCCGCCTGTCGCCGGCGGACCAGCACCAGGAGGCGGCGGCGATCGCGCTGGTGTTGCGCGATGCCCTGGAAGCGCCGGGCGCGCGGGCGGCGCTGGTGACCCCGGACCGGGAGCTGGCCGCGCGCGTCACGGCGGAACTCGCCCGTTTCGGCATCGTCGCCGATGACAGCGCCGGGGAGGCGCTGGCCGACACGCCGCCGGCGGTGTTCCTGCGGCTGCTGTCCCGCGCGGTGGCGGACCAGCTCGCCCCGATGCCGCTGCTGGCGCTGCTGAAACATCCGCTGGCGGGCGCCGGGCTTTCCCCCGCTGCGTGCCGGGCTGGCGCGCGGGCGCTGGAATTGGCGATCCTGCGCGGACCTCGCCCGCCGGACGGGCTGACCGGGCTGCGGCTGAAACTGGACGCCGCCGGCTCCCCGGCGGCGCTGGATCTGTTGGCCCGGTTGGAATTCTGCCTGGAGCCGGCGATCCGCATCTTGACCGCGCCGCAGGAGCGGCCGTCGCGGATGATGGCCGCGATCGTGCAAGCCGGCGAAAGGCTGGCCGCAACCGACGACACTGCGGGACCCGCGCGGCTGTGGGCCGCCGAGGAGGGCGAGGCGCTGGCCGCCCAGCTCGCCGCGGTGCTGGCGGTACTGCCGGCGCTGCCGGATCAATACCGCAAAACCTTGCCGGCGCTGCTGGACGCGGTGTTGGACGGGATCGCCGTGCGCTCCCGCCGGGCGCTGCGCGGGCTGGCCAATGTGGGCCTGGAGCACCCGCGCGTGTTCATCTGGGGCCTGCTGGAGGCGCGGCTGCAAACGGCGGAAACCATCGTGCTCGGCGGCCTCGCCGAGGGGGTGTGGCCGCGCACCACCGATCCGGGCCCGTGGATGAGCCGGTTGATGCGCACCCGCGCTGGGCTGCCATCGCCGGAGGAGGCGGTCGGGCAGGACGCGCATGATTTCGTCTCCTGCGCCTGCGCCGCACCTAATGTGGTGCTGTCCTGCCCGAAACGGCGCGACGGCGCCCCGGCGGTGCCGGCACGCTGGCTAACCCGGCTCGATGCGTTGCTGGCTGGACAGAACCGGATTTTGCCCGAGCATCCGGCGGCCGCCTGGGCGCAGGCGCTGGACCGGCCGGAAGGCGATCCAAAGCCGGTTGCCCCGCCCCGCCCCTGCCCGGCGGTGGAACTTCGCCCGCGCCGGCTGAGCGTGACCGAGATCGAAACCTGGTTGCGCGATCCCTATGCGATCTACGCCCGCCATGTGCTGAAGCTGCGCCGGCTCGACCCGATCGACCAATCGACCGATGCCGCCGATTACGGCTCCCTGGTGCATGGCGGCATTCATCGCTTTCTGCGCGCGCACGGCACTGCCTGGCCGGGGCGGGCGGCGGACAAGCTGCGCGAGGCGCTGTTCACCGAGATGAAGGAAGCCGGATTGCGCGCCGCGCTGGAGGCCTGGTGGGCCCCGCGTTTGGCGCGCATCGCCGATTTTGTGGCTGAAATGGAGATCGGGCGGCGCGGACAAAACGCTCCCGCGGCGATCTTCTCCGAGGTTCTCGGCCAGTGGGAACTGCCCGAACAGCGGTTCCTGCTGACCGGACGGGCCGACCGGATCGAGCGGCTGGACGATGGCGGGCTGGTGATCCTGGATTACAAGACCGGCACCACCCCGCCCAAGGCGCAGGTGGAGGCCGGGTTGGCGCCGCAATTGCCGCTGGAGGCGGCAATGGCGGCGGCGGGCGCGTTCGCCGGCGTGACCGGGCAGGTGACGCAGCTTGCCTATTGGCACCTGACCGGAGGGGCTGTGGCGGGCGAGAATGTGGCGCTGTTCGCCAAGCCGGGCCAGAGCATCACTGAGGCGGTGGCGGACGCGACCTGCAAGCTGCGGGCGCGGATCGAGGCGTTCGACGACCCCACGACCTGCTATCTGTCGCATCCTGATCCGGCGTTGGCGCCCCGGTTCGCCGATTTTGCCCAGTTGGCGCGGGTGGCGGAATGGTCCGTCGCCGGGGACGATGACGGGGAGATGTCATGACCCAATCGGCGCGGGAACGGGCCACGGCGGCGCAGCTGCTGGCATCGGACCCCGCGGTATCCGCCTTCGTCGCCGCCAGCGCCGGCTCGGGCAAGACCAAGCTGCTGACCGACCGGCTGCTGCGGCTGATGCTGGCCGGCCCAGATGGGCGATGCCCCAAGGGGCAATACGCCGATCCGGCGCGCATCCAATGCCTGACCTTCACCAAGGCGGCGGCGGCGGAGATGGCGATCCGGCTGAACACCACGCTCGGCAAATGGGTGACGCTGGACGATGCGATGCTGGATGCGGCGCTGGGCGAGCTAGGCATGACCGCCGATGCCCGGCTGCGCGAGAAGGCCCGCGCGCTGTTCGCCGAAGTGCTGGACCTGCCGGGCGGCATGCGCATCGGCACCATCCATGCGTTTTGCCAGTCGCTGCTGCGGCGGTTTCCGCTGGAAGCGCGGATCTCGCCCCATTTCCAGCTGGTGGAGGACCGCGACGCCGACGACGCGCTGACCGAGGCGCGCGAGGCCATGCTGGCGCAGGCGCATCCGCAGGCGGCTCAGGCGGCGTTGGCGCTGCTGGCTGGGCTGTGTTCGCTGGCGGGGTTCGGCAAGCTGGTCGATAGCCTGCGCGCCGACCGGGATCGGCTGGCCGGGCTTGGACGCATTGGCACGGACGGCTTGCTGCCGGCGCTGAAGCGCGTGACCGGGCTGGCGGAAAGCGACGACCGAGATGCGATTCTAGCGCGGGCGGTGCTTTGGCCGCGGGAAGCCATTCTGCGGCGGGCGGCGGAGGAAGTGCTGCGACAGGGCGCCCCCACCATCGCGGAAAAATCCCGCCGGTTGCTGGAATGGCTCACCTTGGAAGCAGATGAGCGCGCCGAGCACTGGCGAAGCTGGCGCAACGAATATCTGCTGGCCAACGGCAACCCGCGCGGGCCGGGGATCTTCGTCAACAAGAAGCTCAGCGGCCAGAGCCCGGAGCTGTTGGCGGTCTTCCTGGCGGAACAGGACCGCGTCGGCGAGGTCGAGGACCAGCTGCGTGCGCTGCAACTGGCCAGGATATCGGCGGCCCTGTTGACCCTGGCGGTGCCGGTGATCGGCGCATATGCCGAGGGCAAGCAGGCAGCCGGGCTGTTGGACTATGACGATCTGATCCAGCGCACCATGGCCCTGCTGGTCGATCCAGGTGCCGCCTGGGTGCTGTATAAGCTCGATGGCGGGCTCGATCATCTGTTGCTGGACGAGGTGCAGGACACCGCACCGGCGCAGTGGAAAATCACCGGTCGGCTGACCGAGGAATTCTTCGCCGGCTTCGGGGCGCGCGAGATCGACCGCACCGTGTTCGCGGTCGGCGATCGCAAGCAGTCGATCTATTCGGTGCAGGGTGCGGATGCGGCCTCGTTCGAGCGCGAGCGCGCGGCGCTGGCCGGCGTGGTCGGCGGCGCCGGCAAAGCCTGGCGCGACGTGGCTCTGGACGTTTCGTTCCGCTCGACCGCGCCGGTGCTGGCGCTGGTCGATGCGGTCTTCGCCGATCCGGTGGCGGCGCTGGGCGTGGTCGAGCCGGGCGAGACCCTGACCCATTATGCCGATCGTGCCGCGTTCGCCGGATCGGTGGAGCTGTGGCCGCTGGCGCCGGCGCCGCCGGCAGCGGTTTCCGCGCCCTGGAGCGTGGCGGCGCACAACGCGGCGGCACCGTCCGCCCGGCAAAGCCTGGCCGTGGCACTGGCCGACTGGATCGCCGGGCAGTTGCGCGGATCGACGCTGGCCAGCCGCGACCGGAAGCTGGCGGCCGGCGATATTCTGGTGCTGGTGCGCCGGCGCGACGAACTGGCCCGCGCTCTGGTGCGGGCATTGAAGCAGCGCGGCGTGCCGGTGGCGGGGCTGGACCGCCTGGTGCTGACCGAGCAGCCTGCGGTGCAGGATTTGCTGGCGCTGGCCGATGCGCTGCTGCTGCCGGAAGACGACCTGACGCTGGCCTGCGTGCTGACCAGCCCACTCGGGTTCCTGTCCGATGACAGCCTGATGCGCCTGGCAGTGGGCCGGCGCGGCACGCTGTGGGATGCCTTGCGCGCGCGCTCCGGCGAACAGCCGGACTGGCAGGCCGCGCACGGCTTTCTGTCGGCGATGCTGGCAAGGGTGGATTATGTCTCGCCCTACGCGCTGCTGGCCGAGGCGCTGGGGCCGCTCGGCGGTCGCGCGCGGCTGCTGGCCCGGCTCGGTGCCGAGGCGGCCGAGCCGATCGACGAGCTGCTGAACGCCGCGCTGTCCTACACCCGGCTGCATCCGCCGGGCCTGCAAGGCTTCGTTCACTGGATGCGCCGCTCGGGTGCGGAGGTGAAGCGCGAGGCCGGTGGCGGCGGCAGCGTCGTGCGGGTCATGACGGCGCACGGCGCCAAGGGGCTGCAGGCGCCGCTGGTCATCCTGCCGGACACGACCGGCCTCCCGCCGCCCGAGCGCGACGGGATAGTGTGGGTCGGCGACGTGCCGCTCTGGGCGCCGCGGTCGGAGCTGCGCTGCCCGGCCTGGCGTGAGGCGGCGGAGCGGGCGCAGGCCTTGCGGATGCGGGAATACAACCGGCTGCTCTACGTCGCCCTGACGCGGGCGGAAGACCGGCTGATCGTCTGCGGCTGGCAAACCGGCCGGCGCGATGCGGTCGAGACCAGCTGGTATGCCATGGCCCGGCGCGGCTTCGCGTTGCTGGGGGCCGAGACGGCGCCGTTCGAGGGGCCCTGGGAAGGAACGATGCTGGTGCGCGCGAGCCCGCAGCTGGATCCACCGCGGCTGCGGCGGGCCGGGGCGGCTGA
>JAYTXR010000224.1:0-11952 GCA_043742865.1 Acetobacteraceae bacterium
ACGATCTGCTGCAAGCCGGCCTGCTGGTGCAGAACGCGGCCGTCGGCGGCCTGACCACGCGCCAGACGGCGCTGGCCGCGATCGATCCGCTGCTGGGCACCCCCGGCCAGGGCAACGACCTGCCTTCCCTGCTCGGCAAGCTGCAGGACGGCTTCTCGGCGCTGGCCGGCAGCCCGGACAGCCAGTCCGGCCAGCAGCAGGTGGTGATCCGGGCGCAGACCCTGGCCAATTCCATCAACACGCTGGCCGCCGGCTACGCCACGCAGCGCCAGGGCGCGCAGGATGCGCTGGTGCGTGACGTCGCCACGGTGAATGCCGTCTTGGGGACGATCGGCACGCTGTCGGACCAGATCGTCACCCTGAAAGCCGCCGGCCAGAGCACCGCGGACCTGGAGAACCAGCGCGATGCGGCATTGACCGGCCTGTCGGGACTGATCGACGTCAAATCCCTGGGCCAGCCCAACGGCGACACGCTGCTGCTGACCGCCGGCGGCCTCAGCCTGCCGATCCACAGCTCGGCCAATCCGCTGGCTACCGCCAGCGCCACGCTGGGCGCCAGTTCCTATTACCCCGGCGGCGGGGTCCCGGCGCTGACCCTGAACGGCATCGACATCACCCTGCAGCTGGCGGGAGGCCAATCCACCTTGGGCCGGCTCGGCGCCAACCTGACGCTGCGCGACACCACGCTGCCGACCGCCGCGGCCGAACTGGACGAGTTCGCCCAGAACCTCGCCAGCCGGTTCGACAGCCAGGGCCTGCGGCTGTTCACCGACCCCACCGGCGCCGTGCCGCCCGGCGGCTTCGTGCCGGTGCAATCGGGATATATCGGCTTCGCCGGCATCGTCGGGGTGAACCCGGCCGTGACCGCCAGCACAGCGCTGGTGCGCGACGGCACCCAGGCGGTGGTTGGCAGCCCCACCGGCGCCAGTGCCTTCACGCCGAACCCGGCCGGCGGCCCGGCCGGGTTCGCCACGCTGATCCGCCGGGTGCTGGATTTCGCATTCGGCACCCAGGCGCAGGGCGGCGTCGCCCAGCCGGCTTCCAACACCACCGGCCTCGGCCCGGCGGGCAATCTCGCCGCCCCCTATGCCTCGCCCGACAGCCTGTCGGCGATCGCCACAGCGCTGGTGGCCAGCCAGGGCCAGCAAAGCGGTGCGACCACCGCCCGGCTCGGCACCGAGCAGGGCCTGCAGGCCGCGCTGTCGGCGAAGCTTACCGGCGAAACCGGGGTCAGCATCGACACCGAGCTGTCGCACATGATCCAGCTGCAGAACGCTTACGGCGCCAACGCGAAAATAATCTCCGCCGCTCAGGCGATGTGGACGCAATTGCTGCAGGTGGTGGTATGAGCGGTTCGATCGGCAGCGGTTTTGCGGCGAATTACGGCATGTTGGAAAACCTCGTCGGCAACGCCTCCGAGGTGCGCCAGAAGCTGAACACGCTGACCACCCAGATCTCGACCGGGCGGACCGCCGACACCTATGCCGGCCTGGGCGCGGGCGCGCAGGTGCCGCTCGATCTCGGGCCGCAGATCGCCCACGCGAAGGCCTGGCAGGCCAATATCGACGCCGCCTCCGCCAACAGCCAGCTCACGCAGACCGCGATGAGCCAGATCCAGCAGATCGCCAACAAGTTCTTCGGCCAGCTGCCGGACCTGAACAATGCCCCCGCCTCCGAGATCGACAGCGTCGCCCAGCAGGCGCGCGACGCGTTGCAGCAGGTGGCCAATCTGCTCGATACCCGCCACGGCGACACCTATGTGTTCGCCGGAGCCGACACCGCCAACCCGCCTGTGCCGAACCCGGACCACATCCTGTCCTCGGGGTTTTACAGCCAGATCAACACCGCCATCGGCGGCCTGGCGGTCAGCGGCGCGACGGCGACCGCCGCCGCCACGCTGGCGACCGCGGCGTCCAACGCGGTCGGCACTTCGCCGTTCTCCGCCTATCAATCGCAGTCCGCGGCGATCCTGCAGCCGCAAATCCCTGCCGTCCAGGTCGGTGCGACCGCCCGCATCCCGGCCGGCCTGCTGGCCAGCGCCAATGCCACCGCAATCTCGTCGGGGTCCTCCACCACGGGGTCCTATATGCGCGACCTGTTGCGCGGCCTGGCCACGATCGGCTCGCTCAGCAGCGCCCAGAGCGGTCTGGCCGGGTTTCAGGGCCTGATCGCCGATACCAACGCCTCCCTCGGCGGCGCGATTTCGGCGATGGCGACCGATGCCGGCAATCTTGGCAACACCCAGGCGAGCCTGGCCGCGACCCGGACCAGCCTGTCCGATACCGTGACCGCGCTCAGCGCCCAGATGTCGTCGGTGCAGGATGTGGACGTCGCCGCCGCATTATCCCAGTTGCAACTGGTTCAGACCCAGATGCAGGCGTCGTATCAGCTGATCTCCAGCTATTCCTCGCTCTCGCTGGTGAAATATCTGCCGGCAGGCTGAAGAATTCCCGCTTCCGCTTCACGCGGCATTAACTCCAGGGACGCAAGAATGCGCTCCTCCCCGCCAAAACGCGGACACGTGAAACGCTTGGATCAACAAGGTAAGATACCATGTCCCTAAATTCCGTGAACACGAACATCGGCGCGCAGGTTGCACTGCAGTCCTTGAACCTGACCTCCACGCAGCTGGCGGCAACCGAAAAGCAGATCTCCACCGGCTATCGCGTCGCCGACGCCACCGATGACGGCGCCGCCTACGCCGTGGCGCTGCGGGTCCGTTCCGACGTCAGCGCCATCACCAGCGCCAATCAGCAGCTCGGCGGTGTGCAGGGCCTGCTGTCAGCCACGTCCTCGGCGCTGAAAGATGTCTCGACCTTGGCAAACAGCCTGCGCAACGTGCTGATCAGCCTGGCGAACGGCAACACCAGCGGCAACCAGCGCACTCAGTATATCTCGCAGTATAAATCCGACCTGCTAAACGTGAAGTCGGATATTCAAAACGCCAGCTACAATGGCAAGACGCTGATCGGCAATCTCACTGGCAGCACGGGCACTTTTGCCAAAGTCGCGGTCACCACCAACGAGTCCGGCTCCACCTACGGCATTGCCACATTCGGCGGCTCGGCATTGTACGGAGCCCTCAATCTCGGTGCCTCGACGCTCGCCAGCGCAACGCTGGCGGGGGCCGCCATCACCGCCACCGGGTCGTTCATCACGGCCTTGAATGCAATCGGGGCCCAGCTGAACGGCTATGGCAACGCAACCAACTACGTCAACAACCAGATCAGTTACAACAGCGATAAGATCGACTCGCTGAACGCCGGTCTGGGTTCGTTGGTCGATGCCAATCTGGCGCAGGAATCGGCTCTGCTGCAGTCGCTGCAGATCCGTCAGCAGCTGGGCACGCAGGCGCTGAGCCTCGCCAACCAGGCGCCGCAGACACTGCTCAGCCTGTTCAAGTAATGACAACAGCCGGGGAGGATAAAACATCCGCCCCGGTTTCGCTTTGAAGATGCGCCCGCCCACCGGCATGCGCCATCCGGGAATTCATTGCATGTCCAACCTGGTTCTAGAATTGCGACAGGGCGAGACGATGATCGTCAATGGCGCGCCGATCCGGTTTCGTACCAAAACCCGCATCGAGCTGACCGCGAAAGCGCGCTTCCTGTTCGGTAAGCAGATCATGCCGCCCAACCAGGCCGACAGCCCGGCGCGGCGGATCTACTTCGCATTGCAGACCGCCTATATCGGCGCCGAAGACGAACGCGGCGGTGGGCTTGCCGCGGCGCGGGCGCTGGCCGAGGAGTTCAAATCCGCCACCACCTCCGCCCTTGCCCGCGAAATCCTGGACCGGGCGCTGACCGCCGCGGCAGCGGATGATTGCTATCAGGCATTGAAGCTCACGCGGCGCATCATCCGCCATGAGGACACGGTTCTGGGACGGGTGACGGACCCGCCGGAACCGGCATCGCCGCGCACCGCCGCCACAATCGCGTCCGCACAACCAAAACGGGAGCCATTCATTTCATGCAGACCCTGACACGGGCGGCGCTGGCGTATCGGGCCTCGTCTTCCCACCGCAACCTGCGCGAACAGGAAGCCGACATCATTCGCCAGACCATCGGCGCGCTGCGCGCCGCCCGCGGCGCCGGGCTTATTTCCCAGGTCCGCGCGCTGGCCGACAACCGGCGGCTATGGACGGTGATGATGGACGTTGTCCGCGATCCCGCCAACGCGTTGCCGCCCCCCTTATGCGCGTCAATCCTATCGGTCGGGCTTGCGGTCCAGCGCGAGATGGACCTCGACCGCCCGAATTTCGATTTTCTGATCGGGGTCAACGAGAACATGGCCGCCGGGCTTTCCGCCGCCGGCTGACAGGCATCCGCCACTTTCCCTCCAGGCTCAAAAGGAGCCCAGAAGATGGATCTGCTGGAATATTCCACCAATACCGAGGCCCTGGCATGCCAGGTTGCGGAAATGATCGCGGCCGGGCGCAACAGCGTGGCCGGGCCGCTATTGGCGGCCTTGCAAAAGATGACGCCGCCATCGGCGCGATTGGCGCAGCTTGCCGCGGCACTGGCGATGCGCGAAGGCCGCACGGAAGACGCGCGACAGGAACTCGACCAGGCGATTATCTGCGAACCCGGGCATGCCGGGCTGCGCCAGACGCGCGCCCAGTTGCGCGCCGAACTCGGCGATGCCACCGGGGCGGCGCGGGATGCGGCCGAAGCGGTGCTTCTGGATGGCAGCGACCCGTCGTCGAAGGCGCTGCTTGGGGTGCTGATGCTGGAACTCGGCCAGGACCGGGACGCCCGCGTTTGCCTGGCCGAAGCGGTCGCGGCGGTGCCGAATAATCCATGGTTTCGCGAAGGGCTGGCCGCCGCCGAGGAAGCCGGGGGGGCGCCGGATGCCGCCGCGGCCACGCTGGCCGCCGCCATCGCGCATAATCCGGGGCGCCACGATCTGCGCGCCGCCGCCATACTGCTCTGCGTCCGCCGGCGTGACTTTTCCGGCGCGGTGCGCCTGGCCGAAGCAGCCCGCGCCGCCGGCCTCGCCGATGCCTGCGTGTTCGGCCTGCAGGGCCATGCGCTGTCCAGCCTCGGCCGCCACGAAGCCGCGGTCGACGCCTATCGGGAGGCACTGAAGCTCGGCCCGAACGATCCGTATGTGCGCCATCTGGTCGCCGCCGCCGGGTTTCTGCCGGGGGCCGGGCGCGCGCCGCAGGAATATATCCGCACCATCTTCGACGGCTACGCCGACCGGTTTGAGGCGCATCTGATCACGCTGGGTTACCGGATCCCCGGTCTGATGCGCACGGCGTTGAGCAACCATTTCGGCCTGCCCGAAAACCCTCCGATCCCGCCGGTGATCGGCCCGGTGATCGGCCCGGTGCTCGACCTCGGATGCGGCACCGGCCTGCTCGCGCTGGTGCTGGCCGACCTGCCCTTCGGTCCGTTCACCGGCGTGGATCTGTCCGAAGCCATGCTCGCGAAGGCCCGCGGCAAGAACCTCTATGCCGATCTGCAGCAGACCGATCTGATGCCGTTTCTGGCGGAGGATACCCGGGCCTGGAGACTGATCCTGGCGGCGGATGTGTTTTGCTATTTCGGCGCGCTGGAAGACCTGTTGGCCGCCGCCTTCGCCCGGCTCGCGCCCGGTGGGGTATTGCTGTTCTCGGTCGAGGAATTGCTGGCCGATGCCGATGGCTGCCTGCCGCTGAATGTCCAGGACGGCGGCTGGGCCCTGGGCCGGCAGGGCCGCTACGCCCACAGCGCCGATTACCTCGAGGGGTCAGCGAGAACCGCCGGCTTCACGGTCCGATCGCTGCGTCAGGAGACCCAGCGCTTTGAGGCCGAAGCGCCGGTCGGCGGCTTCCTGGTCCTGCTCGAACGGCCGGACGCGCATGGCTGAAGCCGCGCTCCGGCGGTTGCCCGGCGAGGACGCGACGGTTTCCGGCCGCCATGCCGCCCGTGGCATGGCGCTACTGGCGGATGGGCGGGCGAACGAGGCACGGACGGCGCTGCGCCTGGCCATTGCCGGCAAGGACGCCAATCCCGCGACGCTGCTTAACCTCGCTTTGGCGGAGGCGGCGATGGGCAATGCCGCTCGCGCCCAGGACCTGATCCAGGCGTTGCAGGAAAGCCACCCGGACTGGGACGAACCCTGGCTGCGCCAGGCCGAATTCCTCCGCGCCGCGGGCCAGCACGACGAAGCCGAACCGGCGTACGAACGCACGCTGGGGGTCAACCCGACGCGGAGGGAGGCATTGCTGGGCCTTGCGGCCCTGCGGCTCCAGCGCCGGGACGGCGCGGGCGCCCAGGCTTTGCTGCTGCGCTGCTGCGCCGTCGCGCCGGACCACGCGCAGGCCTGGGACGCGCTCGGCCTGGCATTGCGGCTGACCGGGGACCCCGCATCGGCCGAGGCCGCCTTCGCGCAAGCCCATATCCTGGCGCCGGGAGTTCTGGACTACGCGCTGCACCGGGTGGATGCGGCGCTGGAAGCGGGCAACACGGCGGCCGAACTCGCCCGGCTGGAGCTGGCCGGGGCCGCCAACCCGCTGGACCCGGTGGCGCCGACCGCGCGCGGCATCCTGCTCGACCGGCTCGGAAGGCGCGAAGACGCGATCTGCGCGCTGCAGACCGCGACCGCCCTGGCGCCGGATGCGCCGCTGCCCGCCGCCTTCCTCGGCGGCCTGCTGGCCCGTTCCCATCGGGGCCGCGAAGCCGAACGCGCCCTGGTCCACGCCATCTCGCTCGATCCCGGCAATTCGCAGCTGCAGAACGACCACGCCACGGTGCTGATGCGCCTGCACCGCCATGCGGAGGCGAAGCAGGCGCTCGAAGCCCTGATCGCGCGCGACGGGCCGGACGTGACCGCGCTCTGCAACCTCGCCAATGTTTTGGTTTCGTTGGGTCTGCAGGACCAGGCCGTGGCCATCGCCCGCCAGGCGATCGCGCTGGCACCGGAGGCGCATCTGCCGTGGCGGGCGCTGTGCAACACCTTGCCGTATCACGAAACGATCGGCGGCGCGGAATTGCTGGCAGCGCTTGGCCGATGCGCCGCCCTGCTGGCGCGTTCGCCAGGTGGGGACTTGCCCAACACCGGCGAGCCGGATCGGCGGCTGCGCGTCGGACTGCTATCTGGCAGCCTGCGAACCCACCCGGTCGGCTGGCTCACCATCGCCGGGCTGGAAACCCTGGACCCGCGGAAGTTCGACCTGATCTGCCTGGGGCACGATGCGGCGCCCGACCCGATCGCGCTGCGCTTCGGCGCGATCGCCTCGGCCTGGCACGCCACCGACGGGCTGGACGACATAGCCCTTTGCCAGCTGGCCCGCGATCTGCGCATCGACATCCTGATCGACCTTGGCGGCTATGGCGATACCGGCCGGCTTCCCGCCTGTTCGCGCCGGTTGGCCCCGGTGCAGATCAAATGGGTCGGCATGCAGAACCACAGCACCGGCCTGGCGGAGATGGACTGGTTCATCACCGACCGCTGGGAAACCCCGGCCGAGTTGACGCCCCACTACAGCGAGCGGCTGCTGGTCCTGCAAGACGGTTACATTTGCTACAGCCCGCCGCCCCATGCCCCCGATATCGTCGGGCTTCCCGCGCTGGAAAACGGTTTCATCACGTTCGGGTGCTTCAACAACCTGGCCAAGATCACCCCCCGGGTCATCGCCATTTGGTCCCAGGTCCTGCATCGCGTGCCCGGCTCGCGCCTGGTGCTGAAAACCCACCAATTCGCCGACCCGCCGACCTGCGAGCGGGTGCTGGCCGGGTTTGCCGCGCACGGCATCGCCGATTCGCGGCTGACGCTGCAGGGCGCTTCGGCGCATCGGGCGTTCCTGGCCGAATATAACCGGATCGATCTGGTGCTGGACCCGTTCCCATACTCGGGCGGCCTGACCACCTGCGAGGCGCTGTGGATGGGGGTGCCGACCGTCACGCTGCCCGGTGAAACCTTCGCCTCCCGCCATTCCGCCAGCCATATGAGCAATGCCGGGCTAGAGGACTGGATCGCGACGGATCTTTCCCATTATGTCGAACTGGCGGTGGCGAAATCGGCTGATCCCACCGCGCTGGCTTGCCTGCGCGCGGGGCTTCGGACCCAAATGAAGCTCAGCCCGCTGTGCGACGCGCCGCGGTTCGGGCTCAGCCTGGGCCGGGCTTTGCGTCATGCCTGGCAGCACTGGTGCGTCAACGCAACATTGGACCGGCCATGAACCCATCCGCACGGACCGCCGAATTTTCCTCCGCCCGATACTGGGAAGCCCGCTACATCCAGGGAGGTCATTCCGGATCTGGATCGTGCGGGATTCTGGCAGACTACAAAAGCGCCTTCCTCAACTTCTTCATCCAATCCAATCAAATCGCGTCGATATTGGATTTCGGCTGCGGCGACGGCAACCTGCTGTCGTTGCTGCACCCCCCGGCCTATACCGGCGTGGATGTCTCGCCCACCTCACTCGCCGCCTGTGCCAGGCGCTTCGGCACCCGGCCGAACCTCCGCTTCCGGCTGTTCGACGAACTCGAACCCACCGATCGCGCCGAGCTTTCGCTCTCCATCGACGTGATCTACCATTTGATCGAAGACAGCGTCTTCAACCGCTACCTGGAAGCGCTGTTCGCCCGCTCCCACCGGTTCGTAATCCTCTACGCCAGCAACACCGATCAGTCCTGCCCGGACGCGCATGTCCGCCATCGCCGCTTCACCGATGCTGTCATCCGCAACTTCCCGGATTGGCGGCTGGCCGCCCATCTGCCTAATCCGCACGCCTACAGGCCGGATGCGCCGAACAGCACGTCGTTCGCCGATTTCTTCGTTTACGCCAAAGCCGCCGCCTGCGAACCCTGCATCCTGACCATTCCAGGCTGAATCCAGAACGGCCAGAGCAGCCCCTGGCCGTTCGATATTCCTGGGCTCATACCAACCGGCGGAAAGATTGACTCGTCCTGCCTGGGCTTGTCCCAGGCATCCACGGCTTTCTCGTGGCCGGTAAAGCCGTGGATGGCCGGCACAGGGCCGGCCATGACGGTCGCACAAGGGTCAGCCATTTCGCGGGTTGGTATAAGACCAGCGGAGGTCCAGAGCCCGGCCTTTCTACTTTCGAAGCGGCGCCAAATCCTGCTGCAGCACCGCCGCCTTCGCCGCTCTGGGCACATCCGGCAATATCCAATCGCGCAGCGAACGCCTGGCCTGGAATTCCAGCTCCACGTTCATGCGGTCCATCATCGTCTTGGTCAGGTCATACAGCGCCGCCGGCAGATCGCCGATCTCGCCGGTGCGGCGCTGGGCAACCTCGGCGGTGGCGAAACCGGCGCGGCGGTCGTCGGAGGTGTAGACATCCAGCTGCACCGCCAGCCGCCCCGAGATCTCGTCGCGACCCCGCAGCAGCGAGGCATCCTTGATGACCAGGACCGCTCGCCCGCTGCCGCCGAACGCCTTCAGCCGATCACCCGCCATCTGCCGCAGCGCCATGACCGGCGGGATCGGCGCGCGTTCGCTTACGTCATCGCGGCTGGCCGGCACGAAGCGGTTGTCGATCTCGATTGCGGCCACGTTCAGCCGGATTTGCGGCAAATAATCATAGCTCAGGGGCGGGAAGTCCCGCGGCTTGCCGCCACCGCCACAGGAAGCGAGGGTCAGCACCAGCATCAACATCGCCAGGCGGTTCACGCGCGATGCTCCGCTGTGTCGATGCCGGGGGCCGGCTTGCCGCGCACGGCCTGGCGGGGAAACCGGAAATCGTAGTTGCAGAATTCGCAGGTCATGACGATGTCGCTCTCCACGGCCATATGATCGAGATCGTCGGCCGGAAACGTCTCCAGCAGGCCCGACAGCTTGGCGCGCGAACAGCGGCAGCCATAGGACAGCGCGCGGGAGCGGTCGGTTGCCACCCCTTCGGTATGGAACAGCCGATACAGCAGCTGGTCCGGCGGCAATTCGTCGTCGAGCAGTTCGCCATCGGCCAGCGTCCCGGCGAGGATCTTCGCGGTGCGCCAGCTCTCCTGCTGCTGCTCGTCATCCAGGGAGGCGTCGATGCCGCCATCGCCGGCGACCCGCTCCAGGATCAGCGCGCCGGCGCGCCAGCCAAATTCGGTCCGCTCGCAGGCGAGGTGCACGAAGCAGCGCAGCTGTTCGGAGGTTTCGAAATAGTGCAGCGCCATCTGCGCCAGGCTGCCGCCGACGATCGAGACGATGCCCTGGTGGCGTTCCCGGTCCGATCCCTGATCGACGCTGAACGCCAGATAGCCGCCGCCCAGCAGCGCATCGGCCGCCGGTTTCGCGCCGTCGCGCAGCAATCCGTCGAGACGCTCGGCCTCCACGCGGCTATAGCCACGCAGCTCCCCGGTATCGGTGCAATCGGCCAGCAGCATCGGCACCGGGCCGTCGCCCTTGGCATGCAGGCTGAACGAGCCCTGAAATTTCAGGCCCGACGCCAAACCGGCCACCAGCGCCAGCGCCTGGCCGGTCAGGCGGGTGACCGGCTCGGGTCTGGCATGGCGGGTCAGCAGGCTATCGGCCAGCGCGCCGAGCCGCACCAGCCGCCCGCGCACCGGGCGGCCCGGCAGAAAGAACGGCGTGACGCCGCGCGGCACCACGATATGGGGGACGGGGGGACGATCTTTATCCAGGAAGGCGGGCGTGTCGGACATAGACCCAAGATAGGGCGAGTCGCACCGCAGAGGAATGCCCGAAGTAGCCCCTCGGCGTGGCTTGCCTATACCGGCACGTCGCCGCGGATGGTGATGCGGTGCATCAGCCGCGTGCCGGCGGGGTAGTCGTTGATGGCGAAGTGCTGGGTGCAGCGGTTGTCCCAGAACGCCAGCGCGCCTGCGGACCAGCTGAACCGGCAGGTGAATTCCGGCCGGGTGGAATGGCGCGTCAGGAAATCGATCAGCGGCTGGCTTTCTTCCTCGGTCATGCCTTCGAAGCGGTTCACATGGCTGCCGATATACAGCGCGCGGCGGCCGGTGGCGGGATGGGTCCGCACCAGCGGGTGGGTAGAGTTGGTTTGCAGATCGCCGGGATCGATGACCTGCACCGTCGTCAGGCGGTCGGCGTAGAATTCGCGGCGGGATTTGCCGCCGTATTTCTTCGTCCCCTCGCCCATGGCGACCACTTTCAGCGGATCGATCATCCGGCGCATGGCGTCCGACAATGTCTCGTAGGCCAGGTACTGATTGGTCCACATCGTGTCACCGCCGTATTCCGGCACCTTCAGCGCATAGAGCATGGTGCCCATGGCCGGCTTCGGCGCGAACATCTGGTCGGTATGCCAGGAGCCGCCGAAATTGCGTTTATCGGCTTCAGCTTTCTTGATTTCCAGGATTTCCGGGTAGTCGGGAATGCCGGCGACGAACGGATGCAGATGGATATCGCCCCAGCGCCGCGCAAACGCCAGTTGCTGGCCGGGGGTGAGGCTCTGGTTGCGCAGGAAGATGACAAGATTGTCGTGCAGCGCGCTGCGCAATTCGCCCAGCTGTTCGTCGGAGAGGTCCTGCGACAGATCCACCCCGGTGATTTCCGCCCCCAGCGCGCCGGAGATCTGGTGCGTTTCGATGTGGCGGTAGCGTGCGTTCCCCAAGCCATCCATTGTGCGGTCCCCCTGACCCATTTGGCCGGCGCTCAGCCCATCACCTGCGCCGCGTCCGGCGTGATCTCGTAGATCACCCGGACATCGCCGGGTTGGCTATACGGATATTTGTCCTTGCCGAGGTATTTTTTCGCCAGGCTGTCGATATGCGCGTCGGCGCCGGTTTCGCTGACCGAGCTGACATGGCCACGGATCTGGATGTAGCGATAGGGATTGTCGGGATCGAGGATCGCCAGCGCCACCTTGGCGCCCTCGTGCATGGTGCGCGCCTTCACCCGGCCTTTCGCGGTGTTCATCCGGACCACCCCCTGGGTGTAGTCGAACCACACCGGCGTCACCTGCGGCGAGCCGTCCGCCATCGTGGTGGCCAGATTGGCGAAGGCTTTCTTGCCGGTCAGCAGATCGAGGAA
>JAYTXR010000225.1:0-3550 GCA_043742865.1 Acetobacteraceae bacterium
CCCCCCTGGACCCGCCAAAGGGCTCGCCCTTTGGAAACCCCAATTATAAGGGAGGATCCAAGGGGTTCGATCTCCGGCGGGTCGGGATGGTTAACCCCGCGGCGTCGCGTGCGGGGCCAGCCAGCCCATCTGCGCGTTCGGTTCGGCATCGATGCTTGGCAGATACGGCTTGATATCCAGCAGCGGCGTCTGGTCCAGGCAGTCCAGATACCGGACCCTGAGGCCGTCATCGCCATCGAAGCCGTCGAACGCCACAACCGCCAGACCGATCGGATTGGGGCGGCGGGGGGCGCGGGTGGCGAAGATGCCGCGCAATTTGCAGTCGAATGGCGGCTTGATCTGCAGCAAGGGTCCGTCCGACTGGTGAAGCCAATATAGCAGGATCAGATGCGAGAACCCGTCCAGACTGACTAACCCGGCAACGAACTCGGGGAAAATCCGGGCGATGCAAAGCGGCGCCGGATCGATCTGGCGGGGGTTGCGCGGACAATCCGCCAGCGTGGCGAACGGCGTCGAGATCACCCCGATCGGCCGCAATTCCATCGATTCAGGCATGCGGCTGCAATATCTGCCGCAGCACGGTGCCGTCGGCCAGATGGTCGAACCCCTCATTGATCTGGTCGAACGTGATAAACCCGCTGCGCAGTTTTTGTACCGGCAGCTTGCCGCGCTTGTATAGCGCGATGAAGCGGGGAATGTCGCGCTTGGGCACGCAGCTGCCCATGTAGCTGCCGCGGATGCTCTTTTCGTCAGATACCAGCGCGCTATGGGCGTAGGAGAACTGGCTGGTCACCGCAGGCAACCCCGCACTCACCACCATCCCGCCACGCGCGGTGATGGCATAGGCCAGGTTCATCGCCGCGATCGCGCCGGCGGTTTCGATCACGTAGTCCAGCCCGCCGCCGGTGGCTTCCCGGATCGCCGCCGCCGCATCCGGCGCGCCGGCCAGGAAACAATCGGTGGCCCCAAGTTCGCGCGCCAGTTCCAGCTTCTGCGGGTTCAGATCGACCGCAACGATCCGTTCGGCGCCCGCCACCACGCCGCCCATCAGCGCGCACGTGCCCACGCCCCCCAGGCCCACCACCGCCATCTGCCCGCCCGGCGGCACCTGTGCGGTGTTGAGCACCGCGCCCACACCGGTGACCACGGCGCAGCCGAACACCGCCGCATCCTCCAGCGCCACATCGTCGGGAATGGCGATCAGCGCGGTTTCCGACACCACGGCATATTGCGCGAACACCGACAGGCCGCTGTAGTGGTGGATCGCCTCCCCGCCGATATGCAGCCGGCGCGCACCGGAAACCAGCGTGCCATCGGTGCGCGAGGCGAAAGCGCTGGTGCATAAATTGGGCCGGGCGCGCGCGCAGTAGCGGCAATCCCCGCAACTGGAAACGAACACGCTGATCACGTGATCGCCCCGCCGGAACGCGGTCACGCCCGGCCCGACCGCCTCGACAATGCCCGCCGCCTCATGGCCGGGGATGGTGGGCAGCTTGCGCGGGCGCAGATTCTCGATCGTCGACAAATCGGAATGGCACAACCCGGCACCGATGATCTTGTACAGCACCTCGCCGGGGCCGGGCGGGTCCAGCTCCACCTCCTCGACCGACAACGGTTTGCTGTCGGCGTACGGGCGCGCCAGGCCCTGGACGCGCAGAATCGCGGCTTTCATCTTCATTGGGTGATCTTCCTAATTCGGCATATGGGATGGCAGCCACAGCGCGATGTCCGGCCAGACCGCCAGCATCAGCAGCAAGCCGAACATGATGATGTGGAACGGGATCGTCCCCATCACCACCTCGCCCAGCTCACCGTCCCAGATGCTCTGGATTACGAACAGATTGATCCCGATCGGCGGGGAGATCTGCCCGAGCTCGATGAACATCACCAGGATAACGCCGAACCAGACCGGATCGAAACCATATTGCAGCAGCACTGGGAACAGCAGCGGCACGGTGATGACGATCATGCCCAGGCTTTCCACCAGGCAGCCGAGCACGGTGTAGAGCACGAACAGCGCGACAAAGAAGCCGGTGCGCGACAGATGCAGCCCGACCAGGAAGCCGGTGACACTTTCGCCGACGCCCGACAGGCTGATGGCGTAGGAGAACACGTAAGCCGCGTAGATGATGAACAGGATATTGCCCACGGTCTTCACCGCGCGCTGCAACGCCGCGTTCAGCAAGGAAAGCCGCAGCTCGCCGAACACCGCGACCAACACCAGCACCAGAACGCAGCCGCAAGCCGCGGCCTCCGCCGGGGTCATCAATCCGGCATAGATGGACCCGAGAATGCCCAGGATCAGGAACATGAATGGCAGCACATCCAGCAGCGCGGTCCCCACCTCGCGCAACGAACGGGCACCCTGCTCCTTCGGCGCCAGATGCGGATTGAAATAGCAGCGCACGCCGATATAGATCATGAACATCGCGGTCAGGATCAGGCCGGGAAACACCCCGGCCATGAACAGCTTGGCTACCGACACTTCGGTGAAACTGCTATAGACGATCATCGCCAGGCTGGGCGGGAACAGGATGCCGAGCGTCCCCCCGGCAGCCAGCGATCCAGCGGCCATCGGGCGGTTGTATTTGCGCTCCAGCAATTGCGGCAGCGCCACGCTGCCGATGGACGCGGCGGTCGCCACCGAGGACCCGCTGATCGATGCGAACAGCGCGCAGCCGGCGATGTTGGTTTGCAGCAGGCCGCCGGGAATCGGTGCCACCAGGGTCGCGAGGCCCCGATAGATCCGCAAGGTCAGCCCGCTGCCCTGCATGATCTCCGCCATGAAGATGAACAAGGGAATGGCGGTGAGGGTAAAGCTATCCAGGCTACCCCAGGACACCAGACCCAGGCCCTTCATGGCGGGCAATCCGCCTTGCAGCAGCAAATAGAAAATACCCGGCAAGGTGATGGCGAACGGGATCGACATGCCCGCCCCCAGCAGCGCCAGGAACACCACGAAAGCCAGGATGATCATGATTTCCGGGCTCATCTCTGGCGTGCCTTCATCCGCTCGAAACGAAACCAGACGATGTCGCGCCGCATCGCCTTGAACAGCGCCCAACTCACCGCCGCACAGCCGAGCGGCATGAACAGTCGCGGGATCCATAGCGGGGTGGCCAGGATGGTCGGCGCTTCCTCGTCGAATTGATAGGAGTTGTTGACCAGACGCACGGTCTGCCACAGCAGGATCAGCACGGCGGCGAGGCAGAGCGCATCGAACACGAACCGGGAAACCGCGCGCGCCCAGCCGGGGAGGCGGGCCTGTAGGAATTCGACGCGGTGATATACATCGCCGGTCTCGCAGACCGCCAGGCTGAGAAAGGTGATGACCACCACCAGATAGCCGCCAACCTCGTCGCTGATGCCGAAGCTGAAGCCGAACAGACTGCGCGCCGCCACTTCCGAGGCGGTGATGACGATCAAGGTCACCATGCAGATCTGGCAAGCCCAGAGGCAGAGCTTTTCGCTGATGTCCTCGCGCACCCGAAGATGCGACGGCGGGCCGGCGCCGCCATGCAGTTGCTCCTCATGGATGGGAATGGGAACG
>JAYTXR010000226.1:0-17875 GCA_043742865.1 Acetobacteraceae bacterium
CTGCGTCTCGACCCATTCACGCTGACGCCTCCCGGCGGGCCGGTTCGGATCACGCTCGCCATCGACGCCGGCAGGCCGGCCCCGCCGGTCGCGATCACCATCGCGGCGCCGTCGCTGAGCCTCGTGCCGCTGCTGGCCGCCTTTCGGCTGCCGCCCCATGCCCAGGGCAATCTTCGGCTGGAGGCCGATCTGCACGGCGCCGGCCATTCCCTCCACCAGATCGCCGCCACGCTCGATGGCAGCATCGGCCTGTCGATGGAGAACGCGCAGATCGACACCCGAATGCTCGGCGAGGCGCTGAACAGCGTGGACCTGCTGAAGAATGGCAAGGCCGGATTTACCGCGCTGCGCTGCCTCGCCGCGCGGATGGATACCAAGAACGGCATCGGCACGCTGCGCGCGCTGTTGCTGGATACCGCCCCGGTAAGGCTTTCGGGCACCGGTGGGCTGAACCTGGGGGAGGAAACCCTGGCGATCCGGCTGCAGGCCACGGTGCGGCTGGGCGCTACCGGCATCGGCGCGCCGCTCGATCTCGGCGGCAGTTTTCGCGCGCCCAAGGTGAGGATCGACGCCGCCATGCCGGAAGCTGGCGCCATTGGAAAAAACCCGTTCGGCTTGGTGATCGGCAAACTTGGCCTGGAACAGCTCGGGCAAGGGGCGATCGGTGACAGCTGCGCCCACGACCTCGCCATCGCCCGCGGCGAAACGCCGCCCCTGGAACAGGCTGTTCAACCGGGCGCCAAACCGCCGAAACCCGCCGACCTGCTGCGCCAGCTGTTGCGCTGATCTTTCCGCCTGGAGCCACGAGGCTGCATTGAAACGTTTTTGGGACACCGCGTCGGTCGAGGCCGTTGCCGATTTCTATGCCGTGAAGCTGGACGGCAAGGAAATGCACTTGCCGGGCGGGGCCGCTCTGCGGGTCCGCTCCGCCCGGCTGGCGCACGCCATCGCCGCCGAATGGCAGGCGGCCGGCGGCGCCAAAGGCGGCGAAATGAGTTTTGCCGACACCCCGCTCACCCGCCTCGCCGGCACCGCCGAGGAACGCATCGCGCCTGATCCGGGCCCGACGATCGACGCCATTGCCGCCTATGCCGATAGCGATCTGCTCTGCTACCGCGCCGAAGCCCCCGAACCGCTGATCCAGCGTCAGGCCCGTCATTGGCAGCCCTGGCTCGACTGGACCGCCCAGAAATTCGACGTGCGGCTGCAAATCACCAAAGGCATCGCCTTCGTCCAGCAGGACCCCGCCGGCCGGCAGGCGCTGCGGCAGGTGTTGACCCGCTACGACCCCATCACCCTCGCCGCACTCGGGGTCGCGGTACCCCTGCTGGGCAGCCTGGTGCTGGGTCTGGCCATGGCGGAGAATGAACTCGACGCCCAAACCGCCCATGAACTCGGCGTCCTCGAAGAATTGTTTCAGGTCGAATTTTGGGGCGAGGACCCCGATGCCACCGCCCGGCGCACCGCCATCGCCGCCGATATCGCCGTCGCCGGCCGCCTGATGGAGCTTGTGCGGGAGGTTGGTGGCTGAAGTGGAACGGGCCGGCCGAAAGGTTCCCAAAGCTCATGTCACGAAAAGTTTAATGTATCCCGCTTATTTCCGCTTAATTCTAACTTGATCTCCGGAGAAAATTACGGCAATCTACGTCAGATCAGTTCAGGAGTTAGTTGTATGAAGTCATTTTTCCTCGGAAGCGCTGCTTTGGGCGCATTGCTCGCCATGTCGGCGGTGCCCGCTGGTGCGGTGGCGGTGACGTTTACGCCGCAGTTCAGCTCCCCGCCTTTGGCTGCGGGTGAGACGGTAACTTTCGACAACATAACGATCGCCGATTTTTCGCATATCCATCTCAACGGTAGCCTCGGCGCGATCGGCTCAACAGCGAGCTTTTCGGAAAACGGCTTTTTGCAAATCACGCAATTTCTGCTGAATGGCGTTCCGCAGACAACTCCGCACCTCAACGTGGCCACGACCGGGTATGCTCTGTACCTGGAGTACACGGCTACGGGCACCAACACCCAAGTAACTCCCACGTTCATAGACGGTGCTTTCCAGACTTTGAATTACGAACTGGTTGGCGTTGTGGGTGATAAAATCGCCTTCCACGTGACCCCAACCAGCGCAACGGTGACAATGCCGGTCAGCTCAACCCGCATTGTCCTGGGCACGGGCAGCCTGATTAACGATATCAATAATTTGGTGAGTCTCAATCATGGTATCCCGTCGGCGACCGTTGATGTGAGCTTCACGGCCTGCACCGGGGTGTTCGGAGTTTGCACGGGCGACGAAAGTGGGTTCTTTAACGGCAATCCGGTTCAGTTCATCGAACTGGATGGCGCGTTCACCAACACTCGCTCGGTAATACTCGGCGGGATCCCGGATATCGGCATCAATGGTGGCGGCGGAAACGTCACGCCTGCGCCGGAGCCGGTTTCGATTGCCGTGCTCGGCACCGGCCTGGTTGGCATTGGGCTAACCCGGCTCCGGCGGAAATCCGCCGCGGTCTGAGCGGTAGATGGGTCGGATGAAGGCGGCGGGTTAACCGCCGCCTCATATCCTTCCCATAGGAAGCCAGCGTGACTAGCAGGCTGGATAGATCCCGATTCGATTACGATGCTGCGTTCAGCCGGAATTTAGGCTGGACGACAGAATGGGAGCAGGCGGCATTACGCCTGAAGCGGGTCGCCATCGCCGGAATGGGTGGCGTCGGCGGCATCCATCTTCTGACCCTCGCCCGGCTCGGCATCGGGCAATTCCAAATTGCTGATTTCGACTGTTTCGACGTCGTGAACCTGAACCGTCAGGCTGGGGCGACGATCGCCAGCCTGGGCCGTCCGAAAGTGGACGTGATGGCCGAAATGGCGGTGGCGATCAACCCGGACATCCGGATCGGCCGATTCGGGGAAGGGGTAACGCCCGATAACCTGGATCGATTCCTGTCCGGCTGCGACCTGTTCGTCGATGGGCTGGATTTTTTCGCGCTGGACATACGCGCGGAGGTTTTTCGCCGCTGTGCCGAGCTTGGAATTCCGGCCGTCACCGCCGCGCCGATCGGGATGGGAACCGGGTTCCTGGCGTTCCTGCCCGGCGCGATGACATTCGAGCAATATTTCCGCCTGGAAGGATGCCCCGAACCGGAGCGTTATCTTCGCTTCCTACTCGGCGTGGCGCCGCGCGGGCTGCATCGCCGTTACCTTGCGGATGATACACGGGTCAATTTGGCCGATCGACGGGGTCCGTCGACCGCGGCGGCCTGTGCGTTGTGCGCCGGAATGGTCGCCACCGAGGCGGTGAAGCTGCTGCTGGGCCGGGGCGGCGTGCCGCACGCGCCCGAGCATTTACATTTCGATGCATACCGCGGCCAGCTGGCCCGAACGCGGCTGCGCTGGGGCAATGCGGGGCCGGTGCAGCAACTGAAACTGGCGGTGGGACGCAGATTGTATCGGTCCATGGCGACGCGCTCGGCTTCGGCGGAGGAAATTCCGCTGCCAGCTTTCCGGTTCGACGCCTCGTTGCTTCTGGCCATCCTCGATCTGGCCCGTTGGGCCCCCAGCGGCGACAATGTACAGCCTTGGCGGTTTGAGCTGGTGGATGCCGGGACCATGGTAGTCCATCTGATCGGCAAGGCGGGGATCAACCCCTACGAGTACCGCGGCGGGGAACCGAGCTTGCTGGCCACCGGCATGCTGTTGGAAAGCATCCGCATCGCGGCCAGCCTGCATGGCCGCTCCATGCGCTGGGAAGTGGCGTCTTGTGGGCCGCCCTGGCGGTGCCGGGTCGAATTCTCGATCGAGGACGGCGTGGCGCCGAGTCCGCTGGCGGCCGCCTTGCCGATGCGCTCGGTGGTGCGGGGCGCGCTGAAAATCCGCCCGCTCACGGCGCCCGAGAAAGCCATGCTGCAGGACGCGCTAGGGGCGGATCTGCAGGTGTCCTGGCAGGAGCGGCTGCGCGACCGGTTGGCTTTGGCTCGGCTCGGTGCGATGGCGACCGATATCCGCCTACGTGCGCCGGAAACCTTCGCGGTGCACCGTGAAGTTGTCGACTGGGACCGCGAGCGCAGCCCCGACGGCCTGCCCGCGCGGGCCATCGGTCTGAACAATCCGACGCTGATGCTGATGAAATGGGCGATGCAAAGCTGGCCGCGGATGCAGCGGGTGAACGCCATGCTGGGAACCGGTGCGGCGGCGCTGCAACTGGATCTGTGGCCGGCGCTGACCAGTTCGGGCTTTTTCGTGATCCGGGCGAATGCGGCGGAAGCGGATGCGGCGGAGACGCCAGCCGGCCGGATTGCCCGGCTGCTGCGCACCGGCGAACGGCTGCAACGGTTCTGGCTGACCGCCACCCGGCTGGGGCTTGCAGTGCAGCCGACCCTGGCGACGCTGAGTTTCGCCGATTATGGCGCCAGCGGATACGCGTTCACCGAGGATAAGCGGCTGCTGGCGCAAGCCAAGGTGCTCGCTGCGCGGACCGAGGCGATGCTAGGCCCGTTGGCACCGATGCGGTTGATCGGCCGGATCGGCAGGCGAAAGGATGGATTGCCGGGAGCCAGATCGGTACGCAAGCCGTTGCGGGACCTATTATGGCAGCCCATGGATGAAAGTGCCGGTCCGGCGGGGTCCTAGTCCGCGGCGGCTACCCGGCCGGGCAGCCGCTGGTCCTGGAGACCGAATTTTCAGCAGCGGGTCAGGCCGCGCATCGGGCCAGCACTTCCTGTTCGGACCAGAAGCCGCCGTTATCGGTGATCAGGGACCACACCTGCGGTTGTTCGCGCTGGATACGGCCCAGCACCGTGCTGATCGCGCCGATCGCGGGCTGACGGATACCGTGATGCTCGATTGTCGGCCCGACCGGCTCGAAGTGAACGGCGGTGGCGCGCAGCAGGCGCAGCAGGCTGCGTTCCATCATCGCGCACCAATGGGTCAGGGCGTTCTGGCCGCTGATCTGGACGATACCCTGCAGCAGAAACAGCCGCATCAACGCCGCTGCCGCCGGGCTGATGCCTGGGCGGTGGCGCGTCAGGGCGAAACGGGAAATCTCCCCGGTGGCGGAGGCGGGCAACGGCGCCAGGACGTATCGTTCGCAGACGCGCTGCATCGGAAAGCCGTCATGGCCGGCATCGCCGCGCGACAGAACCAGGCGCACAGTGCCGCATACGGCACCGGTTACCCGGCTGCGCACCAGGGCATGATGCGATGTCGCATCGAACGCATCCTGTTCGAGGCCGTTGGCGCCCGGTTCGAAGCCACGTTCCTCGCAGTAAACTTTGTAGCGGAGGCGCTGCGCCTCCAGAATTTGCGCCGGAGACGTGGCGATCTCGATCGCTAACTCGTCCTTGGCGGCTAAAATGGCATCGCTGAAGGCAGCGTTCGTCATAGGCTGAATTCCCTCGTTCAGAAATACAACTGAAGGCCCGGATTCCGGGACGGATATTGAAAGATGCCCGCAGCGCGGGCCTGGGCAACGATATTTCGTTACTGTTTTTTGTTTCCCCCTGCTTTCTCTAAGCTGACCCGCTCAGTTCTAGTGCATGTAAAAGCACAAAAACTAAATTATGCATCAACTTTACGTGATCTTGGTTAGAAACGGAAACCATTCGGCGTCCGGGTCTCATCATCCGACTAAATTTGGAAAGATTGTGTGAATAAAACCGCGACGTTACGTGGGAACGCTTTATTCGCGCCAAACCGCGCGATCAGGGGCGAGCTGCGATCAGGCCGCCCGCGGTAACCAGGGCGGCAGCGGCGAGCAAAGTGGGGGTCAGGGCGGAATAGCCGGCCAGGCCGAGCAGCAGCGTGGAGGCGATCGGGGTGGCGTAGGCGAGCGTGCCGAGCAGCCGAGGGTCGCCGCGTTTCATGCCGATGTCCCACAAAAAGAATGCGGCGCCAACCGGTCCGATGCCCATCAGCGTGACGGCGAGCAGGGTCCGGGCGTCGGGGATCACCGTGGCTTCAATCATGGCGTGGGCGATGGCGGCCAGCAGGGCGGTGGCGGCGCAGAACCCGGCGACCGCGGCGGTGGGAACGGCGGAAAACCGGCGCGACAGCACCGAGTACAGCGCCCAGACCGTGCCGGCGCCAGTGGCCAGGCCATAGCCGAGCAGGGCGGTGCCCTGCGCGCCGAAGCTCACGGAGGCACCGAGCACCAGCCCGCATCCGGCGAGGCCAAGGATCATGC
Organism: Acetobacteraceae bacterium; assembly: GCA_043742865.1. Lineage (GTDB taxonomy): Bacteria > Pseudomonadota > Alphaproteobacteria > Acetobacterales > Acetobacteraceae > PALSA-911. Next base: position 6,173 of record JAYTXR010000226.1, read on the forward strand.
CGGCGGCATGGCGACGACCCAGCCGCATTCTCAGCAGCGGAGCGGAGAACAGCACGATCAGCAGCGGCCAAGTATAGTTCAGCAGGTTGGCTTCAGCGACCGGCGCCAGGCCGAGGGCGGCGAAGTAGAGCACATGATAGCCAAACAGCCCGCCCACCCCGTGCAGCCAGGCCAGCGCCGGCTGGCGCAACGCGGCCAGTTCGCCGCGGATGGCGATCACCGCCACTCCCAGCACGGCCGAGACCGCGAAGCTGAGCGCGGTAATTTCCAGCGGCGGAGCGGCACCCGCCAACCGGGTCAACAATGCCAGCGAGGACCAAAGCAAGATCGCCCCGGCACCGGCGAAGTTGGCCAGACGGGGCGAAACAGGTTCGCCCCGTCTGGTCAGGTCAGTACATATGCTGGCCGCCGTTGATGGACATCGTCGATCCGGTGATGAAGTCGGCCTCATCGGCGGTCAGGAACCCCACGCCGCGGGCGATATCCTCGGCGGTGCCAAGCCGGCCGCGGGGGATCCTGGCGATGATCTTCTCCAGCACGTCGGCCGGCACCGCGCGCACCATGTCGGTATCGACATAGCCGGGGGCGATGGCGTTGACGGTGATGCCGAAGCGCGCGCCTTCCTGAGCCAACGCTTTGGTGAAGCCGTGGATGCCGGATTTGGCGGCGGCGTAGTTCACCTGGCCGTACTGCCCGGCCTGGCCGTTGACGCTGCCGATGTTGACGACGCGGCCGAATTTCTTGGCCCGCATCTGGTCGAACGTCAATTTGCACAGGTTGAAACAGGAGCCGAGATTGGTATCGACCACCGCGTCCCACATATCGCGGGTCATCTTCGCCATCGTGGTGTCGCGGGTGATGCCGGCGTTGTTCACCAGGATTTCGATCGGTCCGACTTCGGTATGGATTTCGCTGATCGCCTTCTCGCACGCGGCGTAGTCGCCGGCGTCGAACTTCATCACCCGGATGCCGGTCTCGTCATGGAATTGCTGCGCAGCCTTGTCGTTGCCGGCATAGCTCGCCACCACGATCCGTCCGGCGTGCTTCAGCTCCTTGCTGATCGCCGCGCCGATCCCCCGCGTTCCGCCTGTCACCAGTGCCACTCGCGCCATTTGTCTTGCTCCCTTTGGTTTCTCCCCGCGCGTCCTTTTAACACGAAGGTGAAAGCTGGCCAGAGCCGCGCGCGCGGGCCTGGGATATGAAAAGGCCGCCGGTTATCCCGGCGGCCTTTCATCAATTGCCCGAACTTTGCGTTCAGCGTTCCAAGGTCATCGCCACGCCCATGCCGCCGCCGATGCACAATGTCGCCAGGCCTTTTTTGGCGTTGCGGCGGTTCATCTCGTGCAGCAGCGTGATCAGCACCCGCGCGCCGGAAGCGCCGATCGGGTGGCCGATGGCGATGGCGCCGCCGTTGACATTCACTTTCCCGGTATCCCAGCCGAGTTCCTTGTTCACCGCCAGCGCCTGGGCGGCGAACGCCTCGTTGGCCTCGATCAAATCGAGGTCGTCGGCCTTCCAGCCGGCCCGGGTCAGGGCCTTTCGGCTGGCGGGGATCGGGCCGGTGCCCATCAGTGCCGGATCGACGCCCGCGGTGGCGAACGAGGCGATCCGCGCCAGCGGCGTCAGACCCCGCCTGGCGGCTTCCGCCGCGCTCATCAGCACCAGCGCGGCGCCGCCGTCATTGAGGCCGCTGGCATTGCCCGCGGTTACCGTGCCGTCCTTGGAGAAGGCCGGGCGCAGCTTGGCCATGCCTTCGGCCGAGCTGTCATGGCGGATATATTCGTCATGCTCCACCACGGTATCGCCCTTGCGGCCCTTCACGGTCACGGCGACGATCTCGTCGGCGAATTTTCCGGCCTTTTGCGCCGCCGAAGCCTTCTGCTGGGATGCCAGCGCGAAGGCGTCCTGTTCGTCGCGGGTGATCTGATAAGCGCGCGCGACATTCTCCGCGGTGATGCCCATGTGATAGCCGTGGAAGGTGTCCCACAGCCCGTCCTTGAGCATGGTATCGATGAATTCGAGCCCGCCCATCTTGGTGCCGGAGCGCAGATAGGCGGCGTGCTGGGACTGGCTCATGCTCTCCATGCCGCCGGCGGCCACCACGGCACTTTCCCCGGTGCGGATCTGCTGGGCGGCGAGTGCGACGGCGCGCAGTCCGGAGCCGCACACCTGATTGATGCCGAAGGCGGTCTTGTCGTCGGGAATGCCGGCGTTGCGGGCGGCCTTGCGGGCGGGGTTCTGCCCTTCGCCGGCCGCCAGCACCTGGCCCATGATTACCTCATCCACATCCGCGGCCGCGATCCCGGCTCGGGCGATGGCGGCGGTGATCGCGGCGGTGCCGAGTTCGTGCGCGGCGACCGTTCCGAAGGCGCCGTTGAAGCTGCCGACCGGCGTGCGGGCGGCGGAGACGATGACAACGTCATCCATTGCAGGTTTCTCCCCTTGCCGGGGGCCATTCCCCGGCCGTTGGCGCAACCTACAGCCCATGCAGCGAGTTTGAAAACATCCGGCGCTGGCGAACGGGTTATAATTCGCGCAGCCACTCCAGCAGCGGCCGCCACAGCGCTTTTTCGGCACTCATCCCGACCGTCATGCCGATATGTCCGGCGGCGGGCCGATGCAGCGTTGCGTTTTGGATCAGCCGCGCCAATGGCTCCGCCGATTGCGGCGGCACGATCCGGTCGCGTCCGGGCACGGCGACGAAAGCCGGCAGGCGCAATCCGGCCGGATCGACCGCCATGCCGGCAACGCGCCATTCCCCGCGCCCCGGCGTGTTTGCGCCATACCAGCCCGACAGACATTCCCGCGCCACCGTGGCGGCCAGCGGCACGCCGTCGTTCAGCCAGTCCTCCAGCGCCACGAACAGCCTGGCCCGGGCGCTATCGGGATCCAGCCGGCCAAATTCGCGGTATTTGTCGCCGACGCCGAACGGATCGAGCATCGCGAACAACATCTGCAACGCATCGACCGGCAGCGTGGAATTGAAATTCAGCAGCGGCTCCAGTATCGGCAGCAGCTGTGCCACGGACAGGTCGGCCTTGCCGCCATCGGCATGGAAATCCCACGGCGTGGCCAGCAGTGCCAAGGCGCCGACAAGCTCGGGCCGCCTGCAAGCGGCGGCGACCGCCAGGGTGCCGCCCATGCAATAGCCGGCCAGCACGGGTGGGGTGATGTTGAGCCGGTTCACCTCCACCAGCGCCCGCTCCAGCCGTCCGGCGATGTAGTCGGTCAGCGTGAAGCGCCGCTCGGCCTCGCCCGGCCACCCCCAATCGAGCAGCAGCGGCCGGATCCCGGCGCCGGCCAGGAACCGCAGCATCGAATGACCGGGGGCGAGGTCGAGCACATAAGCGCGATTGACCAGGCTGGGCACGAACAGCACCGCCTTGCCGCCTGCCTCCTGGCCGTAATCCAGCAGCCTGGTGCCGCCTTCGGCCCAGATCACCGGCGGTTCGGGCATGTTCCGCACCCATGGGTGGCGGCGGTAGGCCGCGATGCCGGCGATCAGGCCGGCGTCATTTTGCAGGTTTTTGCCCAGCGTCTGCGGATTTTTTCCCAGCGCCTGGGGATCGCCGCCGAGGCCGGGAAAGTTCAACGCGGACAGCAGATTGGGCGCCGCCAGCAGATTGGGGATGCCCGAACTGGGCGAGCCGGGATTCGAGCTGGTCGATCCGCTGGCCGAGACGTCCGATTTCAGCATCGCCAGAGTCAGATGCAGCAGCAGCGGGCGCGGTCCGCGGCGCCGCATCGGTCCCGGAAACAGCGCCGCCGGGTCGCGATCGTCGGTCATCGCCGCCCGCGCTCAGCAATCCGGCACCTAACCCGCCACCCAGCCCGCCACGCAGCAACCCCGCACTCAACAATGCCGGCGCCGCCTTGGCCCAGAAACCCGACAGGACCTGCCATGTCTCCAAAGCCTCCCGGTCCACGGCGAAGGCGGCGAGTTCGCTCTGCCAGATTGTTGCCCAATCGCGGGCGAAATCCGGCGCCGGATCGCCGGACGGGGGTTCCGGCTGGCCTGCCACGGTTTCTGTCTTGTCGCTCATGCCTCATACATGCCCCGCGAGCCTCCCCTCTGAACCAACCGGATATAGGCCGTGCCGGGCGTTGACCTAAGAAAGCTCTTTCGCAGCTGCGGTATAATCGCCATGTTGAAGAAATACTGGAACCAGAGCGAAATCATGCCCGCATCCATCCATAAAACCTCCGCCGGCCAGCCGGAAACGCCGCAAATGGCATCTTCGGAGCCGAAAACCGCTGTTGGAACGACGGCAGGATCCTCCGCTGCGGTTACCGCGACCAGCCCGACCGTGGTGGTCAAGAAATACGCCAACCGCCGGCTCTATAACACCGAAAGCTCCAGCTACATCACCCTGGAAAATCTGGCGGAGATGGTTCGCACCGGCCGGGATTTCGTGGTCTATGACGCGAAGACCGGGGAGGACATCACCCGCGGCGTGCTGACGCAAATCATCGTCGACGAGGAAAGCAAAGGCCGGGCGATGCTGCCCACCGGCTTCCTGCGCCAGCTGATCGGATTTTACGGCAATTCCATGCAGGGCTTGGTTCCCGACTACCTGGAAAAGGCGATGGAGGCCTTCGCCGAACAGCAGGAAAAGGTTCGCGTGACGGTGCAGGAGACGGTCGGCACCCTGTTTCCCGGGATCGAGGAAGTCAGGCGCCAGAACATGGCGATGATGGAACGCGCGATGGCGATGTTCGCGCCGTTTTATCATCCCCCGGAAACGCCCGCGCCCGGCGGGGAAGCCGCTCCGGAACAGGAGCTGGCGATTTTGCGCGCAGAGGTTGAAGCACTGCGCAAGGCACTCGCCGATACTGGGACGAAGACGATAAAACCCTCGAAAGATTAGTCTTTTTGGTTTCTCCGGCCGGTAATTCGCGGGAATTCTGACATTTTTGTGATCGCCCTCGCCGAGACGTGATCGGCGTCATTTGGCGCGAAACGCTAAGCTCCCTATCTACCTGATCGTTAGGAGCTTCACCCGATGACCGTCCTCAAGCATTCTTACAATTCACAGTTTTCGCCGGCTTTACTCGACCAGCCGGGGCCGACCGCGGCGATGGTCGATCGGCATGTCGGCAACCGTATCCTGGAACGGCGCCTGGTTCTCGGCTTGTCGCTGCAGCAACTCGCGGGGCTGATCGGTGTCACCTATCAGCAGGCGCATAAATATGAGCGCGGTATGAACCGCATCACCGCCGGCCGGCTGTTCGACATCGCGCACGCGCTCGAAGTGCCGGTGGCGTGGTTCTTCGACGGCCTGGCCGGCGCCTCGCCACCGCCGGACCAATCGCCCCGGCTGCGCATGTCGCTGGAACTCTCGCGCAACTTCGCCGCCATCTCCAATGAAAAGCACCAGGAGGCCCTCAGCCACATGGCGCGCGTGCTGGCGGCGCAGGAGCAGCCACAGGCAATGGACGGGACCCGCTAGCCGGCCGTATCCTGCGTTATCATCTGTGAAGCACCGTATGAAGGACGTCTGAGATGCTGAACCAGATGGCGAAACTGCCGCTGAAGGACCCCAGCCTGTTTCGTCAGGCCAATTGCATCGACGGCAAATGGGTGCAGGCCGATAGCGGCCGCAGCATCCAGGTCCGCAACCCCGCCAACGGCGAATTGGTCGGGGAAGTGCCCGCTCTAGGCGCCGCCGAGACCCGTCGTGCGATCGAGGCCGCGCACCGCGCGCAGCCGGGCTGGCGCGCCCTTCTGGCCAAGGATCGCGCCAGCATACTGCGCCGGCTGTTCGATCTGATGCTGGCGAACGCGGATGACCTTGCCACCATCATGACCGCCGAACAGGGCAAGCCCTGGCTCGAAGCGCGCGGCGAGATCGCCTACGCCGCCAGCTTCATCGAGTGGTTCGCCGAGGAAGGCAAGCGCGTCTACGGCGACATCATTCCGCAGAACGCCAAGGGTCGCCGCATCCTGGTGCAGAAGGAGCCGATCGGCGTGTTCGCCGCCATCACGCCGTGGAATTTCCCTACCGCAATGATCACACGCAAGGCCGGCCCCGGCTGGGCCGCCGGATGCGCCGGCGTTCTGCGTCCGGCCAGCCAGACGCCGTTTTCCGCCCTTGCCTTGGCGGTGCTGGCCGAACGGGCCGGAATGCCTGCCGGGGTCTGCAACATCATCACCGGACCCTCCGGTGAAACAGGGGCGGAGCTCACTTCCAACCGGCTGGTGCGGAAACTGTCTTTTACCGGCAGCACTGAAGTGGGCGCGATGCTGCTGGCGCAATGCGCGCCGACGATCAAGAAGACCAGCATGGAGTTGGGCGGCAACGCGCCGTTCATCGTTTTCGACGACGCCGATCTGGACGCCGCGGTGCAGGGCGCGATGGCCAGCAAATATCGCAATGCCGGGCAGACCTGTGTCTGTGCCAACCGCCTCCTGGTTCAGGACGGCGTCTACGACGCCTTCGCCGCGAAACTGAAAATCGCCGTCGAGGGGCTGAAAATCGGCAACGGCATGGATCCGGGCGTCACCCAGGGGCCGCTGATCAACGCCGCCGCGGTCAGCAAGGTGGAGGCGCATATCGCCGATGCGCTGAAACGCGGGGCGAGCCTGGTCACCGGCGGCCACCGCCATGCTCTGGGTGGCAATTTCTTCGAGCCGACAGTGCTCGCCAACGTTCCCCTGGACGCCGACATCTTCCGCGAGGAAACCTTCGGCCCGGTGGCGCCGCTGTTCCGCTTCAGCACCGAGAACGAAGCCGTGCGGCTGGCCAACGACACCGAGTTCGGCCTGGCGGCGTATTTCTATGCCCGCGACATCGGCCGGATATTCCGGGTGGCGGAGGCGCTGGAATACGGCATCATCGGCATCAACGAGGGCGTCATTTCCACGGAGGTCGCTCCGTTCGGTGGCATGAAATCCTCCGGACTCGGGCGGGAAGGTTCGAAATACGGCATCGAGGACTATCTGGAGATCAAGTATCTGGCGTTGGGCGGGATCGACGGCTGACTACACGACCAGCGCCGCCTACACGACCAGCCCCCGCGCCTTGGCCTGGATCGCCAGCGCGTCCAGCGTGGGGGTCGTCGTCGTGCCGGAATCGGCCTTGTTCAGCAGATATTCCTGGGTCAGCGTGTCGACGAAATGCGGATCCTTCAGTTTGGACAGATCGAGCCGGTCGGTGATCGCCTTCTCCTGGGCGGGGAGACCCTGAAACGCGATCTGTCGGGGAATGCCGAGGGCGGTGGTCACGACGTCGCGCAGCACGGAATCGCCCAGGATCTGCAGCGCGGAGCCAATGCCGGAAGCCTGGGCGCGGAAGCTCAGCGCGTTCGACAGCCCCGGCGTCGAGGCATCCAGCGACTGGCGCCAGGTGATCTCGGCATAGCCGTTGGCGATCGTGTCGAGCACCTTGGGGTCTTGCAGCACGCTCAACCCCTTATTGGCGAAATCATAGGTCTGCACGACGCTTTTCCAACGCGGATCAGTGAGCTGGTGGACCAGCGAGGTTGTGGTTTTGACGTTGCTGAGTAGGGCTTTCTGTGCCAGCGCGGTGAAGTCAAGCCTATCCGCCAGACCATTGGCGGTCAACAGCACCTTGAGCGCCGCCGGGTTGTTCAGCAGTTTGGCCGGGTCCTTGGCATTGGCGACGGCGGTGCGGAACGCGGCGATATCGCGCGCTACCTGCGGTTGCCTGGCGGTCGTCGCGATATCCTTGGTCTGGTTGGCTTCCGCGGTCCGCAGCGCGCCCAACGGATTGCCGCGCGACGATTTTGTGCCCGCCCCGCCATACAGGGTCGTCAGCAGGCTGGTGGCGTCGATGCCGCCGGAACTGGGATACAGGGTGTTGGGGAATAGCAGGGTATAATCGATCGCCATGGCGAAGATTGGACATGAAAACCTTGATGAAAAGCTTCCAACCGGGATACGCAGCGGCGACCAACCCGGCGGCTCTTGATACCGGACCCGTCCGCGCACAAAATCCGTTGATCCAGATAAAGGCATCCATCCATGGACTATGATCTGTTCGTCATCGGCGGCGGCTCGGCGGGCGTCCGCTGTGCCCGCATCGCCGCCGGCCACGGTGCGCGCGTGGCGATCGCCGAGGAGCGTTTCTGGGGCGGCACCTGCGTCAATGTCGGCTGCGTGCCGAAAAAGCTGCTGGTGCAGGCCGGCGAATATGGCGGCTTCGCGGATGACGCCGCCGGCTTCGGCTGGACCATTCGCAAAGGCCCGCATGACTGGGGCAAGCTGATCGCCGCCAAGGACCGCGAGATCACCCGGCTGAACGGCATCTACCGCCGATTGCTCAACAACGCCGGCGCCACCATCTTCGATGCCCGCGCCATTTTCGTCGATCCGCATACGCTCGATGTCGGCGGCCAGCGGATCACCGCCGAGCGCATCGTCATCGCCACCGGCGGCAACCCGACACGGCTGGACATTCCCGGCGCCGGGCTCGGCATCATCTCCGATGATGCGTTTTATTTGCCGGCGATGCCCCGGCGCGTTGCCGTGCTCGGCAGCGGCTATATCGCGGTCGAGTTCGCCGGCATCTTTGCCGCGCTCGGCGCGGAGGTGGACCTGGTCTTTCGCCAGCCGCTTCCCCTGCGCGGCTTCGATACCGATCTGCGTGAGGCGCTGGCGGAGGCGCTGATCAGCCAGGGGATAACGCTGCACCCCGGCGTGACGCCGACCAAAATCGAGGCCAACGGCGAGGCGCGTATCCTGCATCTGTCCTCCGGCGGGACTATCGACACCGATCTGGTGTTCTTCGCCACCGGCCGGGCCCCGGCCACCGCCAATCTGGGCCTCGACCAGGCCGGCGTGACCACCAACAAATCCGGCGCCGTGCTCGTCGATGACCAGTTGCAAACCGTCCAGCCGCATATCTACGCCATGGGCGACGTGACCGACCGGCTGAACCTGACCCCGGTCGCGACGGCCGAGGGCCACGCTCTGGCCGATACATTATTCGGTCATCACCCGCGGAAAGTCTCGCTGGAGAACGTGCCGACCGCGGTATTCACCACGCCGCCGATCGCCACGGTCGGCCTAACCGAGGAACAGGCCGCCGCGCGCGGCCCGGTGGATGTGTATGTGGAAAAATTCACCCCGATGCGCCACAGCATCAGCGGCCGTGCCCGCAAGACGCTGATGAAGCTGGTCGTCGACCAGGCCAGCCAGAAAGTGCTGGGCGCGCATATGCTGGGGGAGGATGCGGCGGAGATCGTGCAGGGCCTGGCCATCGCCATCGTGATGGGCGCGACGAAGGCGGATTTCGACCGCACCATCGGCGTCCACCCGACAGCTGCCGAGGAGTTCGTGACCATGCGCACGCGGACGCGGGTTGCCGGGATTGCCCGCGCGGCTGAGTAGCGAAGAACCTTCCTGGTTGCTTGTTAGTGAAATTAACTATATGCTAACACGATGGACCCTTTATCCGACGCGCTGGCCGACCCGCAACCCGATTGGGCAAGCTTGCTGGCCCGGGAGGCGTTTCATCAGATCATTCTAGTCCTGCGCGCGGCCTTGCCGCCGCCGTTGATCGACGATCCGGTGGATTGGGCGCGACGGGACAACGCGGCGAAGGCGGTGGTGGCGTCGCTGGCTCCGGCCAACGCGGCCGAGGGGCGGCTGGCGGCGCGCCAGAAGCTCGCCGGCGACCCGGCGGAAATGGACCGTGCCGCCTGGGCCGAGCATGGTGCGGCGGCGATGATGCAACAGGCACTGGCCGGCGCGCCGGCCGCGCCCGCTTCGCGCCATAACGGCAAGCCGTCATCCCCGGCCAAGACAGCGCCGGGCAATGGGATGGAGGTCGCGTCGGGCGGCGTCAGAAAATGCCTACCGAGTGCAAAAAAAGCGATAAAATTCAAGAAATCGGGTCCTGAGATGGAACCGAGATTCTGGCCCCCGATTGCTCTTGTGGCTTCCTGAAGCGCCGCGCGGAAGGCGGTAGACACAGATGCGGGCGGTTGGGCATGCTCGCCGGTGGCACAGGAGGCATCGATGCATCTGTTCGAGCAGCACGCGGTAGGCAGTCCCGAGGCGATCGCCCACAAGATCCCGGTGATCGATTACGGGCCGTATTTCGCCGGCGCGCCGGGCGCGCTGGAGACGTTGGCGGCAGAGGTCAAATTCGCCTGCGAAAACATCGGCTTCTTCTACGCCCTGAACCACGGCGTGGCGCAGGAAACGATCGACCGCGCCTTCGCGGCATCGCGGCGGTTTCACGCGCTGGGGTTGGACGACAAGCTGAGGCTGCGGCTGAACCAGAACAATATCGGCTATCTGCCGATGAACGCCTCGGTGCAGGCCGCCTCCACGGTGCACCAGGCGACCAAGCCGAACCAGAATGAAAGCTTCTTCATCAGCCACGATCGCGCAGCGGACCACCCGGACGTGATCGCCGGCATTCCGCTGCGCGGGCGCAATCAATGGCCGGATGATCGGATCAACATCCGCGACGACATGAACGCCTATACCGGCGCGCTGGGGGAAATGTGTGGGCGGATGCTGCCGGGCTTTGCGGTCGCCCTCGGGCTGGCGCCAGATGGTTTCGATCAATACTTCTCCAACGAGGCGCATGTCACCACCCGCTTCCTGCACTACCCGCCGCAGGAAACGTCCGAGGCCAATGTGTTCGGCCAGGCGCCGCATACCGATAACAGCTTCATGACCGCGCTGGCGCGGACCGATGTGCCGGGTCTGGCGGTTCGGCTGACGTCAGGAGAATGGTTCGCCCCGCCAGTGATCCCCGGCACCTTCCTGATCAATCTCGGCAACATGATGCGCCGCTGGTCGAACGACCGTTTCCTGTCCACCCCGCACGGCGTCATCAACGACAGCGGCACCGATCGCTACTCGATCGCCTATTTCCACAGCCCGAACCCGGACACGGTGATCGAGTGCCTGCCGGGCTGCACGGATGCCCACCACCCGCCGCTCTATCCGCCGGCGGTCTACCGGGATCTGATCCTGGCGTTCTTCCGCGCCAACTATTTCCACCAGAAAGGCCATGCCTCCGCCGCTGCCAGGCTGGTGGACGCGGCGGAATAATATTTCACTAACCGTCATGGACACTGACCGTTAGCATAGCGGGTAGACTTCATCGTCCGGATGCGCTGGAACACCATCCGTCTGGTGGATAGAGCCGATGAACCGTTCGATCTTGGCAAATGTCTCCAGACCCGCCCGGCGGAGACCGAAACCCATGAGGTCACGGCCTGGGCACAATCGGGCAAGCGCCAGACGCCGATAAAGATACGCCTGATCGCGCGGCGCAAACCGCCGGAGGGGATCGAGGCAGAGCATAAACGCCTGCGCCAGGCCGCCAGCCGTAAGCAAACCCGGCTCGACCCGCGCAGCTTGATCGCGGCGGAATATGTTGTCCTGGCCACATCGCTGCCGGAAGAGGCATTCCCAGCCGTGGAAGTGCTGGCGGTTTATCGCCTGCGCTGGCAGATTGAGCTGGCGTTCAAGCGGCTGAAATCGCTGTTGCGCATCGGTAAGGTCAGAACAAAAACCGAAGCCGGCACACGATGTTGGCTGTATGCGCACCTGATCGTCGCCCTACTCGGAGATGACCTCAGCCAGGATTTCCTGGAATCTTTCCCCTCAGGCGCTTCTTGGGGTCGTGTCCCCGGTGGTGGTGTAGGAGCGGTGGGTAAGTCGCCCGCCGAAGCGACCGCCGAGAGTCTGGCGTAGGCGGGCGACTTATCCACGGCGGT
>JAYTXR010000227.1:0-13906 GCA_043742865.1 Acetobacteraceae bacterium
CACTTGCAGATGCGCGCCTCGGCGGCGGCGGCTCCATGGGCAGCCGGGGTGGACGAACCTTCTCTGCCCCGCCCTCGACCCCGACCTCGCCCGGCATGGTCCAGCCGATGCAGCGCAGTATCACGCCGAATGCGCCATCGGGAAGCCCTGGTTTAGCCGCGCCCGGCATGGCCGCACCCAGGCGGTCCGGCTTCATGTCGGGGCTGATGGGCGGTCTGATCGGCGCCGGTTTGGTGGGGATGCTGTTCGGCGGCGGCATGTTCGGCGGCATGAATGGTTTTGGCGGGTTCTTCGGCTTCCTGTTGCAGATATTCCTGGTGGTGCTCGCGGTCCGCTTCCTGTTCAGGTTGTTCCGCCGGTCGCAGCCCGCAACCGCCGGCGGCCCGTCAATGTTCGCCCTGAACGGACCGGCCATGGGACCCGTGCCGATGCCCATGCAATCGGGCGGCGGCCGGCCCGCTTCCCCGCCGGTCACGATCGCCCCGGCCGATTACCAGGCCTTCGAGGCGCTGCTGAAAAACCTGCAAGCGGCCTGGACCGCGCATGATCTGCGGGCATTGGCAACCCAGTGCTCGCCGGAAATGCTCAGCTACTTCGCCGATCAGATCGGAGAGCAGACCAGCCGCGGCTTCTGGAACCGCGTCACCGATGTCAACCTGCAAAAGGGCGATCTGTCGGAATCCTGGGCCGAACAGGGCCGGGACTTTGCCACCGTGGCGATGAAATTCTCGATGATCGACGTGACCACGGACGCGGCCGGCCGCGTGGTCGATGGCAGTCCCACCGAGCACGTGACGGCGACCGAGCTTTGGACCTTTTTGCGCGGCCAGGGTGGCGGCAACTGGATCCTCAGCGCCATCCAGCAGGCGCGCTGAACAGTTTTAACGGCGCGCGGGGACCGGGGCCGGAAGCTTCTCCAGCGCGCTGTCATGCCGCAACACCAGCACGATGACCATGGCGATGAAGCCGACGGCGGAAAGCGACAGCAGCCCGCCGTTGAAGCTTCCGGTCTTGTCCTTGATGAAACCCATCGCATAGGGGCCGGCGAAGCCCGCGAGATTGCCGATCGAGTTGATCGCGGCAATTCCGGCGGCCGCGGCCGAGCCGGACAGGAACGCCGTCGGCAGGGTCCAGAACACCGCCAGGCAACCGAAAATGCCAAAGCCGGCGATGCTGAGGGCGATCATCTTCAGCGTCGGGTCTGGCAGCAAAGTGGAGACCGCAATCCCGGCGGCGGCGATGAAGATCGGGAATGCGGTGTGAAAGCGCCGTTCCATCTTGGCGTCCGACCGTCTTCCCCACCAGATGATGGCGAAGGTGCCGACCACATAGGGCAGCGCCGAGACTAGACCGGTTTGAAGATTCGATAGTCCGAACGCCTTGACGATCTGCGGCAGGAAGAAGCTGAGGCCGTAATTGGTCGCAACCGCGCCGAAATACACAAGGCCGAGGGCGAGCACCTTGGGGTCCAGGATCGCCTGCAGGATGCTGTGGCTGTGTGCGGCCTCGCGGTTGCTGCGCTCCAGCGACAGCCGGTTGATCAACCACTCGCGCTCTTCGGCGGCCAGCCATTTCGCCTGCGCGGGGCCGTCGGTCAGATAGAAGAACACCACCACCGACAGGATCACCGCCGGGGCGGCTTCCATCAGAAACAGCCACTGCCAGCCCTTGAGGCCCATCCAGCCATCCAGCCCCAGCAACAGGCCGGAGATCGGCGCGCCGATGACGGTGGAAAGGGGGATGGCGGCCATGAACATGCCGACGATCCGGGCGCGGTAGGCAGCGGGAAACCACAGCGTCAGGAAGAAGATGATGCCGGGGAAGAAGCCGGCCTCGGCGACGCCGAGCAGGGTGCGGACGGCGAAGAACCCGGTCTCGCCGGTGATGAACGCCATCGCGCCGGACAGGATGCCCCAGGAGAACATGATCCGGGCGATCCATTTGCGGGCGCCGAAATGCTCCAGCAGCAGGTTCGACGGCACCTCGAAGATGAAATACGCGAGAAAGAAGATGCCGGCGCCGAACCCGAACGCGGATGCCGACAGCCCAAGATCCTTGTTCATGGTCAGCGCCGCGAAGCTGACATTCACCCGGTCCAGGTAGGCGACGAAATAGCAGACGATCAAAAACGGGATCAGCCGGCGCGAGACTTTGGCGATCGTGCGCTGTTCGAGCGTGTCCATGGTTTCGCTTCCTCTCTTGCCCTCAAGCCGGCGCGTGGGCAGGCTAAGGGAAGTCTCAGGTTCCGGCGGGAAAGGCAAGACCTGCCGATGCGTGCGCATCGTTGTTGAAGGGGTAGCCATGGCGGAGCTCATTCTGACCTTGGTCGGCCCGGACCGTCCGGGTCTGGTCAGCCGCATGTCCGAGCAGGTGGCGGCCCTGGGCGGCAACTGGCTGGAAAGCCGGATGGCCCGTCTGGCGGGACAGTTCGCCGGTATCGTGCTGGTTCGCATCGGCGATGACCAGGTAGCCCCACTCGCCGATGCCTGCGAGGCGCTGCGTGCCGACGGAATGCAGGTGCTGCTTCATTCGGTCGCAAGCGGGCCTGCGCCGCCGGATCGCGATCCCGCGCTGATGCTCGACCTGGTGTGCCAGGACCTGCCCGGGATCATCCGCGACGTGACCCGGGTGCTGGCTGGCTCGGGTGTGAACATCGAGGAATTGACCACCCATATCCTTAGCGGCTCGTTCTCCGGCGAAACGCTGTTTCGGGCCGAGGCGCGGCTGCGCGTGCCGGCCGCCATTGGCACCGACGGGCTGCGCCGGGATTTGGAGCGGCTGGGCAACGATATGATGGTGGATTTCAAACTGACGCCGCCGCTGGAGCCTGGGGCTCCGCCCCAAACCCCGCCAGGGGCCAAGCCCCTGGACCTTATCCCTTAAGTAACGGGTTTCAAAAGGGCGACTGCCCTTTTGCGGGTCCAGGGCAGCGCCCTGGCCTTGCTTTTTTCTACTACTCCGCGGCGGTGGACAGCCGGGCGTTGGCTGTCGCCTCCCGCATGATCGGCAGCAGATGGCGGCCGTAATCGGTAGCGTCTTCCAGCGGGTCGAAGCCGCGGATCAGGAAGGTCGTGACCCCAAGGGCGTGATATTCCAGCAGCGATTCCGCCACCTGTTCGGGCGTGCCGACCAGGGAGGTGGTGTTGGACCCGGCGCCGACTGCGGCGGCGACTTCGGTCCATAGCCGTTTGTCGCGCACCCGTCCGCCGGCGGCGGCTTGCAGCAGGCGTTCGGAGCCGACGCTTTCGGGCCGGACGTTGCTGCGGCCGAAATCGTCACCGCGCAGGTCGCGGATGCGTTCGATGATCCGGTCAGCGCGCTGCCAGGCGGCGTCCTCGGTGGCGGCCAGCACCGGGCGCATCGACAGGCTGAAGCGGATGCTGTCGGGTTGGCGGCCGGCGAGCACGCAGGCGGCGCGGACCCGCGCGATGGTGTCGCGCGCCTGTTCCAAAGTTTCGCCCCAGAACGCATAGATGTCCGCGTGCTTGGCGGCGAACTCGATGGCGATGTCGGACGAGCCGCCGAAATACACCGGGATATGCGGCTTTTGCAGCGGTTTGACCCGGGCGAACGCGTTCTCCACCTGATAATACGGGCCGTGATGGCTGAACGGCGCGTCCGCAGTCCAGGTGCGCTTGAGCAGGCCGACATATTCGTCGGTGCGGCGGTAGCGTTCCTCATGGTTCAAAAAATCGCCGTCGCGGCGCTGTTCGGCGCCGTCGCCGCCGGAGATGATATGGATGCCGCCGCGCCCGCCGGAGAACACGTCGAACGTGGCGAACAGCCGGGCCGCGTAGGTCGGGGCGATGAAGCCGGGACGGTGGGCGATCATGAAGCCCAGCCGCGTGGTATGCGCGGCGGCGTGGGTGGCGACCAGCACTGCGTCGGCGTCCGCGGCATTATGCGCCACCAGCACGCGGTCGAAGCCGGCATCCTCATGCGCCCTGGCGAAGCGGGCGATGTAGTCGGGATCGAGCACCGGGCCCTGCGCCGGATGGATTTCCGATTTTGCCTCGGCAGCGATCATGCCGATGAATTCGACGGCCATGGTGAGCTCCTGCGATATTACGTATCAGCTTACCGCGATCCACGTATGGGGTTCTAAGGGCTTGCCCTTAGCGGGGTCCAGGGGCAGCGCCCCTGGCCTTATTCCTGTACCGGCAAGCGGTCGGAAGGGGGTGACTATGCCAGTGCCAATTCCCGGTATCCGTGCGCCGCCACCTCGTCGCATTGCGCGCGATAGGCCGGGGCGCTGCCGCTGTACCGGGCGATGATGCGGGTCTGCTTGCCCTCGACGTTGGTGTTGATGCCGGTCATCCAGGAATTGACCTCATTGGACAGCAGCCCCACCCCCAACGCCTTGACGTGATCGGTCCAGGACTCCACTCCGGCCTGGGTGGCTTCCACCCGCGTCAGCTTATGGTCCCGCGCGTAGCGCATCAGGCCGGTGGTCCAGTCGACATTGTATTCGATGCTGCGCGGAATATTGCCCAGCGCCGTATGCGGCCCCATCAGCATCATCATGTTGGGAAAACCCTCGACCAGAACGCCGAGATAGGTTTGCGGCCCGCCCTTCCACTTTTCCTTCAGTGTCAGCCCGTCGACACCGCGGAGGTCGATCCGATCGAAGCTGCCGGTGATGGCATCGAACCCGGTGGCGTAGATGATGATGTCAAATTCATATTCCGCGTCGCTGGTCTGGATGCCCTTTGGCGTGATCCGCTCGATCGGCGTTTCCAGCAGGTCCACCAGCTGCACGTTGTCCTGGTTGTAAACCTCGTAATACTGGGTCTCCAGCGGTACCCGGCGGGTGCCGAAGCCGTGATTGGTTGGAATGAGCTTCTTTGCCACCTTGGGGTCGTTGACCCGCTGGCGGATCTTGCGGGCCACGAAGTCGGTGATCTCCGCATTGGCGGCGCGGTCGGTCAGGATGTCGCGGAAATTGCCCTGCCAGATGCCGAAGCCGCGTTCGCTGTATAGTTTCTCGAAGAACGCCTCGCGCACTTCCGCGGAGACCTCGAACGTCCCGCGCGGGTCTGCGGTGTGCAGGAAGCAGGCGAAGGTCTCCTGGCAGCGCTGGAACATCTCCGGATAGCCGGCCTTGATTTCGGCCATCTCCGCCGGCTCGATGCGGGTGTTGTGCAGCGGCGCGCACCAGTTAGGCGTGCGCTGGAACACGGTCAGGTGGCCGACGGTCTTGGCAATGGTCTGGATGGTCTGCACGCCGGTGGCACCGGTGCCGATCACCGCCACCCGCTTGCCGGTGAAGTCGATCGGTTCGTGCGGCCACAGATAGGTATGGAAGGACTGGCCCTGAAAACTGTCCACCCCTTCGATCCGCGGCATCGTCGGGGCAGATAGCGGGCCGACGGCGGTGATCAGGAAGCGCGAGCGGAAATTTCTGCCGTCGGCCAGCGTGATGCTCCAGTCGCGGGTGGCCTCGTGGAAATGCGCCGAGGCGACGCGGTTGCGGAATTCGATGTCGCGGCGCAGGTCGAACTTGTCGGCGACATGGTTCAGATAGCGCAGCGTCTCCGGCTGGGCGGCGAAATGCTCGGACCAATCCCATTCCTCCAGCAGTTCCTTGGAAAAGGAATAGCTGTAGGAGTAGCTTTCGGAATCGAAGCGCGCGCCCGGATAGCGGTTCCAGTACCAGGTGCCGCCGACGCCGGTGCCAGCTTCAAACACCCGCACCCGCATTCCCAGTTCGCGCAGCCGGTATAGCTGATACATGCCCGATATGCCCGCCCCGATGATGATGGCGTCGTAATCGGGAACCGGTTCCGCGCCGGGATTATTTGCCGGCTCTGCGCCGGGGGCGGGCGCCTGGATTTCGTGCGAGCCGTCCATCTGCTATCGCTCCTGCCTGCGGTGATAAACTGAGATTATGGGATGACACTCTAAAAAAGAGCTTTTTATCCGTAAGGCCTCGATCTTGCCTGAGCCCATAGCCTCTGATTATGGGACATGGGTGACATCCATGAAAGAGGCTGTATGTTGTGGTCATCGGCAGGTAATTTCTACACCATATAGCGGCAACCATTGTCCTCTGCGGATCGCACGGCGCCTGCGATTGAGCCGGGTAGCTTCGTGGACTGGTTTGATCCGTCCCTGTGCGGTTTTCCCCTGTACGGTTTCCCCTTTACGGTTTTCTGAAATTTCCGTTCCCCCGTGACCGAGGAAGACGTCAGGCGACTGACAGGGTTCAACCTGTAGCGGGGTCTTTACAGGAACCCCGACGGAGCCTGTCGCATCCTGGCGTTCTGGGACAGGCGCGCTCTTTCCTCCAAAGGTTCCACCCGTGCATCCCAACGGAGGGAAGCCGTATTCCGTTTTGGCAACCCCCAGCCTTTGACGATGGTGTAGATCGCCGGAATGACCAGCAGCGTAAGTACCGTAGACGACACCATGCCGCCCACCATCGGAACGGCAATTCGCCGCATGACCTCGGAACCCGTTCCCGTGCTCCACAGGATCGGAAGCAGCCCGGCCATGATTGCAACGACCGTCATCATCTTCGGCCGCACACGCTCGACGGCACCCGTCATGATCGCACGCCGCAGATCGACCCTGGTCAGCTCCACCCCCTCGGCGCGACGCGTCTCCGTGATCTCGGTCAGCGCGTGATCCAGGTAGATCAGCATGACCACCCCGGTCTCGGCCGCGACACCGGCCAGTGCGATGAAGCCGACCGCGACCGCCACGCTGGTGTTGTAGCCCAGCCACCAAACCAGCCAGGCACCACCGACGAGCGCAAATGGAACGGAAAGCATCACGATCAAGGTCTCGGCAATGCGGCCAAAGTTCAGGAACAACAAAACCAGGATCACCAGGAGGGTGGCCGGAACGACAATTTTCAGCTTGGCCTGCGCACGCTGGAGATATTCGAACTGGCCGCTCCATTCCACATGGTAACCGGGCGGCATCCTGACCTGAACAGCGACTTTCCTCGCGGCTTCCTCCACATAACCGCCGAGGTCGCGTCCCTGGAGGTCAATGTAAATGTAGGCCACGGGCTGCGCGTTCTCGGTCCGGATGCTCGGTGGACCCAGCGTTATCCGCACACTGGCCAGCTGCCCGAGAGGCACCATCGGTCCTTTTGCGGTAGGCACCAGTACTTGGCTGGCGATCGCCTCGGGGTCGTCGCGCAGATCCCGTGGATAACGGATGTTCACGCCGTAGCGCTCACGTCCCTCGACCGTGGTCGTCACGGTTTCACCGCCCAAAGCCGTTGCCACAGCCTTCTGCACATCGTCGACCGACAGCCCATACCGCGCGGCCGCCAGCCGATCGGGTGCGATCTCGACGTAGCGTCCACCCGTCAAGCGTTCGGCGAATGCACTCGTCGTGCCTGGCACATCATGGACGACGCGTTCGACGTCTTTCCCGAGCCGGTCCAACTCGTCCAGGTCGGGACCGAAAATCTTCACGCCGACCGGAGTGCGGATCCCAGTCGAGAGCATGTCGATGCGGGCCTTGATCGGCAGGGTCCAGGCGTTGCTCACCCCGGGCAGCTGAAGCGCCGCATTCATCTCTGCGATCAGGCTGTCGACCGTGACACCCGGCCGCCACTCGCTCTCAGGCTTCAGGTTGACCAAGGTCTCGCTCATCTCCAACGGAGCGGGATCGGTCGCCGTCATCGCTCGGCCTGCCTTGCCGAATACCGAAGCGACTTCGGGGAAGGATTTGATGATCCGATCCTGGGTCTGAAGTAACTCCGCGGCTTTGGTCACCGACAATCCCGGAAGCGTCACGGGCATGAACAGGAGAGTGCCTTCGTTCAGGCTGGGCATGAACTCGCTGCCAAGCCTAGAAATCGGCCATGCGGTCAGCGCGAGCACGACGACCGCCGCCGCCACCGTCAGGACGGGGATGCGAAGCACGAGCCGGATGACGGGACGATAAAGCCAGATCAGCACGCGGTTGACCGGATTCCCGTACTCCGGAATGATCCGGCCACGCACGAAAAGTAGCATCAGCACGGGTATTAGCGTGATCGACAGGATCGCGCCTCCGGCCATCACGAATGTTTTGGTGTAAGCGAGTGGTTTGAACAGGCGGCCTTCCTGGTCTTCAAGGGTGAAGACCGGAAGAAATGAGGCGACGATCACAAGAAGGCTGAAGAACAGCGGAGGACCGACTTCTTTCGCCGCCGCTATCAGCGCGGGACCGCGGGGTTCTCCGGGCTTCAGCCGTTCCACATGCTTGTGGGCATTCTCGATCATCACGATCGCCGCGTCGACCATGGCTCCCAAGGCAATGGCGATACCGCCGAGGCTCATGATGTTCGAGCCGATGCCAAGTGCGTGCATTCCCGCGAATGCCATGAGAATGCCGATGGGCAAGGTGATGATGGCCACCAGCGCGCTGCGGATGTGCAGCAGGAACACGATGCAGACAGCGGCGACGATCAGACTTTCTTCGAGCAGCGTGTGGCGCAGCGTGTGGATGGCTGCGCCGATGAGCTGCGAACGGTCGTAGACAGGCTGCACGGTCACGCCTTCCGGCAATCCTGCCCGTATCTCCTCGAGCTTCGCCTTGATGTTGTCGATGGCGGTCAAAGCGTCGACGCCGTCGCGTTTCAAGGCAATCCCGCCAACGACCTCTCCGGTCCCGTCCATCTCGGCGATGCCGCGCCGCTCCTCCGGGCCAATTTCTATCCGGGCCACATCCTTGATGAACACGGCCGTGCCGGAACCCCCGACATCGGCCTTGAGCATTACGTTCGCGAGATCCTGGATGTTTCGGATGTAGCCACGCCCACGCACCATGTATTCGGTTTCGCTCATCTCGATGGTCCGCCCGCCGACATCGCGGTTGCTCGCACGGATGGCGTCGGAAACGCGGTCGAGGGGAATTCCCAACGCCTGGAGCTTTCTCGGGTCCACAACGACCTGATACTGCTTCTCGAAACCGCCCACGCTGGCGACCTCCGACACACCCTTCGCGGTAACCAGGTTGTAGCGGATGATCCAGTCCTGGATGCTGCGCAGTTCTGCCAGCGTTCGCTGCGCGCCCAGCACGGCATATTCGTAGACCCAGCCGACGCCGCTCGCATCCGGTCCCAGCGCAGGGGTCACGCCCTGCGGCAGGCGCTTGGCTGCAAAGTTCAGGTATTCGAGGACGCGGGAGCGCGCCCAATAAAGATCCGTTCCGTCGTCGAAGACGACATAGACGAAAGACAGGCCGAAATTCGACAATCCACGGACCACTTTGGCGTGCGGCACCGCCAGCAACGCGGTGGTGAGCGGATAGGTCACCTGGTCCTCGACGACCTGCGGCGCCTGGCCAGGATACTCGGTGTAGACGATGACCTGGGTATCGGAGAGGTCTGGCAACGCGTCGAGCGGCGTATTGAGAACGGACCAGACCCCCACGCCGACCACGAGCAGCGTGGCGAGCAGCACGAGCATCATGTTCCGGGCACAGAGATCAATCAGCCGACCGATCATTGTTGCGATCCCTGTGTAAATCCTTGCAGGGCCGCGCGCAGATTGCTTTCCGCGTCGATCAGGAAGTTGGCGCCAACCACGACCCGGTCCCCGGGCGCGATCCCATCGGTGACCTGAACCCAGTCATCGCCGCGGGTGCCGAGATGCACCTCGCGGGGCTCGAACCGACCCGCGCCGCGGTCAACCAGCACGACCTGGCGCCTGCCGCTGTCGAGCACCGCCGAATTGGGTACGGATAATACTTGTAGGCTACCCCCTGCCGGGTCGAGCGTCACATTGGCGAACATCGCCGCGCGAAGTGCGCCGTCGGCATTCTGGAGCACGATGCGTACAGGCATCGTGCGGGTATCGGCCGATAGGCTCGGATAGATGAATTCGACCTTCCCCTCGAAGAGGCGGCCCGGGAATGCGACGAAGGCCGCCATTGCGGTTTGGCCGGGCATCACCGCACCGATGTCCTGTTCCTGAGCCTGTGCGATCAGCCATACCGAAGACAGGTCGGCGGTCCGGTAGAGTGCGTCGCCCGCATTGATCCGCATTCCCTGCTGGATGGGCTTGTCGATGACCACACCGTCCGTCGGCGCGATAATGGCGATATGGCGGGAAGACTGGCCGGTCTTTCGAAGGCGGGAGATTTCACTTTCAGATATATCGAGGCTGCGGAGTCTTTGAAGGGACGCGGCCCCCATCGCGCCGCCCATGCGAGCGGCAACGAGATACTCCTCCTCGGAAGCAACCAGATCGGGCGAATAGATCTCGGCCAACACCTGCCCGCGCCGCACGGGATCCCCCGTGGCGGCCACGGCGAGATGCTCGATCCATCCCGCAACCTTGGTCGTCACGGTCGCCAGCCGTCGCTCGTCGAACTGCACGATGCCCGTCAGGTGGATCGCGCGTCCAGCCAACACTCGCATTTCGGCGGCCTCGGTCCGAACTCCAAGCGTCTGCAAGCGGCCGGAGGGTATGCGGACCGTGCCAGGCGGATCACCCTGCGTGCCCTCGTCAGAGTAGACGGGGAGGTAGTCCATACCCATCGAGTCCTTCCGCGGGATGGGCGACGTATCCGGCAATCCCATCGGGTTCCGGTAGTAGAGGACGCGATGATCGGCGGGCAGGGACGTCGTCGCCGTGGCGGGATTGTCTTCAAAGACGGCCCGGTAATCCTTGCCATCTGCCGTCTTCTTCGGACCGGCTGCATAAAAGGGCTTGCCGTCCGGGTCCTGGTAGAAAAGCGGGCGTGCGGGTTGATCCGCATGGGCGAACGTCGACAACGTCATCGCCGCGAGGGCCATCAAGGATCGCCTCACAGGTCACCTCCGACCAGCCGCTCGATCGCCGCCAGTTCGATCTGCTCGTTCAGTTGCGCCTGTAGGATCCTGATTTGGACCTCATGCATCTGGTGTTCGGCCGCAATGGCGCCGGAGAGTTCGCCCTGACCCTGGCCGTAGCTGGCCAGCATCGTCTGGAACGCGGCGCCCGCCTGTGGCAAAGCCTCCTTTCTCAGCAGGATCTCGGTTGCCCGCGCGGCGCGCAGCCTTGCAACCGCCTCGCCCAGCGCACCCTCGATCTCAAGCCTTGCCGCCTCGTAACGCTGCTGCGACGCGCCGAGTTGTGCGGTGGCCTCCCGCTGGCTGGAATCCTCGCGTCCCCAGGGAACCGGAATGTTCAGGCCGACCGTCGCGGCGAAACCCACCGGACGGTTATTGGTCTGGATCAGCGGTCCTGCACCGATGGTCACGTCCGGGTACCACGCCTTGTCCGCAAGCGTGCTTCGCGTTCGGGCCGCCGCGACCGAGGCGGTGTTCGCCGCCAATGTCGGGTTGGCCGCTCGCGCGCGACTGACCAGCATGGGGATTGTCAGCTCTGCGGCGGGCATGGACCGAAGCTTGAGCGGCTCCGCCAATTGTGCATCCGCTGGCCTTCCCACCAGGGCATTCAACCGGGCACGGGCCGCATTCCGGTCCCCTTGCAGCCGGACAGCTTCCGTTTTCGCCGCCGTCTCTTCACCGATGGCCTGGATTACGGCCAGCTGGTCGCCGCCGCCCTGACCGTATCTGGCCGTGGCTGCCGAACGCATCCGGCGCGCCAGGTCGGCGATCTCCCTGTTCACGGCGAGATTTCGCGTGGTCAGGAAATACTGCGCGTAGGCGACCTTGATCTTCTCCGCCAGTTCATCGCGTGTGGCCGCCTCGCGCCCGCGGCTGGCATCGACATCGGCCAGAGCCGCCTGCCGACGCAGGTTCCGCTTGTCCCAGAGGGGAAAGGACTGGGACAGCATGACGGTATGCGCGCTGAACAATCCGCCGTTCTGATAGTACTGGTAATTGTCGCTGACCGTCGGGTCATCGAGTGCGTCGGCACCCGATGCCTTTGCGGCAGCGGCCTGGGTGTCGAGCGCGGACGCGCGAAGCGTTGGACTGAGGCGCCGTCCCGCGATCAGCAATCCATCGACGGTCGCGCCCAGGGAGGTGTCCGAGGGTTCGGCCTGCGCAGGCGCACAGGCAAACAGGCCCGCAACCAGCAGTGAGCTGGCTGCAAGCAGTCTCCATTGGGCGCCCACGTCACTTGACCAGGTTGGCGTTCACGGTTCCGCGGACGGTCTCCGGCTCGCCCTGAACCTTTGCCGCAAGATGCAATGCCCAAATCCCTGCCATCCCCGGATCCACCTCGAAGCTGTAGACGCCGCCTTTTGCTGGCAGGACCTTCACGGGCGCGGTCATGGTTTGCATCTCCGCCGGGCCCATGTCGGCCTTGCTCTCGAAAATGACAGCGTCGGGAATGGCCTTGCCGTCCGCGACGCGTACAAGACGCACAAAGAGGATGTCCTTCGCCGCCACCAATTGTGGCTTGCCCACCAACTCGAAGCGGTAGTCGGCAGCCGCGGCCAGGGCGTCTGCGCCAGCGAACGCAAATCCGCAGGCGAGCGCAGCCGCGCCCGCCAAAATACCAGTGTAAATCATCAGTGTAGCCTCCGTGACCTGCCGACTTGAAGCGGCAGGCAGTGAACAACCCGTCATCGTTTCGGACGCATCTCGGGTGTGCGCCGATGGACTCAGATTGTTCGCGGTGGCATCGGTTCGGGTATGCGGTCCAATCCCGCCATGGACGACCGGGAGTGCCAATAGCTCACCTGGATGGACGGCACCGAAAACTCGGTAACGGTCAGCCTTGCGGGGAAGCCCACATCGGTGATGCAACCCATCTGCTTGAGGCAGTCCGGGATCATGCCCCTGCATGGAGCCATCGGAGCGCCCAGGCCGTCGTCCGCCATGGTTTGGCCAGCCGCCGCGTCCGCCACGGGCATCATCCTATCGCAGGGCGTTCCGCCCGATGCCATGGATGTGGCGAACCTTGCCGATTGAGCGAGCTGAACCGATGACCCGCCGACCAGGGCGAAAGCAATGATTACGAGCAGCAGATGGTGCGCAGTCTTCAGCATCCCTGCAAAGATAGCATCTTGCCGCACGCCGACAAGCTTTGTGCGTCTCGCGAACGCAAATGCCCGAAATCCCGGTGCACTTGGCCGCCGGGCATCGCGGTTCCGGTACACGGGCCGGGTTCCGTGCTGACCGGAATGCTCGGACGCGGCTCGAACGCCGACATTGTGTTCACCGCGGATCCGCTGGATCTCGGCTATCCCGTCAAAGGTCAGCCGATCTGTTATTCATGCGACCCGAGCCACCTCAATGGTCAGATGGGAAAGCGAGGTGAACCTGGCCAGCTTCTCCCGGTAGAAGATCACCCCGCGGTCAGTTGACGTGGCGACTGAAATGATCGCGCCGAGATGGCCCGGACCGATCCGCCAGACATGGAGATCATTCAGGCGATCGCCCTCAGCCTCGACGGCTTTGCGGACGCGGTCGGTCATTTCCCGGTCGGGGTTCATATCGAGCAGGATCGCACCCGTGTCCCGGACCAAGCCGTACGCCCAGGATGCAATGACGACGGCGCCTATGATGCCTGCCGCAGGATCCATCCAGAGCCAGCCGAAGGCACGTGCCATGAGCAATCCGACAATGACCAGTACTGACACCGCTGCATCGGCGATTACATGGACGATCGCCGCACGCATGTTGTTATCCCGATGCGCCTTGCCATGCGCGCCGTCGCCGTGTTCATGCTCCTTGAAGGCGATCGGGTAACCAGTCCCGCGCACGAAGACGTGGGCAGTGAACGCATGGGGTTCGGGGATCTCCTGGGTACTTTGAAGATAACCTTCCCGGGCCTGCATGGAGAATAGCTGACGCACGCCGTCCGCCCGCACCGTCTCGATGGTGACGGCGTCCGCAGCCAATGCCTGGCCGCCACTCGCCTGAACCCGGAAGACCGGAGGATGGTCGATCTCGAAAACGCTAAGTGCGAGCACGCCCTCCTGTGTGGCGATCCGGTGTTCTTCGTTGTGACCTTGCTGTCCGTCATGACCACCGTGCCCATGACTGTGACCATGACTGTGA
>JAYTXR010000228.1:0-9467 GCA_043742865.1 Acetobacteraceae bacterium
GCGTGCCAGGTCCATCTCGTCCAGCCGGGCTTTCATCGCCACGATGCCGGCGTTGTTGACCAGGCCCGACAAGCGCCCCAGCTCGGCATCGATGCGCCCGAACATCGCCAGCACGGCCGCCTCATCGGCCACGTCGGCCGCCACGGTGATGGCGCGCCGGCCGAGCGCGCGCACCTCGGCGGCCACGGCCTCGGCGGCGACGGCGTCGCGGCTGTAGTTGACGGCCACGTCCCAGCCGCGGCGGGCGGCCATTCGGGCCGTGGCCGCACCGATGCCGCGGCCGGCGCCGGTGATGAGCACTACAGCGGGGGCAGAACCTGGCATCGGGGTATCTCCTGGCGGTGGGCGGGGTGCAGTCCGCAGATCGAGACGTCAATGGTAGGGCGCCCGCTGGCGGCCCGCCGGACCGGCCATCGGTGTTGTGCGGTTACCCCCGACACGTCCGACAGGCCGGGTATGTCGGGGCTGTCCGGGCGCCCCGGCTGGGCGAGACTTGCGGTCTGAATGGCCTGCACCGCCGAAAACTGCCTGAGAACTGCCTGAGAACTGCCGCAATGACGATCGACACCACCCCTGCCGCCGCCTTCAAAACCGATGCCGAGGCCGACCGCCGCGCCCGCGATGAGGCCTTTGCAATGCCGTTGGACCAGATCGACGTCAGCAAGCCGCGGCTGTTCCATGACGACAGCATCGGCCACTACTTCGAGCGCTTGCGCCGCGATGACCCGGTGCACTGGCACAGCAACAACTATTACGGCCCGTTCTGGTCGGTCACCAAATACGCCGACATCATGCAGGTCGATACCAGCCATGCGCTGTATTCGTCGGACTGGTCGCACGGCGGCATCGGCCTGTTCGATGCGCCGATGGACGCCCGGCTGCAGATGTTCATTGCGATGGACCCGCCCAAGCACGACGCGCAGCGCAAGAGTGTTGCGCCCATCGTGGCGCCGGGCAACCTGACGTCGATGGAGGCCACCATCCGCGAGCGCACCATCCGGGTGCTGGACGGCCTGCCGCGCAACCAGACCTTCAACTGGGTGGAGCGGGTGTCGATCGAGCTGACCACCCAGATGCTGGCAACACTGTTCGATTTTCCGTTCGACGACCGGCACCTGCTGACCCGCTGGTCCGACGTGGCCACCGCGGTGCCCGGGCAGGGCGATATCGTCGAGTCGCATGAGGCCCGCAGCGCCGAGCTGGGCCAGTGCATGGACTATTTCACCCGGCTGTGGAACGAGCGTGTCAATGCGCCGCCGGCCAACGACCTGGTCTCGATGCTGGCGCATGCACCAGCCACCCGCAACATGTCGCCGCGCGAGTTTCTGGGCAACCTGCTGCTCTTGATCGTCGGCGGCAACGACACCACCCGCAACTCGATCACCGGCGGGCTGCTGGCGCTCAGCCAGTATCCCGACCAGTACCAGAGACTACGGCAAAATCCCGGCCTGATCGCCTCGATGGTGCCGGAGATCATCCGCTGGCAGTCCCCGGTCATCCACATGCGCCGCACCGCGCTGGCCGACACCGAACTCGGCGGCAAGACCATCGCCAAGGGCGACAAGGTTGTGATGTGGTATATCTCCGGCAACCGCGACGAGGCGGCGATCGAGGACGCGGACAAATTCATCATCGACCGCCCCCGCCCGCGCCAGCACATGTCGTTCGGTTTCGGCATCCATCGCTGCGTCGGCAACCGACTGGCGGAGATGCAGCTCAGCATCCTGTGGGAAGAAATCCTGAAGCGCTTCGACCGGATCGAGGTGGTCGGGCCGCCCGAGCGTCTGTATTCCAACCTGCTCCGCGGCATCAACTCGCTTCCTGTGCGCATTCCAGGTTAAGCCGGGCCGCTCGGTAGAGCGATGCATCTGTTCGTGCTACAGCCGAGTAATGCAGACAGAGCCTGACCTATCCGATTTGCTGGTGCGCGTGGCCAATGGTGAGCGTTCGGCGCTGCAAGCGGTATATGTCAGGCAGTCCACGCGTCTGTTTGGAATTGCCATGGCGATCCTGCGCGACCGTGCCGCCGCCGCCGACGTGCTGCAGGATGCCTTCCTGCGGGTCTGGACCCGCGCCGGCAGTTTCGACCGCGACCGAGGCGAGGCCAGCGTCTGGCTTTCTTCGATCGTGCGCTATGCCGCCCTGGACGTGGCGCGCATCCGGGGCCGGGAGATCCCCACCGACGATCCCGATCTGGGCGACGCGGCGGTGGAGCCGGACGCGTTGATCGCGCTGTCGGCGGCTCAGGAAGGGGCCAGGCTGCACGAATGCCTCGGCCGTCTGGAGGAGAAGAACCGCCGGGGCATCGTGCTGGCCTTCGTCCACGGCCTGTCGCATCCGGAAATCGCGATCCGGCTGGACCTGCCGCTGGGGACGGTGAAATCCTGGATCCGCCGCGGTCTGCTGACCCTGAGGGAGTGCCTGTCATGAGCGGCCGGTTTGGCTTTCCCGCGGACCCGGCCTGGCGGGACTCCCTGGCCGGAGAATACGTGCTTGGCACCCTGGATGCCCACACCGCCGCAACGGTAACGGTGGCGATGGCCACCGACGCCGATCTGCGGGCCGCCGTGGATGCATGGGAAGCGCGGCTGGCGCCACTGACCCAACTTGCCACGCCGGAAGCGCCACCACCGGGCCTATGGGCCAGGATCGAGGCGCAAATCACCCCTGCCGCCGCGCCAAAACCGGCTTCGACTGCCCTGCTGTCCTGGCTTTGGCGCGGTTGGGCGGTCGGCGCGACGCTGGCCGCCGCCGCGCTGGCGATCGTGGCGTTCCTGCCGCACGCGCCCAATTCTCGCTTCACGGGCACGAGCTTCATGACCGTATTGGTCACCGACCACAGCCAGCCGGCCTGGATCGCCGAGGTCGATCGCGGCGGCAGCCTGCGCCTGGCCGCGGTGAATGCCGCCGCCGGCGAGCGCGCGGACCAGACGCCTCAGGGTCGCGTTCAGGAGCTTTGGGCGCTGGCGGAGGGGGCAGAAAAACCCACCAGTCTCGGCGTGCTGCCGCGCAACGGCGGCGCCATGACCATTCCCCGCCCGGCGGTGCGCCCGATGGCGGGCATGCTGATCATGATCAGCCTGGAACCGCCGGGCGGATCGCCGACCGGGCTGCCGACCGGCCCGGTGCAGTTCATCGGCCGGCTCAGCGCCCCCGGGCCGGACAGCTGATGGACCTCGCCGCGCCGATGATCCAGATACGCCTGCCGCGCCCGGTCGGAGCCGTCGTACTGGACATGGACGGCACGGTGCTGGACACCGAGCGGGTCTATGTCGAGACGTTTTTCGAGACCGTCGCGCCGTTCGGCTACACGCTGTCGCGGGAATTCCTGCATACACTGGTCGGCGGCACCCGCGAGCAGTTCCAGGCCGGGTTGCGTTCCCAGCTTGGCGAGGATTTCCCCTATGACGACCACCGCCGCGCCTATCTCGCCCGCCGCGACGAATTGCTCGCCCTCGGCATTCCGATCAAGCCGGGGGTCACCGAACTGCTGGACACCATCGCCGAGCTTGGGTTGAAATCCGCGATCGCCACCGCCGCCACCCGGGTCAATGCCGAGGATAATCTGGTCCGTGCCGGCCTGCGCCACCGCTTTGCGGTCGTCGTCACCCGCGACGACGTGGAGCATTCCAAGCCGCGCCCCGATATCTTCCTGCTCGCCGCCACCGGCATCGGCGTCGACCCGCTGAATTGCCTGGCGGTGGAGGACTCCCATAACGGCGTGCGCAGCGCCCACGCCGCCGGCATGATCACGGTGATGGTGCCCGACATACTGCAACCGACCGACGAAGTCCGTGCTTTGTGTCTGGCCGTGCTCGACGACCTGCACGGCGTGCGGCGGATACTGACCGATCAGGTCCGCCCGTAGGTGTCTTCGATCCGGACGATATCGTCCTCGCCGAGATAGCTGCCGGACTGCACCTCGATCAAGGTCAGCGGAATGCGGCCGGGGTTCTCCAGCCGGTGCACGCAGCCGAGCGGCAAATAAATACTCTCGTTCTCGCGCAGGGTCAGTTTTTCGTGGTCGCGGGTCACCAGCGCGGTGCCGTTCACCACCACCCAATGCTCGGCCCGGTGGTGATGTTTTTGCAGCGACAATTTGCCGCCGGGCGGCACCACGATGCGCTTGACCTGGAACCGGTCGCCCTGGATCAGGCTCTCGTAAAACCCCCAGGGACGATAGACGCGGTTATGCGCGATCGCCTGGTGCCGTTTGGCGGCTTTCAGCCGATCGACGATCTTCTTTACGTCCTGCGCCGCGTCGCGCGTCATCGCCAGCACCGCGTCCTCGGTCACCACCACCACGGCATCCTTCAGGCCGATCACCGCGGCCAGCATGCCGTCGCTGCGGACGTAGCAATTCTCCGCCCCCTCCAGCACCACATCGCCGAGTGCCACGTTGCCGGCTCCATCCTTCTGGCCCAGCTCCCACAGCGCCGCCCAGCTGCCGACATCGGACCAGCCGATATCGGCTGGCACCACGGCGGCGCGATGGGTCGGCTCGGCCACCGCGTAGTCCAGGCTGATATTTGGGCTGGCGGCGAATTCCGCTTCGCCCAGGCGAATAAAATCCAGATCGGTGTGGCGCGCCGTCATCGCTGCCTGCACCGCCGCCAGCACCGCCGGCGCATGCGCGCCCAGCTCCTCGATCAGCGTGCGGGCGGTGAACACGAACATGCCCGAGTTCCACAGATGCCGGCCGGAGGCGACAAGGTCGGAAGCGGTCGCCGCATCCGGCTTTTCCACAAACCGGGCCAGCTCGTGCACGCCGGCCAGATCGGCCCCGTTCACCGGCGGCAGCGCCCCGCCGACCTCGATATAGCCGTAGCCGGTTTCCGCCGCGGTCGGCTTCATGCCGAATGTCACGATGCGCCCGGTCCGCGCGGCGGCGACCGCGGCATCGAGCGCGGTTTGCAACGCGGGAAGATCGGCGATCGCGGCGTCTGCGGCCATCATCCACAGCACCGCATCCGGGTCGTCCTCGGCCACCAGCAGCGCCGCGGCGGCAATGGCGGGGGCGCTGTTGCGCCCGACCGGCTCCAGCACGATGCGCGCGCCCTCGATGCCGGCGGCGCGCAGCTGCTCGGCGATCAGGAAGCGGTGCTCCTGGTTGCAGACCACGATCGGCGGGGCGAAGCCTGGCCCGGCGGCGCGCAACGCGGTTTCCTGGATCATCGTGCGCTCGGTGATCAGCGGCCAGAGCTGCTTGGGAAAGCTGGCGCGCGAGACCGGCCAGAGCCTTGTGCCGGAGCCGCCGGACAGGATCACGGGAACGATGCGGGTTTCGGTCATGGGTCAAATCTCTGGTGCAAGGATGCGGCTCTATAGCCAGGGCTGCCGGGAACTGTCCAACTGGCCGCAGTATGTGAATACTTCGCTTCCCTCCGCCCGCACCCTCCCCGTCAGTGAGACCCCGCCATGCCCGAAATTGCCCCGAGTTTGACCGACGCGTGGGCGCCAGCCGCCACGGATGAGCTGGCATGGAATATCCGGGCATGAAAATCTGCGTCTACGGCGCCGGCGCGATCGGCGGGCATCTCGCGGGCCGGCTGTTCAAGGGCGGTGCGACGGTCTCGGTGGTGGCGCGCGGCGCGCATCTGGCGGCGATGCGCCAGGATGGCCTGGTGGTGCACGCGCCGGATGGAGAGATCCACGCGCCGGTGCAAGCCAGCGCCGATCCGGCCGAACTGGGCCGGCAGGACGCGGTCATTGTCGCGGTGAAGGCGCCGGCCCTGGCTTCGGTCGCTGCCGGTATCGCGCCCCTGCTGGGTCCGGACACGCCGGTGGTATTCGCAATGAACGGCATTCCCTGGTTCTATTTCCACCGCCATGGCGGTGCGCTGGACGGCACCAGGCTGGCGCGCGTCGACCCCGGCGACGCCACCTGGGATGCGGTCGGGCCCGCGCGGGCGATCGCCGGTATCGTTTATTCCGCCTGCTCGGTGACCCTACCGGGACATATTCACGTGGCTGGGCGTTCCCGGCTGGTGCTGGGCGAGCCAGACGGCACGATTTCCGCCCGGGCGCAGGCGCTCGCGGACGTGCTGCGCGCCGGCGGGATCACGATGGAGGTCAGCCCGCGGATGAGGGACGAGATCTGGCGCAAGCTGTTGCTGAACATGATAACCGGGCCGCTATGCGTGCTCGTCCAGGCCAATCTGAACGATGCGTTCGCCGACCCGGAAACCCAGGCAGCCGGGCGGGCGATGCTGGCCGAAGGTTTGGCGCTGGCACGCGCCATGGGCTGCGAGATCGGCCTGGACGCCGACAAAGTAGTTGCCGGCAACCAGGGCGTGCAGCACAAGCCGAGCATTCTGCAGGATTTGGAACTGGGCCGGCCGATGGAAATCGACGCGCTGTATGTCACGCCGCTGGACCTGGCCCGCCGGCTGGGCGTGGCGATGCCGGTATTCGAACTGCTGGTGGCGCTGACCCGGGTACGGGCGCGCTCGGCGGGGTTGTATGCGCCCGCATGAGGCCGAAGATACCGGATAACAGGTGAGCGGCGAGGGGAGCCCCCTTTTCGCCCGGCGGTTCTTCGCCCCGATCCGTCCCAGCCCGGAGTTCGGCTGGGACGGTGCGATACGTTCGAATTCAGATACGCTCGAAGATCGCCGCGATCCCCTGGCCGCCACCGATGCACATCGTCACCAGGGCGTAGCGCCCGCCGATCCGCTCCAGTTCATACAGCGCCTTGATGGTGATGATCGCCCCGGTGGCGCCCACCGGATGGCCGAGCGAGATGCCGGACCCGTTCGGGTTCACCTTCTCCGGATCGAAATCAAGCGCGCGCGCCACCGCACAGGCCTGCGCGGCGAAAGCCTCGTTGGCTTCAATCACGTCCATGTCACGCACCTTCAGCCCGGCCCGCTGCATCGCCATCTGCGTGGCGATTACCGGGCCGATGCCCATCAGCTTCGGGTCCACCCCGGCAAAGCCATAGCTGACCAGGCGTCCCAGCGGCTTGGCGCCGCGTTTTTCCGCCACGGCGCGCTCCATCAGCACCACCGCGGCGGCGCCGTCATTGATGCCGGAGGCGTTGCCCGGCGTCACCGTGCCGTCTTTCTGAAACACCGCCTTCAGCTTGGAGAAATCGGCGAGCGCTGCGTCATGGCGCACATGTTCGTCGGTGTCGAACACCGTCTCGCCCTTGCGCGATTTCAGCGTGATCGGCAGCACCTGCTCCTTGAAGCGGCCTTCCTTGATCGCGCGGGAGGCCCGCTGGTGCGAGGATAGCGCCAGCGCGTCCTGATCGTCGCGCGTCACTTGGTGCTCGGCGGCAACATTTTCCGCGGTTACGCCCATGTGGATGTTGTGGAACGGGTCGTGCAGGGCGGCGACCATCATGTCGATCACCTGCGCATCGCCCATCTTGGTTCCCCAGCGCATGCCGGCGTTGGTATAGGGCGCGCGGCTCATGCTTTCGGCGCCGCCGCCAACGGCGATGTCGGCATCGCCGAGCAGGATCGCCTGGGAGGCGCTGAGGATTGCCTGCAGGCCGGAACCGCAGAGCCGGTTCAAGGTCAGCGCCGGCACGTGCTGGCCGATGCCGGCGTTGATCGCCGCCACGCGGGACAGGTACATGTCCTTCGGCTCAGTATGGATCACGTGGCCGAACACAACATGGCCGACCTCATCGCCGGACACATTGGCGCGCTTCAGCGCTTCGCGCGTGACCTGCGCGCCGAGCTCGGTGGGGGGAACATCCTTCAGGCTGCCACCGAAATCCCCGATGGCGGTTCGCGCGCCGCTGACGACGACTACTTCGCGTTGCATCTTTTTCTCCTGGACAGCCGGTTAAGATCGCACCCTAGCGCATTCTGCGGGCCTCGGTCGATAATGCCGCCGGGACAATACCCCAGAGGATAATATTCATGTATCGCACCGCGCTCACCGCCACGCTGGAGATCGCCTACGAGCAATCCGGGCCGGAGGATGGTACCCCGGTCATCTTGCTGCACGGTTTTCCCGACGATGTGCGCACCTGGGACGGCGTGGTGCCGAAGCTGGCCGAAGCCGGATTGCGGGTAATCGTGCCGTGGCTGCGCGGTTATGGGAAGACACGCTTTCTGGACCCGGCCACGCCGCGTAGCGGCCAGCAGGCGGCGCTGGGGGCGGATTTGCTGGCGCTGATGGATGCGCTGGGCATCGGACGGGCGCTGCTGGCCGGCTATGACTGGGGTGGCCGCGCCGCCTGCATCGTGTCGGCGCTGTGGCCGGAGCGGGTGGCCGGGCTGGTGACGATCAACGGCTACAACATCCAGAATATTCCCGCCTGCTTCAAACCGACCGATGCCGATCAGGAATACCGCCATTGGTATCAGTGGTATTTTCAGACCGAGCGCGGACGCAACGGGTTAACCGCCAGCCGCGATGACATCTGCCGCAAGCTGTGGCGGCTCTGGTCGCCGAACTGGGTGTTCGACGACGCGACCTATGCCGCGACGGCCGCAAGTTTCCAAAACCCCGATTTCGTCGATGTGGTGATCCAGTCCTACCGCCATCGCCATCGCGCCGCCCTCGGCGATCCGGCGCTGGAGCCGATCGAGGCGCTGCTGCAGGCACAGCCACCGATCTCCGTCCCCACCATCGTGCTGCACGGCCTGGCCGACGGCGTCGGCCCACCCAGCCTGGAGGACCGCGAGGTCCAGCATTTCACCGGAACCTATTTTCGCGAATTGGTGCCGCTGGCCGGGCATTTTTTGCCGCGGGAGACGCCGGAGAAGGTGGTGGAGGCGATTGGCAAGCTGGCCGGATTTTGACCGCTGGCGGGGGCACATACACCCCCAGGATCCACCATGCGCCCTGTCCGCCTCGCCGCGGCGCAAACGGGGATCGACGATGGGCCAAATGGGTCGGTCATATCGCCAGCCGATACAAAAGTGCTTTGCGCGCGCGCCAGGATGTGGCAACCTGTGGTGGTAATGCAGAAGCCATCGCGCAACCCAAAAGGGTTTTCCGACTCGATCGACCTGCTCGATAGGCTGGAGATTCCCGCCGAGCTGGGCGGTCCGCTGCCATCGGCGCTGGGGGCGGAGGGGCATCGCGCCCGCATGCGCCTGCGACTGCTGACCGCTGGCGCCGACGCCCTGGCCGATCATGAAATGCTGGAGATGATCCTGTTCCTCGCGCTGCCCCGGCGCGACACCAAGCCGGTCGCCCGAATGCTGCTGGGCCGGTTCGGCAGTTTCGCCGCTGCCATCGCCGCCCCGGTGCAGGATCTGCGCGGGGTCGAGGGGCTGGGGGAGGCCGGCACGGCGGCGCTGAAGCTGGTGCAGGTGGCGGCGTTGCGGCTGGTGCGCGCGGAGGTGATGGACCGTCCGGTGCTGAACAACTGGGACGGACTGATGGCCTATCTGAACGCGGTGCTGGCGCGGGAGAAAATCGAGCAGTTCCGGGTGTTGTTCCTGGACAACCGCAACCGGCTGGTGGCCGACGAGGCGCAGGCCCGCGGCACGGTCAACCAC
>JAYTXR010000229.1:0-14750 GCA_043742865.1 Acetobacteraceae bacterium
CGTTAGCATAGGGAAGGCCAGGGCTCTGCCCTGGACCCACCAAAGGGCAGTCGCCCTTTGGAAACCCGATACTTATCAGGAGATGAGGTCCAGGGGCGGAGCTGGCAAAGGTTCCGACTGTCCCGCTGGGGATAGTTGGAATGCCAGCTTAGGGGGAGCCCAAGCCTTTTTTCGAGCGGTCAGTGGTTAGGCCGGTTGGTATAATACCAACCCGCGGAATGTCTGACCCTTGTGCAACCGTCATGGCCGGCCCTGTGCCGGCCATCCACGGCTTTACCGGCCACGAGAAAGCCGTGGATGCCTGGGACAAGCCCAGGCATGACGAGTCAATCTTTCCGCCGGTTGGTGTAACCAGGCTGCCACGCTCAACCGTGCAGCCAAAACGGTTCGGTTCGCGCTGTGTGACGATGGCCCTGCCGGCATAGAGCACGAATTCTTTCGGCACCGCGGCCAGCTCGTCCTACAGGCGGCGCTGCGGCGCGGGCAAGATGTCCAGCCGCGGAACAAAGCCTGTCACAGGACAAAGCCTGTCATGGGATTGCTCCGAACTCTGGCGCGCCTACCGCACTTCCTGCGACGGCACCGGCCGCCTTGCGCGTTCGAATACCACCACACTGTCGTAAAAGCTGATCGATTTCGTGGTGCGGCAGAACAGCGAGGCGGAATTTTCCAGCGCCTGGGCGGTCTGGCGGTTGCCGAGAGCGGGGAAATTCGTCGGCCGGCCGGTCCACGCCACGCCGTGGTCACGTCGAGCACTCTTCAACCCGATCCGCCGAAACCTACGCCGACCAGGGGGTTGAGCAGATACTTGCAAACTGTGATGTCGCTCACAGCAAGCAATTCCATTTCCGTTCATCGTCTGGATGCAAACCGCTTCCTGCCACATCGATCATCAGATCGCCTAACGTAATAATTTATTCAGTCGCCCGGAGAGGTCATTATGCTTATCTTTAGCCCTGGCCACGCATTCGCTGCACTCGGTCGCCATGGGCCGATGTTGCTTGTTCTCTCGCTGGTCTTGGGAACAGCGGTGCCGACGCTCGCTGCGATCGCCCATGCGATATTGCCAATGTCGGCATTCTTGCTGATGCTCGGCTCGTTTCTCACAGCAGGTCTGTCGCCTCGCGAAGACGCGGTCCGCTTACGCCTGACCGTGGCAACGGTGGCCTGGGCTGGCCTGGGCGTCCCATTAGTCGTGGCGTGCGGACTGATGCTGGCTCATGTCGGGACGGACACGCAGTCAGGGGTCCTGCTGTCAGTGCTGGCGCCGCCGGTTGGCAGCGCCGCTGCGATCGCAGCCATTCTGGGGTTGAAACCACGCCTCGCGCTGATCGTTTCAATTGTTTTAACGATCCTTGCGCCGCTGAGCATGCCCCTTCTTGCAAAGATGCTGGGAAGCGAGATTACGCTCGACATGTATTTTATCGCCAAACGGTTGACTGTCATCATCGGGACAGCCGGAGCGATCGCGGCTATCGCACTGCGGTGGCGGAAGCAGACGTCTTGGGTGCTACCCAATAATGAGGCGGCTGCCGGCGTAGCGGTGATTGGTTTGGTGATCGTTGGATTGGCGACAACGGATGGTATACGAGCCTCGTGGCATATGGACGCGCACCTCTTGCTTGAATACGCCGTCGCCGCGATTTTGGTGAATGTTGCTATCACACTGTTGAGCGCAGGCTTGTTCACCGCAACCGGGTTCAAGAATGCATGCACAATTGGCCTCGTTAGTGGCAACCGCAACGTGATGCTCGCATGGGCGGCCGCCGGAGGCACGCTTTCGACTTTCACGGAAGCCTATGTTGCCGCCTGCGTCATCCCGATCCTGAGCCTTCCATTGGTGATCAAGGGTGGTTTCGTTCTGCTAAAGACCTTTCGGGCACGACCTCTCGTAGCATCTTCGCCATGCGCGAAAACCAGTTTGCTTACCAGTAAGGTCGCCGATGCTTAATCCTTGATGCGCAATCCAGCCAAATTCGGCTGCATTGGTGTTCGCGATGGCGGATCAGCCGATGCCGCCGCAGCCGGGCGAATAGGTGAGGCGCGTCCCGGGTGCAAGAGATTCAGATCTGACCGGTAGAGGAACACTGATGGGTTATTACATTGGAAAATTTTTCGAGCTTTTTACGGAAAACGCCCGCTCGATATCCAGCCCACCGGGTAAGCCGATAGCCTGTCGGCAGGGATTTCTCCAAACCCCCCGGCGCCTACCGCACTTCCCGCGACGGCACCTTCCGCCGGGCGCGTTCGAATACTACCACACTGTCGTAAAAGCTGATCGATTTCGTGGTGCGGCAGAACAGCGAGGCGGAATTTTCCAGCGCCTGGGCGGTCTCGCGGTTGCCGAGGGCGGGGAAATTCGCCGGCCGGCCGGTCCAGTCCATCAGCTCGGCGCAGCGCTCGGTGGCGAATTGCAGAAAACTCTGCCCGTCCGCGCGGTCCATATAGGCGCCGCCCCAGAGCGAGGTATGGGTGTCCTCGACCAGATAGATCCCGGTCTCGGCAAGGCTGGGGTAGATGGCTTCGAAACTTGTGATCTGCTGGTTGGCGGTGTGGCCGCCGTCGTCGATCACCAGATCGAGCGGACCGGTCTGGGTCAGCACATCCCGCAGAAACTCGCGGTCGGCCTGGTCGCCGATGAAAATCCCGGTGGCGATGTCCCCATGGCGGCTTGTGGCGGGGTCGATGTCGATGCCGTAGATCCTGGCCGAACCGCCAAAATACTGCCGCCACATTTCCAGCGATCCGCCGCCCTGCACGCCGATCTCCAGCACCGCCGGGCCCGCCTTCGCGTCAGCCGAGGGACGCAGCCGGGCGAAATGGCGTTCGTAGATCTCGAAATAATGATGCCATTTGTCGATCCGGCGCTGATTGCGCCCCTGCTGGAAGAACGCATACAGATCGTTCATGCCCACAGCGTGCGCATCACGACAGCTTGCGCATCACGGCGTCGGGGATGTCGAAATTGGCATAGACG
This sequence comes from Acetobacteraceae bacterium, assembly GCA_043742865.1. Lineage (GTDB taxonomy): Bacteria > Pseudomonadota > Alphaproteobacteria > Acetobacterales > Acetobacteraceae > PALSA-911. The sequence goes on from JAYTXR010000229.1 coordinate 2,978, forward strand.
TTCTGCACGTCGTCATTGTCTTCCAGCACATCGAGCAGCTTCAGCAGCGCCCCGGCGCGGTCCTCATTCAGCGTCACCTGCAGGGTCGGGCGCCAGTCCAACCTGGCCCGCTCGGGGGGGCCGAAGCGGGCTTCCAGCGCATCGCGCACGGCGAAGAAATCCTCGGTGGCACAGGTGATCTCATGCCCCTCCGCATCGCTCTCGACATTGTCGGCGCCGGCCTCGATGCCGGCTTCCAGCATGGCGTCGGCATCGGCCGCGGCGGCTGGATACACGATGACGCCCAGGCGATTGAACAGGAACGAAACCGAATTGGTCTCGCCCAGTGCGCCGCCCTGTTTGGCGAACGCGGACCGCATTTCCGAGGCGGTGCGGTTGCGGTTATCGGTCAGCGCCTCGACGATCACCGCAACGCCAGCCGGGCCGTAGCCCTCGTAGCGGATTTCCGCATAATCGTCGCTGCCGGCGGCACCGGCGGCTTTCTTGATCGCGCGCTCGATGGTGTCGCGCGGCATGTTGGCGACCCGGGCTTCGGCCATGGCGCCGCGCAGGCGCGGATTGGCGGCGGGGTCGGGCAGTCCGGCCCGGGCAGAGACGGTGATCTCGCGGATCAGCTTGGCGAAATGCCGGGCGCGCTTGGCATCCTGCGCGCCCTTGCGGTGCATGATGTTCTTGAACTGGCTATGGCCGGCCATGCCGCTTTCCGTCGGTTGGAGAAATACAGATTTTAGAGCAATTTCAACGCATCACACAACCGGCATCACCTGCGCCAGCCGCCCGCCCAGCCGCATTGGCTCGATCCGCAGCGCCAGCCCGGTGGCCGGATCGGTCTCCACGAACACCCCGCACACCGTGGCTTCGCCCTCGGCCGGGGCCAGCCGCTCGCCGGGAACCTTGGTCCAGAACCGCGCGGCGGCACCCTGCTTGGCCATGCCGATCACGCTGTCGTAGTCACCGCACATGCCGGCATCGGACAGATAGGCGGTGCCCCCCGGCAGGATCTGATGATCCGCGGTCGGGGTGTGGGTATGGGTTCCGACCACCAGGGACACCTGGCCGTCGAAGGAATGCGCAAACGCCATTTTTTCACTGGTGGCCTCGGCGTGGATGTCCACCACGATGGCCTGCACGGTGCCGCCCAACCGGTGTTTGCCGAGTTCCACAGCGGCGGTGCGGAACGGACAGTCCAGCGCGTCCATGAACAGCCGTCCCATCACCTGCAACACCATCGCGCGCCTGCCATCCGACACCTCGACGCTGACCACCCCGGCGCCAGGCGTGCCGGGCGGATAGTTCAGCGGGCGGATCAGCCTTGGGTGGTCGCCGATGAACCCGAGAATTTCCTTGCGGTCCCAGGCGTGGTTGCCGAGCGTGATGACGTCCGCGCCGGCTGCGAACAACGCCCGCGCCATGTCGGGGGCCAGGCCGAAGCCGTGCGAGGCGTTCTCCCCGTTGACGATCGCCAGATCGACCCGCAGATCGGCGCGCAGCTTCGGCAGCGCGGCGAGCGTCGCCTCCCGCCCGGCGCGGCCGACGACATCGCCCAGAAACAGAATCCGCATGAAGCCCCGCTAAAAATCAGGCCGCGCTCCAAATCACCCCAAGCTCGGTGGCGATCGCGGCGAGCCGGATGTCGTAGGGGCCGACGGGCACTTCGTCCAGTTCTTGTGCCGCGTAGCCGCAGCCTACCGCCACCGCCCCCGGCAATGCCGCCAGGGTGCGGTCGTAGAACCCGCCGCCATAGCCGAGCCGGTAGCCGCGCCGGTCGAATGCCAGCAGCGGCACCAGCAGATAATCGGGAACCGCCGGCTCGCCGACCGGTCGCTTCGTGCCGAAGCGTTCCGCTACCATTCCGTCTCCGGGCCGCCAAAGTCGAAAACTGAGCGGGTTGCCGAGCTTCGGCGTGACCGGCAGCGCAACCGGATGGCCGCGATCGAGCAGGGAGTGCAGCAGCGGAATAATGTCGATCTCGCCGGCGAGCGGCCAAAAGCCGGCGACCACCGCGTTTGGCGCGGGTGGAAAATCGCGAAGAAGATGGGCGCCGAGTGCAACTCCACAGGCGGGATCGCAACCCTCCCGCGCGGACAAGGCGTGCTCGCGCGCCGCGCGCTTGGCGGCTTGCAGCGCGGCCGGATCAGAAAATGGAAAAATGTGCGGAGCCGCCATGGGCGTTGGCGTTGCATCCTCCCAGAGCCTGCGTGTGCAGGTGGGCGCCGGTTACCGAGACCAAGATCCCGACAGAGCCAGCTCCCTGGAGGAGCTTATTGGCCCTGGGGATGTATGAACCTGACGCACCCAGCAGCTCCGCCCTTTCTATTTAGGGATGTTCGAGGCGCGCGGCAATATCTTCCGCCTGCTTGGCCATTTTTCCGAGTTTGCGGGCAAGCCTGGGGTCCGGTTTCACGGTATTTTCGTCGCCAGCCTGGGGGCCGCCCTCGGCCTGGAGCTTCTTGCCGGCCTCGAACAGATCATCCGCCATCATCAGCGCCGCCATCACCAGCATCCGCGATTCGCCGCTTTGGCCGATGGCGGATTTGATGCCCTCGATGCGGCGCTCGACCTCCCCGGCCATGCCTTGAAGATGGCCTTCCTCGCCATCCTGGCAGCCGACCGTGTAGGCATAGCCGTTGATGCGAAGCGTGACTTGCGCCATTGCATGGTCCCTGTTGTCTGGCGAGCGTCAGTCGGTTTTGCCGACCGGCGCCGCCGTCGTGAGTTCGGCCCGCACAATTTCGATCAGCCCATCCAGCCGCTCGGCGAGCAGCGCCGTATTGGGCGCCACAACCGGTTTTGCCAAACTCGCGGCGATTCGGGCCAGCGCCGCTTCCAGCCGCCCGGCCGCTTCTTGCGCCTCGTCGGCCTCGGTTCCCGTCGTCTCACCCATTGCCTGCCCGCTCCCTGGCACTTAGCCCTACATCGAGGATAACATACGACTTGAACAAACCGCGCGGATACGCCGAAATTCAACGATGATCCGCGATCCACACCTGATCCATCCTGCCATTATCGTGCACGGCGCGGAAGATGTCCGCACGGTTTTGGGCGCCGGTTTGCCGGTGACCCTGCTCTCCGCGCCAGGTGCGGCGCTGTATGCCGGCTGCCTGTGGTGGCGCGAACTGGTCCTGCTGGCCCGGCGGGAGTTCCCCGCCCTCGCCATCGCCGACGTGCTGGACTGCGCCGATGCGGCCGGGCGGGCGCTGGAGGCGATCCGCATCGGCCAGCTTTGCCTGATCCTGTCGCCGGCCTCGCCCGGCTTTGCCGCGGTGGCCGCGATCGCGCGGGCGCGGGGCCTGTGCCTGCTGCGCCAACCTCCCCCCGCGCTGGATATGGCCACGCTGGATATGGCCGCGCTGGATATGGCCAAGCGGGGCGCGGTTCGCCGGCTGGATGCCTGGCTGCGCCAGCAGGGCCGCGATGTCGACAGAAGCCCGCCGCTCGGCTAGGACGCGGGACAACGAAAAACCCGATCGATAGCCCGCCCGATCGATAGCCCGAAGGAGAGACGCCCATGCGCATCACCCAGAAAGTGAAAAAGATTCTCGACAACTACGAGAGCGATAATCCCGGCACCAAATCGAACCTCGCCCGCATCCTGATGGAGGGCAAACTCGGCGGCACCGGCAAGCTGGTTATTCTTCCCGTGGACCAGGGCTTCGAGCACGGCCCGGCGCGCAGTTTCGCACCCAACCCGGCGGCCTATGACCCGCATTACCACTACCAGCTGGCGATCGATGCCGGGCTGTCGGCCTATGCCGCGCCGTTGGGCATGATCGAGACCGGGGCCAACAGCTTCGCCGGCTCGATCCCGACCATCCTGAAGATGAACAGCTCCAACAGCCTGGCCACCTCCAAGGACCAGGCGGTCACCGCCTCGGTGTCGGACGCGCTGCGGCTGGGCTGCGCGGCGATCGGGTTTACTATCTATCCTGGCTCCGAATACGCATTCGACCAGATGGAGGAACTGCGCGAGTTGGCCGAGGAAGCCAAGGCGTCCGGCCTCGCGGTGGTGGTGTGGAGCTATCCGCGCGGACCGAACCTCGACAAGGTGGCGGAGACCGCGCTCGATATCTGCGCCTATGCCGCGCATATGGCCGCCCTGATGGGGGCGCATATCATCAAGGTGAAGCCGCCCACGGCCAATATCAGCCTGGAGGCGGCGAAGAAGACCTACGAGACCAACAAGATCCCGATGGCGACGATGGCCGAGCGGGTCGCCCACGTGGTGCAGGCCTGCTTCGCCGGCAAGCGCATCGTGGTGTTCTCCGGCGGCGAGGCCAAGGATCTGGCCGGGCTGTACACCGAGGTGAAGGGCCTGCGCGACGGCGGCGCCAACGGCTCCATCATCGGGCGCAACACGTTCCAGCGGCCGCGCGAGCAGGCGCTGGAGATGCTGGCCAACATCATCGCGATCTATCAGGGCAAGGCCTGACCGCCATGGCGGAGGGCCAGGACGATCGCTGCCGGGTGTATCTGATTACCCCGGAAGTGTTCGACCCCCTGCCCTTCGCCGATCGGCTGGCCCGGGCGCTCGATGGCGGCGATGTCGCGGCCGTGCAGCTGCGCCTGAAAGATGTGGATGACGATGTCTGGCACCGCGCAATCGACGCGCTGCGCCCGGTCACGCAGTCGCGCGGGGTGGCGTTCCTGCTGAACGATCGCGCCGACCTGGTGCTGCCCACCGGATGCGACGGCGTGCATGTCGGCCAGGAGGACCTACCGGCCCTGGAAGCCCGCAAGCTGATCGGCCCGGACCGCACGCTGGGCGTGACCTGCAAGGACAGCCGCGACCTGGCGATGCAGGCCGGCGAGGACGGCGCCGATTATGTGGCTTTTGGCGCGTTCTTCCCGACAACGACAAAGGCGGTCACGCGCCAGGCCGATCCGGAGATCCTGACCTGGTGGTCCGAACTGATGGAACTGCCCTGCTGCGCCATCGGCGGCATCACGGCAGAAAATTGTCCACCGCTGGTGCGCGCCGGAGCAAACTTCCTGGCCGTGGTGGGCGCGGTGTGGAACCACCCCGACGGCGAAGCCGCCGCCGTGCGGTCCCTGAACGCCGCCATCGCGGCATCGCCGCGGTAAGCAAGCATGGGGCTTTGCCCCAAACCCCGGCGGGCTCCGCCCTGCACCCGGAAGGGGACAGTCGTCCCCTTCACCCCTTGGACTGGTTTGTTGGGAAGAGGGCCGAACCGATATTGCCGTTGATGGGCTACGTCGCGGCCCTCTTCCCAACAAACCAAACTAAAGCGGGTCAAGGGGCCGCTGGCTCCTTGCGGGGTGGAGGGGCGGAGCCCTCCTGGGGTTTGGGGCAAAGCCCCATGCTTGCCTAACCGCAGGCGTTACCGCGGAAGGTGAAGGACAGAACGCGGTCCTGGACTATCTGGAACGTGGTTTCGCAGGAATATTCGACCACTTGGGCCGGGAAGCCGCCGAACCCGTAGGGCACGTTCGGACCGTAGGGCCCGCCATAGCCCCCGCCATATCCATAGCCGGGGGTGGCCGGGAGGTAGTCGGCCCGGTGTTCGGTGTAGGCCAGGAACTGCACGCCGGCGGTCTCATAGGTGCGGCTGGGCACGCCCAGATTGGCAACCAGCACCGCCACGGACTGGCCAATGAACGGCTGCAGGCGTGCCGTCCGCGCGGCGGGATCGTAGGCGCAGCCGGCAACGGCGATCAGGGCCGCCGCGGCAATCCAGCAATTTGTGGCACGACGGCGCATCGGCATCTCTCCCTGAGTTTCTTTATCAGCCCTGTATGGGCGGCAACCAAAGCACCTGATCGATCCGGCTGGCCCCCGAGGCGATCATCGCCAAACGATCGAAGCCGATCGCGATGCCAGCGGATGATGGCATTCCGAAGGCAAGGGCGGCCAGGAAATCCTCGTCCAACGGCCAATCCGGGCCGTATAGCGCGTGCCGGCGGTCCCGGTCGTGCAGAAAGCGGGCGCGCTGCTCGGCGGCATCGGTCAGTTCGACGAACGCATTGGCCAGTTCGATGCCGCAGACGAACAGCTCGAACCGCTCGGCCACGCGCGGATCGGCCGGGTCGCGTCGGGCCAGCGCCGCCTGGGCGGCCGGCCAGTGGGTCAGAAAGGTCGGGTGGTCTCGGCCGAGGCGGGGTTCGATGCGTTCCAGCAGCAGCCGGAAGAACAAATCCTCCCAGGTTTCTCCATCCCGGAGTCTGGCGCCGGCGGCGGCGGCGAGTGCTGGGGCGTCATCGGCGGTCCCCAGCACGTCGGCGCCGGTATGGCGAAAAAAAGCTTCGGCGACGGTCAGGCGCTCGAAACGCCCAAGATCGGTGACGGTGCCACGGCATGCGGCGACCGGGGGCAGAACGGCGCGCAGATAGGCCTCGGTCTGATCCATCAGCCCGGACAGCGATGTATCCGGGGCATACCATTCGAGCAGGGTGAATTCATGCGCGTGCAGCGCGCTGCCCTCGCCGTTGCGCCAGACCCTGGCGAGTTGAAATATCTTCCCCGCGCCGGCCACCAGCAGCCGCTTCATGGCGAATTCCGGGCTGGTGTGCAGCCAGAGTTTTTCCGCCGTGCCATCGGTTCCCAGCCGCGTGGTGGCGAAGGCCGACAGATGCACCTCCTCGCCCGGCGCCGGCACGGCGTACGGCGTTTCGACCTCGATAAACCCCTGTTCGAGGAAGAATATGCGCGTATCCGCGGTCAGCCGCGCCCGGCGATGCAGGAACGGCAGTCGGTCGGCCAGTCGGTCGGGGTGCCAAACGGGTTGCGGCATGGCCTATTGGGGATTAAGGCCGCCACCATGCCGGACGGACCTATTGCTGAACAGCGCAACCTGCGCAGCCTTGCGGACCTGATCGGGGCCGGGCTGATCGCGCCGGACGCGGGCGATGCCATCGCCGCGGTAGAGGCGCGCTACGCGGTGGCGATCACGCCGGCCATGCGCGCGCTGATCGCGTTTCCGGACGACCCGATCGGGCGGCAGTTCATCCCCGATCCGGCCGAACTCGTCACCGCCGCGCACGAACTCGCCGACCCGATCGGCGACGACGCGCTTTCCCCGATCAAGGGCATCGTGCACCGCTACGCCGATCGGGCCTTGTTGAAGCCGCTGCTGATCTGCCCGGTCTATTGCCGCTTCTGCTTTCGCCGCGAGCATGTCGGTCCCGATGGCGGCTTGCTGAGCGACGCCGAGCTGGATGGCGCGATCGGCTGGCTGGCCGCCCACCCGGCGATACGGGAGGTTATCCTGACCGGCGGCGACCCGCTGATGCTCTCGCCGAGGCGCCTCTCGGACATTCTGAGCAGGCTGTCGGCCCTCCCGCATATCGAAACGCTGCGCATCCACAGCCGTGTGCCGGTCGCCGAGCCTTCCCGGCTGACCGAGGCACTGGCGCAGGCGATGATCACCGAAAAGCCGCTCTGGCTGGTGGTGCACGCCAATCACGCGCGCGAATTCACCGCCCCTGCCAGGGACGCCCTGCGACGGGTGCAATCGCGCGCCATCCCGGTTCTGGGCCAGTCGGTGCTGCTGCGCGGCGTCAACGACAACGCCGAGGCGCTGGAAAACCTGTTCCGCGCCATGCTGGCCGCCCGGGTCAAGCCCTACTACCTGCATCAGCTCGACCCCGCCCCCGGCACCGCGCGGTTTCATGTGCCGATCGAGCAGGGCCGCGCGCTGCTGGCGCAATTGCGGGGCCGGGTGACCGGGCTCGCCTGGCCGACCTATGTGCTGGATATTCCGGGCGGGGCGGGCAAGGTGCCGATCGGCCCGGACTATCTGGACGCCGACTTCCGGGTTCGCTCCCCCGACGGTCAGCTTCATCCGCTTGCCCCCCAACTTGCCGGGGGGGGAGGTTCGGGCTAGAAACCGGCACTCCCTTTCTTGAGACGAGCGATCCGATGAAGCAGCAGGCCAACCTCATCCGTGCCGGCCAGGTGATCGAGCACGACAAGCGGCGCTGGACGGTGCTGAAGCAGCAGATCATCACGCCCGGCAAGGGCGGCGCCTTCATCCAGGTGGAGATGCGCGACCTCAAGACCGGCAACAAGACCAACGAGCGCTGGCGCACCGCCGATACGGTTGAGCGACTGATGACCGACAACAAGGAATTCACCTATTCCTACACCGACGGCGACAATCTGGTGCTGATGGATGACGTGAATTTCGAGCAGACAATGGTGCCGGCGGCCCTGCTGGGCGATTCCGCGCCGTTCCTGCAGGACAACATGAAAGTGGAATGCGACCTGGTGGAGGGCGAGATCGTCGCCGTGCACCTGCCGCAGACGGTCATTCTGGAAGTGATCGAGGCCGATCCGGTGGTCAAGGGCCAGACCGCGTCGTCGTCCTACAAGCCGGCCCGGCTGTCGAACGGGGTCAAGACCGACGTGCCGCCGTTCATCGAATCGGGCGAGCGCATCGTGGTCCGCACCGAGGACAGCACTTATGTGGAGCGGGCGAAGAAATAGCCTGCCGGCGAGCATCGCGATCGAAGCTGGGATCAACATATGGCTTTGCGCCTATCGGCCCATCTGACCGTCATGGCGAACGCCGCGCAGAAAGCGGCGAAGCGGCTGCTGCGCGACTTCAACGAGGTTGAGCAGCTGCAGGTCAGCATCAAGGGTCCGTCCGATTTCGTCTCCCAGGCAGATCTGCGCGCCGAGGCGATCCTGAAGGAGGAACTGACCAAGGCGCGGCCCGGCTACAGCTTCCTGATGGAAGAGTCCGGCGCTTCGGGATCCGACAACTGGGCCTGGCGATGGGTGGTGGACCCGCTGGACGGCACGACCAATTTTCTCCACGGCATGCCGCATTGGGCGATCTCCATCGGGCTGGAAAAGCGCCTGCCGGACGGCAGTTCGGAGCTGCAATCCGGCCTGGTGTATGCGCCCGCGACCGACGAGCTGTTCTGGGCGGAAAAGGGCGGCGGCGCGTTCCTGAACGAGCGGCGCCTGCGGGTGTCGGCGCGGCGCGAGCTGAAGGACGCGGTATTCGCCACCGGGATTCCGTTCGCCGCCGTCGCGCCGCAGCGGCGACTGGCCTTCGCCCGCACGCTGGGCGTGCTGATGCCGCAGGTGGCCGGCATCCGCCGTTTCGGCGCCGCGGCGATCGATCTCGCCTGGGTCGCGGCGGGGCGGTTCGACGGCTATTGGGAACTCGGCATCCAGCCCTGGGACATGGCGGCCGGGCTGCTGCTGGTTCGCGAGGCCGGCGGCTACGCCAATGATCCGCATGGCGGGGAACCGCGCGACACCGGCGACGTGGTGGCAGCCAATCCGCATATGTTCGAGAAGCTGCGCGAAGCGGTGATCGACGGCCAAATCACCGCCGGGCTGGCCGGCAGTGCCGGTGCGAAGATCGGGTCTCCGGTCGGCGGCGTTTGATTGAGCGCGGCGCGGCGCTCCGCTAGGGTGGCGCGGCTCATGCGCTATTCCCACACGATCCCTGCCCTGCTGATGCTGCTGGCGTTGCCGGTCCGGGCCCAGGTAACGGTCGATCTGAACGCGCTGGAGCAATTGAAGAAGCCTGCTCCCGGCTCCGATGCCGGCAAACCGAAAGCCTTGAAGCCGGCCGCGAAGCCGGTTGTGAAACCGATAGCGAAGCCGTCGGGCGCGCCAAAACCGCCGCCCGTTGCGGTTGTTGCGCCGCCGGCACTGCCGGTGGCCCCCCCGCCGGATGTGGCGCTGGCCCCGCTTGCCCCCCCGGTGACGCCCGCCAATAAATCCGCCAGCAAATCCGCCCCCCCCGCGCTGCCGGTGGTGGCCAACGCCCCCGGTGCGGGGCATGCGTTTCCTGGCGGCATGCGGATCATTTTTGGCAGCCTCCGGGGCGAGCTGAGCCCGGCCAGCGAGCAGTCGATCCGCCTGCTGGTCGGCGAGGCGCCGAAAAACGGGACCGTAAGCTACAACGTGCTGGCCTATGCGCCGGGCACGGCGGAGGACCCGTCCACCGCGCGGCGGCTGTCGCTGGCGCGCGCGCTGGCGGTGCGCAGCGTGCTGATGAGTGCCGGGGTGGCGTCCACACGCATCTATGTCCGCGCGCTCGGCGCCGCCGCCGGCAGTGCCACACCGGACCGGGTCGATGTCAGCGTGCTCGGGGCCAACGCGCCGCCGCCCGATTTGGCGCTGCCGCCGCCGCCCGACCTGCCGCCCGAAATTTCGATGCCGCTGCCGGGAGCTGCGAAAACCCCATGACGCATCCGCGCAACTACCTGCTGCGCATGATCGCCTTCCTGGCCGCGGTGCTGCTGCTGGCCGGCCTGCTGTCGCCGGTGCTGATCACCGCGTTCCTGAACAACCCGGCGCTGAACAGCCTGATCCTGCTGGTGCTGCTGCTGGGCATACTGTGGAATTTGGGACAGGTGACCCGGCTGGCGCCGGAAGTCGCCTGGGTCGAGGGCTTCCAGCAATCGCGCCAGCGTCTGGCCAGCGTATCCGCGCCTGTGGCGCCGAAATTATTGGCGCCGATGGCCCATATGCTGGCCGCCCGCCACGACGATGCCGAGGGTCGCGGCCGCTTCACGCTGTCGGCGGTGGGAATGCGCAGCCTGCTGGACGGGATCGCCTCGCGCCTAGACGAAAGCCGCGAATTGTCGCGCTACATGACCGGGCTACTGATTTTCCTTGGCCTGCTTGGTACGTTCTGGGGGCTGCTGAAGACCGTCGGCGCGGTATCGGACGTGATCGGCTCGATGACGGTGGGGTCGGGCGATGTGAACCTGCTGTTCGAGCAATTGAAGGCCGGCCTGATCAAGCCGATCGCCGGCATGGGCACCGCGTTTTCGGCCTCGATGTTCGGCCTGGCCGGCGCGCTGGTGCTGGGTTTCCTCGATCTGACCGCCGGTCAGGCGCAGAACCGGTTCTATAACGAGCTGGAGGAATGGCTGGCCGGGCTGACCCGGCTGTCTTCCGGCATCCTCGCCGAGGGCGATGGCTCGGTGCCGGTCTATGTGCAGGCGCTGCTGGAGCAGACCGCGGAGAACATGGAGCAGCTGCAGCGGGTGCTGACGCGCGGCGAGGACCGCGGGGCCCAGATGGGCCAGGCCGTCACCCAGCTGGCCGAGCGCATGGGCGTGCTGACCGACACGCTGCGCGCCAGCCAGCAGCTGATGCTGCGCATCGGCGAGTCGCAGGCAGCCCTGGCGCCGGCACTGGCCCGCTTCGCCGCAAGCCGCCCTGATGCCCGCCCCGATGTCCGCCCCGATTCTGGTGCCGGCGGGGACGAGATCCTGCGGGCGCATCTGCGCAACATCGAGCTGGTGTTGCAACGCATGCTGGCGGAGGCCGAACAGGGCCGGGCGCAGTCGCTGGCGGATTTGCGCGGCGATCTGCGGCTGCTGACCCGCACCGTCGCGGGCCGGCCGGTCGCCAATACCGCGCCGCCGGACGGCGGCCGGTAGCAGCCGATGGCCGCCCGCAGGCGCCGTTCCGGCGGCAACGGCCTGGATGCCTGGCCGGGTTATGTGGACGCGCTGTCCACGCTGCTGATGGTCATCATCTTCGTGCTGCTCGTGTTCGTGCTGGCACAGGCCTTCCTCTCCGTCGCCCTTACCGGCCGGGATCGGGCGCTCGACCGCCTGAACCGCCAGGTCGCGGAGCTCACCGACATGCTTTCCCTGGAGAAGGGCCGCGGCGCCGACCTCCAGCAATCGGTTGCCGGTCTGGGTCGCGAGATCGCCACCAGCACCGGCGTTCGCGACGCCCTCACGCGTGACCTGGCCGCCCTTCGCGAGGACCAGGTCCGCCTCGCCACCGACCGCGACGCGCTGCGGGCCGAGCGCGACCGCCTCAGCGCCCGCC
>JAYTXR010000230.1:0-16073 GCA_043742865.1 Acetobacteraceae bacterium
CAAAAACCGTGCAGGTTGGTATTAGACCGCCGCGCGCGCACACGTCGGTGAAAATGACCGAAAGATATGTAAGGAAAAGTGGTCTTCTAAATCGACTAGCTTACGCCGATTCTTTATTTTCTCGATCTAATTAAGGATCAGCATGTGGCGTTGATTATCGACAGACCAGGACTTAAACCGACCTAAAAAGCTCTGACCAAGGAGGAGTGGGCTATCGACAGAAGCGACGCTTCCTTCGATGTTCTCAATCTGCCTCTCTCCGACCTTCAACGTACGTATTCGAAAAGTGGCATTTGGGACGACCGAGCCGTCTGCAAGCCTGTAGTGCTTAGAACCTAGAAAGTCCGTGCCTTGAATGGTGCCGGTGCGGATTAAAGTCTTGACGACGTCAGCGGGAATACTGACATCGGAGGCACCGCTATCCAGAATGAATCCGAGGGTAATTGCGTTGTTTATCGTCACAGGGATCACGAATATCCCGACTTGCCTTTGCATCATAATAGCCGACGCACCGGCGGGAGAACCCGACCTTTCCGGCCGTAACGGAACATCAATTACCGTTCTTGGGGAGGTTGAGGATGCAGTCGCGGCCTGTGGGCTATCGCCTGTGACCAGCGAGGCACACGTTTCCGGGGTGAATCCACGTCGCTCCGCCTCAGACACGTATGCCGCATTTCTTGGATTAGCATCCCACGAAGCCATCCCACCCTGATAAATTCCAACTCTTAATGCGATGATGCAGGCCATGGAATTGTTGACGGCTGATGACGAAGGCAGGACAGCCGGTGAAGAAGAAAATCCTTCCGACGCACAGGCGGTCAGAAACGCGGTAAGCGTCATGGCTAGATACGTTTTAATACCAGTGCGCGACTTGCTGCTCGCCGCGTGTGGTGGCTCCATAATCCTGCCTTGGACGTTTCGCACGTCGTATCCCTCACCGGTATTGTAATTGCGTTTTATCGACGCAGCGCAAACATAACAGAAACACGGGCGGAGCGCGCGGTGGGGAATAGCACCGTTCGACGGTTCGGAACTTGTTGGCGCGGGATAAGGGGGAATGGCGGTCACGGGTGGATCGACCCTGCGACCATTCGCCCCAAACCGCAGACGTTCGGAGGCGTTTACTCCCTACCAAACTACCTAAATCAGTTAGTTTTGCGATAGCAAAAGGCTAACTCATTGGAAAACCTGGTGCCCCGTACGAGATTCGAACTCGTGTTACCGCCGTGAGAGGGCGGTGTCCTAGGCCTCTAGACGAACGGGACAGAGGGAGGCGCTTGGTAAGCGAACGCGCGGCTATGGTCAAGCGTGGCACACAAACCACCGCAACTGTCAGGCCACGGCCGCGTCGGAGATAAAGAAGCCGGCGGTTACCTTGCCGTTCCATTCCTCCGCCCGCAGATGGCCGGCCAGGTTCAGCGCCACGCCGTCGCGGTTCATCAGGGCGTCGGACAGGGCGCCTTCGCGGGCGCGGAACATCAGGGTTTTAAGGCGCGGACCGCCGCCCTCGCCTTCGACGAAGGCGCGGATGGTGGCGCCTTCGCGGCCGATGCGATCGGCGCGGATTACGCGGGCGCGGGGCAGCACGAAAACCGGTTCCTCGTTGCCGTTGCCGAACGGGGCCAAATGCAGCAATTGCTGGGCCAGTTCGGTGGTGGCACCCGGCACGGAAAGGGTTGCCTCAATCGCCAGATCGGCTGCGGCAGGCAGCAACGCGGCAGCCGCCAGGCGTTCGTTCAGAAACGCATGGAAGTCCGCGAGGCGCCCCGCATCCAGCGAGAACCCGGCGGCCATCGCGTGGCCGCCGCCGCTAAGCAGAATGCCAAGCTGGCGGGCGGCGATCACCGTGCCGCCAAGGTCTATTCCGCCGACCGACCGGCCAGATCCCTTGGCAATCCCGTCGGCGATGGCAGCAACGCAGGTTGGGCGATTGAAGCGTTCCTTGATGCGGCCAGCCACGATACCGACCACGCCGGGATGCCAATCCGCGCCGGCCACCAGCAGGGTTGCGTTGCCCGCTTCGGACTGGCGCTCGGCCTCGCGCATCGCCGTGTCCAGCATCGACAGTTCCACCTCCTGGCGCTGGCGGTTCACCGCATCGAGCGTGGCAGCAAGGGAACGTGCCTCAATTTCGTCGTTGCATAGCAGCAGGCGCACACCAAGATCGGCCTCGCTGATACGTCCGGCGGCGTTGATCCGCGGCCCCAGGGCAAAGCCGCAGGTAAAGGCGGTGGGCCGATCCTTGGCCTGTGCCACATCCAGCAACGCGGCAATGCCGGGGCGGGAGCGGCGGGCCATTACTTTCAGGCCCTGGGTGACCAAAGCGCGATTAAGCCCGGTCAGCGGCATCACGTCGCAGACGGTGGCCAGCGCCACAAGGTCCAGCAGGCCCAGCAAATCGGGTTCTGGGCGGGTTTGGAAAAAGCCCTGGCGACGTAGCGTGCGAATAACGGCAACCGCGGTCAGGAAGGCCACCGCGGTGGCGCACAGCATGCCCATGCCGGAACTGTCATCCAGCCGGTTCGGGTTGACCGTGGCGCGGATCGGCGGCGGGGCACCCTCGATCTTGTGGTGGTCGAGCACAATGACATCGGCCTGATTATGCACCACCGCCAGCGCATCGGCCGCCGCCGTGCCGCAATCGACGCAGACGATCAGCCTGGCCCCTTGTGCCACCAGCGCGCGCAATGCCGGGCCGTTCGGGCCGTAGCCCTCGGTCAGGCGGTCCGGCACATAGTAAACCACCGCGCAGCCCAGGCCGCGCAGCAACCCGATCATCAAAGTGGAACTGGCAGCGCCATCGACGTCGTAATCGCCAAACACGCCCACGGTTTCGCCGTGCCGCACGGCATGCGCCAGGCGCTCGGCTGCAACATCCATATCCGCCAGCGCAGAAGGGTCCGGCAGCAGGGCGCGCAGGGTCGGGTCGAGAAAACTGGCGGCGTCCTCGATCCCGACATTGCGGGCGGCCAGCAGCCGCCCGACAATTTCCGGCAGACCGAGCCGCTGGGCAATGCCCAGCGCCACGCGGTCTTCCCCGGTGCGCCAGATCCAGCGTCGGCCGCTAAGGCTGCGGCCGACGCCGAGGACGGTCTCGGTCAGCGGACGGCCCTTAGGTTGGCGTCCATGTCTTCTTGTCGAAGTTATGGTGCCCCTCGATATAACGCACGGTGCCGGACTTGCTGCGCATCACGATCGAATGGGTGATCGCGCCGTGGCCCAAACGCTTCACGCCGCGCAGCATCGCGCCGGAGGTAACGCCGGTGGCCGCAAACATCACGTCGCCTTTGGCCATTTCCGCGATGGTGTATTTCTGGTTCGGGTCGGTGATGCCCATGGAAAGGGCGCGAGCGATCTGCTCCTCGTTCTCATATAACAGCCTTCCCTGCATCTGCCCGCCGATGCAGCGCAAAGCCGCCGCAGACAACACGCCCTCTGGCGCGCCACCGGACCCGAGATAGATGTCCACCTCGCTATCGGCCGTCGCAGTGGCGATCACGCCGGCCACGTCGCCGTCGCTGATCAGCATGATGCGGGCCCCGGCCTCCCGGCATTTGGCGATGATTTCCCGATGCCGGTCGCGGTCGAGGATGCAGACCATCAGGTCGGACACGTCGCACTTCTTGGCGCGGGCGAGATTGCGCAGGTTTTCGGCCACCGGCGCGTCGATATCCACCACGCCGTCCGGCAGTCCGCCGCCAACGGCGATCTTGTCCATGTAGATGTCCGGCGCATGCAGAAAGCCGCCGCGTTCGGCCAGCGCCACGGTGGCGATGGCGTTCGGGCCGCCCTTGGCGGTCAGGGTGGTGCCTTCCAGCGGATCGACGGCGATGTCCATGGCGGGGCCGCCACGGCCGACCTTCTCGCCGATGAACAGCATGGGCGCTTCGTCCATTTCGCCCTCGCCGATCACCACGGTGCCGTCGATCTGCACGGTGTCGAAGGATCTGCGCATTGCCTCCACCGCGGCGCCGTCGGCTTCGTTCTTCTTGCCAAGCCCGATCCAGCGCGACGCGGCCAGGGCGGCGGCCTCGGTCACGCGGACCAGTTCCATGGCCAGGTTGCGGTCGGTGACCGCGAGATCGGCGGCGGACAGGGTGCTCATGGCGCGGGGCTCCGAGTTTGGCGACAGACGGGACGATTCCTCGGAGCAGGGTAGCCGATTCCTCGCCCAACCATAACCGGTGATTGACAGCGGCCGCTGGCGCGCCGGTAGTCTTGTTCAGCAACCGGGCGGCGGAAGATGAATCATCTGACCAGATCCGATACGACCGCCCCCGAAGCCATCCAAAATGGTCCGGTCCAGCGGGCGCGGAAATTGCAGCCGGCGATCGAAGCGGCTGCCGGGGAGATCGAGCGCACCCAGCGCCTTCCCGAGGCGTTGCTGGCGCAGTTGCACCAGGCGCGGCTGTTCCGGATGCTGCTGGCGCGCTCGCTCGGCGGCGACCAGATTGAACCCTGGACCTATCTGCGCGTCATTGAGGAAATTGCCCGGGCCGATGCCTCGGTCGGGTGGAACATGTTCGTGGCCAATTCCGCTGCCCTGATCGCGGTGTTTCTGGAGCCGGAAACGGCCAAAACCATCTTCGCCGATCCAGGCGCCATAATCGCCTGGGGGCCGCCGAATGCGAGCCAGGCGAAGGCAATTCCCGGGGGCTATCGGGTCAGCGGGGGCTGGAGTTTTGCCTCCGGCTGCCGGGCGGCGACCTGGCTGGGGGCGCATTGCCAGGTCATCGAGCCGGATGGCGGCCTGCGGCTGAACCATCTCGGCCGTCCGGCGATCCGCACCCTGCTGTTCCCGGCCGGGCAGGCGGTGCTGGAGGCCAGCTGGAACACCATCGGCCTGCGCGGAACAGCCAGCGATTCCTACGCGCTGACGGATGTGTTTGTGCCGGAGGCGTTCAGCTCCACCCGCGAGGACCCTTCCCTGCGCCGCGATCCCGGCCGGCTCTATGCGTTCCCGATGCAGGGGATCTATGCCGTCGGCGTCTCGGGCGTGGCCATCGGCATCGCGCGGGCGATGCTGGAGGCGTTCAGGGAACTGGCCGGCAGCAAGGTGCCGCGCGGGCTGCAGCGCCTGGCCGACAATGCGGTGGTGCAGGCCGATTACGCCCGCAACGAGGCAAAGCTCGGCGCCGCGCAGGCGTATCTGAGCCAGAGCTTGCAGGAGATCTGGGGTCGGGTGGAGGGCATGGAGATCATCGCCATTGCCGACCGTGCCCGGGTGCGGCTGGCCTGCGCGCACGCGATCCTGACCGCGACGGAGGTTGCCGATTACGCCTACAAGGCCGCCGGCACCGATGCGATCGTGCCGGGCTCGCCGTTCGAGCGGCGGTTCCGCGACATCCATACCGTGGTGCAGCAGATCCAGGGCCGTTCCGCGCATTTCGAGGCCGTCGGGCAGGTCCTGTTCGGCAGGATCCCGGAGACCGGGTTTCTTTAGAGCCGGATCGTTTCAGAACGACGGATAGATCCTGCGCTAAATCTTTGTTGTAACGAGCAATTTCATCGCTCGGTTGAAGCACTCTCAAGCGATATTGCTCTCACCCCTTACGCCAACCGCTCTCGTGCGCTAAAGCGCCGCGCATGGTGGAGTTTTTTGCATGACCGCACCCTATTCGGCCGCCTCCCTGGCCCCGGAAGCGTCTGGGCCGTTGATCCTGGCGCTGCCGAAGGGGCGCATTCTGGCGGAATGTGGCCCGTTGCTGGCGCGCGCCGGGATCGTGCCGGCCGCCGATTACACCGATGAGGACAGTCGCCGGCTGCGCTTTCCGACCGAGGACCCGAATTTGGACGTAGTACGGGTGCGCCCGTTCGACGTCGCCACCTTCGTCGCGTTCGGCGCTGCCCAGCTCGGCATCTGCGGCGCCGACGTGCTGATGGAATTCGACTATCCGGAGATCTATGCCCCGCTCGACCTCGGCATCGGCCAATGCCGGATCTCGGTTGCCGAGCCGGCCGAGACCGCCGGCAGCGACGACCCGCTGCTGTGGTCGCGCGTGCGGGTGGCGACCAAATACCCGACCATCGCCAAACGCCATTTCGCCGCCCGCGGCGTGCATGCCGATGTGGTGCATCTGAACGGCGCGATGGAGCTGGCGCCGACGCTTGGCCTGGCGCGGCTGATCGTCGATCTGGTGGCGACCGGCTCCACGCTGAAGGCCAACGGGCTGGTGGAAACCGAGGTGATCGACATCGTCACCAGCCGGCTGATCGTCAACCGCACCGCGCTGAAAACCCAGCCAGAGCTGATCGGCGGCTGGATCGCGCGGTTCCGCGCCGCGCTGGAGGGCGCGTGAGGTTTCTGTCCACCCAGGATGCCGGTTTTGAGACCGATTTTGCCGCGCTGCTCAATCAGGCACGCGAAACCACCGAAACCGTGGGTCCGGCGGTGGGCGCCATCATCGCCGATGTGCGCGCGCGCGGCGACGCGGCGGTGATCGACTACACAAGGCGGTTCGACCGGCTGACGCTGACGGCGCAGACGCTGCGGGTCCGTGCCGCGGAGATCGATGCGGCGGTGGCGGAAATTCCGGAAAATCTGATGGCCGCGCTGGATCTGGCGGCCGAGCGGATCGAGCTGTTTCATCGCGCCCAGATGCCGTCCGACCTACGCATGACCGACGCGGCCGGGCTGACCTTGGGGATGCGCTGGGGCGCGCTGGATGCGGTCGGGCTGTATGTGCCGGGCGGCAAGGCGGCCTATCCGTCCTCGGTGCTGATGAACGCACTGCCGGCGCGCGTCGCTGGGGTCGGTCGGATCGCCATGTGCGTGCCAACCCCGGACGGGGTGCTGAACCCGCTGGTGCTGGCCGCGGCGCGGCGCGCGGGGGTGACCGAGATTTACCGGGTCGGCGGCGCCCAGGCGGTGGCGGCGATGGCCTGGGGCACGGGCACCATCGCGCCGGTGGACCGGATCGTCGGGCCGGGCAATGCCTGGGTCGCCGAGGCCAAGCGGCAGGTGTTCGGCCGCGTCGGCATCGACAACATCGCCGGCCCGTCAGAGGTGCTGATCCTGGCCGACGCGGCCAACGATCCGCGCCGCGTGGCGGTGGATTTGCTGGCCCAGGCCGAGCATGACGAAGCGGCGCAGGCGATCCTGATCACCGACGACCGCGACTTTGCCGAGGCGGTGGCCGCGGCGGTGGCAGCGGAAATCCCCACCCTGCCCCGCGCGGACATCGCCGGGGCGAGCTGGGCGGCGCATGGTGCGATCCTGCTGGTGCGCGACTGGGATGAGGCGGTGGCGCTGTCGGACCGCATCGCGCCCGAGCATCTGCAGATCATGCTGCCGGCGCCGGAGGCGATCTTCGCTCGCATACGCCACGCCGGGGCGGCGTTCCTCGGCGCGTTCTGCCCGGAAGCCATCGGTGACTACGTGGCCGGGCCGAACCACGTGCTGCCGACCGGGCGGACGGCGCGTTTCGCCTCAGGCTTGTCGGTGTTCGACTTCCTCAAGCGCACCACCTGGGTGGCGGCGGATGCGGCGGCGCTGGCGGTTGTCGGACCGGCGGCGATGGCGCTGGCGGAAGCGGAAGGCTTGCAGGCGCATGGTCGCAGTGTGGCACTTCGGCTGGGCTTTGCTTGACCTAGCGGGGGACTGCGGCCATGTTCCGCCTCGAAACTGAAACCCTTCACGAGGTCTGATGTCCAAAGAAGAGATGATCGAATTCAGCGGTACGGTGATGGAGCTGCTGCCCAACGCCATGTTTCGCGTGAAGCTCGAGAATGAACACTCGATCCTGGCCCATACCAGCGGCAAGATGCGCAAGAACCGCATCCGCGTACTGGCCGGCGATCGGGTAAATGTGGAGATGACCCCCTACGATTTGAGCAAGGGCCGGATCACTTTTCGCTTCAAGTGACCGCACCCCGGCTGGTCCTGGCCTCGGCCAGCCCGAGGCGGCTGGCGCTACTGGCGCAGATCGGCATTACCCCCGCCTTGGTCTTGCCCGCCGATATCGACGAAACCCCAAAGAAAGCCGAGTTGCCCCGCCTGCTGGCATTGCGGCTGGCGCATGCCAAGGCTTCCGCCGTGGTGGCCGAGCCCGGCTGCGTGCTGGCGGCGGATACCGTAGTGGCCGTGGGGCGGCGCGTTTTACCCAAGACCGAAACCGAAGACGCGGCCCGGCGCTGCCTGGCGCTTCTTTCGGGAAGGCGGCACAGCGTGCTGACCGCGGTGGTGCTGGTCGGGCCGGATGGGCGGCGGACCGAGCGCTGCGTGACCAGCGTGGTCGGATTTGCCCGGCTGACCGGGGACCAGATCGCCGCCTACCTGGCGGGCGGCGAGTGGCGCGGCAAGGCGGGGGGTTACGCCATCCAGGGCGTCGCGGGCGCCTTTGTGCGCTTCCTTTCCGGCAGCTATTCCAACGTGGTGGGATTGCCGCTGTTTGAAACCGCGCAGCTGCTGCGCGGGCGAGGCTGGATTATTCCATGACCCGCATCATCCCATGATCCGAATCATTCTGTGATCCGCATTTTGGCCACCTGCAGCCCCGGTGAAATCCGGGTGGCGGCGGCGGAGGGGGATTTGCTGCTCGACTACGCGATCGGCCGGCCCGGCACGCCGGACGGCGTCGGCGATGTGCACCGGGGCCGGGTGATCGCCGTGGTGCCGGCGATGGCCGGCGCGTTCGTCGCCCTGGCCGGCGCCGAGGGGTTTCTGCCCGACAGCGAGGGGGGTGCCGGCCTGACCGAGGGCGCGCTGCTCGAAGTGCGGATCACCCGCGCCGCACAGGGCGGCAAAGGACCCAGGCTGACCGCGAAACTGGACCCATCCGGGATTGGCGCCGGGAAGGTGGCCTTGCTGCGCCGTGGCCCCGGTGCGGTCGAGCGGCTGGCCGCGATCTGGCCGGACGCATCTGTTTGGATCGACGATGCCGGGGTGGCCGCTTCCCTGGCGCCGCTGCTGGGGGATCGCGTCTGCGTGACGCGGGAGCTATTTGCCGACGCGCTGGCCGAGCAGATCGAGGCGCTGGAATCCCCGGTGGTGAATTTGCCGGGCGGGGCGCGGCTGTCGATCCACCCGACGCCGGCGCTGGTGGCGATCGATGTGGATGCCGGCGCGATGACCGCGGCGCGCGAGGGCAAGGCACGGGCGCAGTCCATGCTGAACCGCCGGCTGCTGCCGGCGCTGGCCAGACAGATCCGGCTGCGCAATCTGTCGGGCGCCATCGTCGTCGATCTGGCCGGCATGCCGGCGCGCAAACGCGCCGCCCTGGGGCCGGCGCTGGCCGAGGCGCTGGCCGGCGACCCGATGCATCCGAGGTTTTTGGGTTTCACCGCGCTGGGCCTGGCCGAAATTCTGCGCCCGCGCGCCCACCCGCCGCTGCACGAATTGCTGGCCGGCCCGCACGCCGCCGGCCTGGCTGCCTTGCGGGCGATGGCGGGAGCGGGCGCTGCCGATCTGTCGGCCGCCCTGGCGCTGCGCGCCGCCCCTGCCGTGGTTGCCGCGTTGCAGGAGGATGCGCTGGCGCTGGAGGATTACGCCCGCCGCACCGGCCGGCGCCCCCTGCTACGCAGCGACCCCGGATTGGCAGCAACAGAATGGAAGCTGGAGGCGGAACGCCGTGCCTGACCGCGAATCCACCCAGACCCAAAACCCCGATCCACGCTGCCCGCTCTGCCGCCGCCCGGCGGTCGCGCAGTTCCGGCCCTTCTGCTCGCGCCGCTGTGCCGATGCCGATCTGGGCAGCTGGCTGACCGGCGAGTACCGGGTTCCCGGGCCTGGTTTGGAACCGGAGCCGGATCGGGAGGACGGGGAGGGATAGGCGCGATACGTCGTGATTGGCCGGGACACGGCTTGATCGACCCGCGAGGTTGGGCTATTGCGACCGCCTCCGGTCATCTGACGGACGCCCAGGTAGCTCAGTTGGTAGAGCATGCGACTGAAAATCGCAGTGTCGGTGGTTCGAATCCGCCCCTGGGCACCATACCGGTTTCCGCTGGAGGGTTCACGCCCTGGCGCCATCCAAGCGGTCCATTCGGGTTCCCCTGCAGCGTCGGACGTGATGTGGCGCATGGCCAAGCCGATCCAGTGTTTGACACCCTTGCTGAAATCGCCGCATCCTTGAAAATTACCGAGGGGGGTCCCGCAGGGGGCTGAGATACCGACGGTCGGGCCAGGCCCGGACAGCGCGGTGACCCTTTATACCTGAACCGGATCATGCCGGCGGAGGGACGGGGAGATTTCCGCACCAGCCCCCATCCCGTCGCATGCATCCGAACCGATAACGGGAGAGACGTCATGACGGTCCAGCAGAAGCCAAGCTCGGTCACCACCGGCCCGATCGTGGGCTCGCACAAGGTCTATTCCAGTCCGGAGGGCCGGCCCGATATCCGCGTGCCGTTCCGGGTGATCCCGCTCGATCCGTCGTCCCGGGAAGCGCCGTTCCCGACCTACGATACCTCGGGCCCGTATACCGATCCGGGGGTCACGATCGACCTCGCTGCCGGGCTGGCGCCGCTGCGCAGCGCCTGGCTCGCCACCCGTGGCCTGGTTCCCGCCAACGTCCGCGCGGTAAAGCCCGAGGATAACGGAAATGTCGGCGCCGACAGGCTGGTGCCCGAATGCCCGGCGGAAATCCCGATCCTGGTCGGCCAGGACGGCAAGCTGGTCACCCAATACGAATACGCCCGCGCCGGCATCGTCACCGAGGAGATGATCTACGTCGCGCACCGCGAAAACCTCGGCCGCCTGCAGGCGTCCGAAGGGGCGGCGGAACGCATCGCCGACGGCGAGGATTTCGGCGCCGAAATCCCCGAATTCGTCACCCCGGAGTTTGTCCGCAGCGAAATCGCCCGCGGCCGGGCCATCATTCCCGCCAACATCAACCACCCGGAGCTGGAGCCGGTCATCATCGGCCGCAACTTCCTGGTCAAGATCAACGCCAATATCGGCAACTCCGCGGTCAGCTCCGGCGTGGCGGAAGAGGTTGAAAAACTGGTCTGGGCGACCCGCTGGGGTGCCGACACGGTCATGGATCTGTCTACCGGGCGTAACATCCACAACATCCGCGGCTGGATCATGCGCAATTCGTCGGTGCCGATCGGCACGGTGCCGATCTACCAGGCGCTGGAGAAAGTCGACGGCGAGCCCGATAAGCTGACCTGGGAAATATTCCGCGACACGCTGATCGAGCAGGCCGAACAGGGCGTGGATTACTTCACCATCCATGCCGGCGTGCGGCTGCACCACGTGCCGCTGACCGCCAAGCGCGTCACCGGCATCGTCTCGCGCGGCGGGTCGATCATGGCGCGCTGGTGCCTGTCGCATCACAAGGAAAGCTTCCTCTACGAGCATTTTTCCGACATATGCGATATCATGCGCAAATACGACGTGTCGTTCTCGCTCGGCGACGGGCTGCGCCCCGGCTCCAACGCCGACGCCAATGACGCGGCGCAATTCGCCGAATTGGACACGCTTGGAGAACTGACCAAGATCGCCTGGGCCAAAGGCTGCCAGGTGATGATCGAGGGCCCCGGCCACGTGCCGATGCACAAGATCAAGGTCAACATGACCAAGCAGCTGGAAGTCTGCGGCGAGGCGCCGTTCTACACACTCGGCCCGCTGACCACCGATATCGCCCCTGGCTACGACCACATCACCTCGGCCATTGGCGCGGCCATGATCGGCTGGTTCGGCACCGCGATGCTCTGCTACGTGACGCCCAAGGAACATCTCGGTCTGCCCAACCGCGACGACGTGAAAACCGGCGTGATCACCTACAAACTCGCCGCCCACGCCGCCGACCTGGCCAAGGGCCACCCGGCCGCCAAGTTGCGCGACGATGCAGTGTCGCGCGCGCGGTTCGAGTTCCGCTGGGAAGACCAGTTCAACCTGGGGCTGGACCCCGATACCGCGCGCAGCTTCCACGACGAAACCCTGCCGAAGGACGCGCATAAGGTGGCGCATTTCTGCTCCATGTGCGGCCCCAAATTCTGCTCCATGCGCATCACCCAGGATCTGCGCGTGGAAGCCGAACGCATGGCCGGCATGGAAGCCAAAAGTGCCGAATTCGCCGCGGCCGGCAAGGCGCTCTATCTCCCCGAAACGGCGGCGGAGTGACGGGCATAGGAAGCAAGGCCAGGGGCGCTGCCCCTGGACCCCGCCAGGGGATAGTCATCCCCTGGACCCCTTGGACGGGTTTGTCGAAGAGGGGGCGCAACCGACGGAACGGTTGCAACCATCGAGACATGCCCCCTCTTCGACAAACCCCATCGAGGGATGCAAGGGACGACTGTCCCTTGCTGGGGGTCCAGGGGGCAAAGCCTCCTGGCCTTGCTTTCCTATGACCGACAACCGCGCCGCTTTGGAGGCGATTGGGCAGCTGCCGGACGCGGAGATCGACATTGCTGACGCCGCGTTGCAGCTGGCCCGCGTGGATGCGCCGGAAGCGGATTGGCAGGGCGCGCGGGCGAGGCTTTCGGAGCTTGCCCGCAATGCGGCCGAGCTCGCGCGCGATGTGCCCGATGACGATTTGTCGGCTCGGGCCGGGGCTTTGGCGGGGCTGATCGGCGGTCGGCATGGGTATGCCGGCGACATGCAGAGCTATGACGATCCGGCGAACGCGAATTTGATCCGGGTGACCGAGCGCAAGCTGGGCTTACCGGTTTCGCTGGGGATCTTGTGGCTGCACGCGGCGCGGGCGGCCGGGTGGGCGGCGCATGGCGTGGATTTCCCCGGCCATTTTTTGATCGCGCTGCAGGGCCGCGACAGCAAAACGGTGCTGGACGTGTTCGACGGCGGCACGCCGCTCGATCCGAAGGATTTGCGGGCGCTGATCAAGCGCGTGGAGGGTCCAAAGGCGGAATTGCGGCCAGGCGTGCTGCAGGCGATGGGTTCGCGCGACGTGTTGCTGCGGCTGCAGAACAACATCAAGACCCGCCGGCTACAGCAAGGCGACCTGGCCGGCGCGCTGGCCGGTGCGGAGGACATGCTGCTGATCGCGCCCGATTACTCCGCGCTGTGGCGGGAAGCGGCACTGATCAACCAGCGGCTCGACCGGGTGGGCGCGGCCCTACGCTGCTTTGAGCGGTTTTTGAAATTGGTGCCGCAGGGCGAGGCCGCCAGCCGGGCGCGGGCGGCGATGGAGGAGTTGCGGTCGCGGCTGAACTGAGCGGGAGGTTAGTTTCGCGCCAGATCAAAATCCGCTCAGGAGGATATCCAGCGCGCGTGCCATTTCGTCGGAGTGCTCCGACTTGGGCCGAGATGCTCCCCCAGCTCCGCCCTGGTCAGCGTTGCCGGAGATTGCGCGACGAACGCGTAATCCCGCTGCTGGATCTGGATCACGGGGTTCAAGTCTGTGATCAACGCGCCCAGATCATCGACCGGGATCAGCGGCGCGACGACGTGGGTTCCGATTTTCGCAGAAGCGTGGTCTGATTGAAATCCACCACGAGTTGCAGACCCACCGGCAGCCGGTACAGGTCGAAACGGGCCATGCCCGTCAGCAAGCGCATGGCACCCCATGGCGTGCTGGACAACCACACCGCTTTTGCATAAGGCTACCCGCCAGTAGGTAGGAAAAAACCCATGCGCTTCACTTGGTTCAATCTGATGCCCTGGCCGCATCTGCCGGATGATTTCCGCGGTAAGCATCGCTCGGTCTGGGTCGATATCGACAGCCGGCTATACGATCCGGTCAAGGGCCATGAGGTCTACAACAACTACCTGGATTTGTTGGAATACGCCGACACGCTCGGCTTCGATGGCATCGGCATCAACGAGCATCACCAGAACGGCTACGGGCTGATGCCGTCGCCGAACCTGATCGCCGCCGCTTTGGCACGGCGGACCGAAAACGCGGCGATCGTGGTGCTCGGCAACTCGATCGCGCTGTATAACCCGCCGATCCGGGTGGCGGAAGAATTCGCCATGCTGGACGGAATTTCCGGCGGGCGGCTGGTTGCGGGGTTCCCGGTCGGCACCTCGATGGACACCAATTTCTGCTATGGCACCATCCCGGCGTTGACGCGGGAGAAATACACCGAGGCGCATGAGCTGATCATCCGCGCTTGGACCGAGGACGAACCCTTTGCGTTCAATGGCCGCTACACCAAGCTGCGGCATGTGAATTTATGGCCGAAGACGGTGCAGAAGCCGCACCCGCCGATCCATATCCCCGGCGGCGGATCGGTCGAGACCTATGATTTCTGCCTGGATCACACCTACAGCTATTCCTACCTCAGTTTCAGCGGCTACAAACGGGCGCAGTCGCTGATGGAGGGCTACTGGAACCGCGTTGGCGAGCGCAACGCCGACAACTCCCCGTACCGCGCCGGCTTCGCGCAGACCGTGTTCGTGGCGGAGACCGACGCGGAGGCCGAGCGGCTGTATTCGGAGCACGCGTTCTATTTCTACAATCGCTGTCTGCACGTGTTCCCGGGCTTTGCCGATGCGCCGGGGTACCGCACGATCAAGACGCTGCAAACCGGCAATGTGAACCAGTATTCGCGCACCGTGGCGCCGCCGCTGACCTGGAAGGATCTGGTGGATGGCGGCTACATCATCGCCGGCTCGCCCGAGACGGTGCGCCAGCGGATGGAGCAGCTGATCAAAAACCTGCATGTCGGCAACATCTTCATGTTGCTGCATGTGGGCAACATGCCGGTCGACAAATGCATGTATTCGACCAAATTATTCGCCGAGAAGGTGATGCCGCAACTGCGCGACATGTTCCCCGAGCACGCCGACGATAACCGGTTCTGGTGCAAGCCGCTGCCGAAGCGTGCCAAACCTGCGCCGCTGCCGGCCGGTTTCGGCACCAAAACCCTGCCGGTGCAGCAGACGGTGCCAGCGAAATGATCGCGCTGAAAAAACTGCCGACCCATCACGGCGAGATCCACGTTCTGCAGGGCGGCGCCGGCGAGGATGTGGTTTTCCTGCACGGCGCGTCCGGGCTCGATGCCGATAATCCGTTCCTGCTGAAACTGGCGGAGAAATACCGCGTCACCGCGCCGCTGCTGCCGGGGTTCGGGGCGTCCGACGAATGCGCTTCGATCCGCGACATGCAGGATGTCACCCTGCACACGCTGGACGTGCTGGAGGCGTTGGGGCTGAAGCGACCGATCCTGGCCGGCCATTCGATGGGCGGCATGATCGCTGCCGAAATGGCCGCGGTGGCGCCGAACGAGGTGGACAGGCTGGTGCTGATCGCCTCGGCCGGGCTGTGGATCGAGGAATATCCATCGCCGGACCTGTTCTCGCTGCTGCCGCGGGAATTCCCGCCGCTGCTGTTTCACGACGCGGCGTTCGGGCAAAAGATGATGACCGCGGATATCGACATCAGCGACCCCGCCTTCCTGATCCCGTTCCTGGTCAACAACTCGCGCACCATGGGGATGGCCGGAAAATTCCTGTTCCCGATCCCCGAACGCGGGCTGAAGGACCGCATCCACCGGATCAAGGCGCGCACCGTGCTGGTCTGGGGCGACAGCGACCGGATCTATCCCGCCCCGTATGCGCATGCGTTCAAGGATGCGATCCCCGGCGCCGAACTGGTGATCGTGGCCGAAGCCGGTCACATGGTGCCGGTGGAAAAGCCCGACCCGGTGATCGCCGCGATCGGCCGGCTGGCCTCATAGCCCGGCCCTTTCCCGATCCGCGCCAAGCCGGTAGACGGACCCCAGGATGGCGGATGGGGGTAGCAGCATGGCTCGGCAGCTGATGGTCGCGGTCCAGATGGACCCGATGGAAAGCATCGGCATCGATGGCGATTCCAGTTTCGCGCTGATGCTGGAAGCCCAGGCGCGCGGCCACGAATTATGGCATTACGAAGTGCGCAACCTGTGGCTGCGCGAGGGCAAGGCCGCGCTTGGCGCGAAACGCGAGGAACGGCTGTTTGCGCGGGCGCGCCGGGTAAGCGTGCAGCGGGTGCTCGGCAATCACTTCGATTTTGGCGAAACCCAGGTGATCGACCTCGGCACGATGGATGCGATCCTGATGCGCCAGGACCCGCCATTCGACATGGCCTACATCACCGCCACGCATCTGCTGGAGCATATCCATCCGCGCACGCTGGTGGTCAACGACCCGGCGGCCGTGCGCAACGCGCCGGAAAAGCTGCTGGTGA